>NZ_BAAAXV010000005.1:331033-662066 GCF_039535785.1 Nonomuraea helvata
CTCATGGTCAGGCTCGACGGCAGCGTGGTGCTCACCGACTTCGGCATCGCCCATTCGGTCTCGGCCGGCCACCTGACGGCCACGGGCACGATGCTCTGCTCGGCCGGCTACTGCGCCCCGGAGATGGCCACGGCCAGCGACGTGACGCCCGCGGTCGACGTCTACGCCCTCGGGGTGGTGGCGTACGAATGCCTGACGGGGCAGCTCCCGTTCCAGGGCGACACGCCCGTACAGATCATCTTCAAGCACCTCAACTCCCCCGTGCCGCGCCTGCCCGACGGCGTGCCTCCCGGGCCGCGTCAGGTGGTGTCGCGGGCGCTGGAGAAGACGCCCGACCGGCGCTGGATGACGGCCACGCTGATGTCGGAGGCCGCGCGCAAGGCGCTGGCCGCTCCGGACACGCCGCCCACGCCGCGCCCCCGCCGCGCGATGCGGGCGGTGCTCACCATGGCCGCGGCCGTGGTCGTGTCGGCGGCCGTGGCGGGCTCGGTCTGGCTGCGGCCCGCCCAGCCGACGACCGGCGAGGTGCCGCTGCCCGCGGACTCCCCCGCGGCCACCGTCTCCCCGCCGCCGCCGTCGAACGCCACCCGGCCCGCCACCACCCCCCCGCCCAGGCGCGTCCCGACCTCCAAGCCGACCCGCGCCACGCACGTGCCGAGCCCCAGCGCCACGGTGAGCACGACCCCGACCAGGACGCCCACCACCAACCCCACGCCGACCGCCTCGCAGCCCGAGCCGACCGAGCAGCCGACCACGCCCGGCCCCGAGGAGCCGCCCCCGACCGCCGAACCCACAGCCAGCGGCCCGGCGGGAGAGATCCAGTGCATCCGCTCCCCGTGTCCTGGGTGAGATCCGGCGGATCCCTCACCGCTCGCCGGCCATGAGAGAGTCGTCGGGTGGACTCGACTCGTGACCTGTTCGTCGCCCTTGCCCGCCGCTACGCCTTCGCCGACCTCGGCGCGCTCGCGCCGGTGGCGGAGGTCGCCGAGGTGTGCGAGTTCGGCCACCGGCTGCTCTCGCTCGACGCCGAGGACTTCGCGGCCGAGGCCAGGAGCGTCCCGGCCGACCTGCGGCGGCGTGCGCGGGCGTGCCACATGCCGCAGACACCGCGCGAGCAGCCCCGCGGGGCGCTCGACTCGCTGCGGCCCGCGTACGGCCTGCTGCTCGAGGTGATCGCCGTACGGTGGCACCGTCGCGAGCTGAGCACGATGATCGCCGCGGTCCACATCGCCAGCGAATACCTGCCGCTGCTGGCCTTCGAGCCTCACCTCGGCCACGCCGGCGACCCCGCCCGCTGGCCCGACGGGCTGAGCGCGCCGGGGAGCCGCTTCGGTGTGATCGGCGATCGGGAGTGCGACCACACCAAGTCGGAGCAGTCCGCCACCAACCGGACGCTGCGGGTGGCGACGGAGCCGGGCGAGGGCTGGCGCGCGTACTTCGACCGGCAGCACAGCCAGGTGGCCGGCGCGCTCGCCGTCTGCGTCGCCACCTGCCGCAACCCGTGCACGGCCATGGACTGGATCCCGCCCGTGCCGCGCGCCGACCTCCAGGTCCGCGCCCGTACGGCCCTCACCTTCGCCGACACCCCGCTCGTGCGGCTGCGGCACGCGGCTCCGGTGGGGCACGGGTTCGGGGTGCCGTCGCCGGAGGAGGTGCTCGACGCCTGGGAACGCAGCCGCGCCGCGCTCGACAAGAACGCCGTCGGGGCCTCGGCGCTCGAGGACGACGGGTTCCCGCTGCCTGGGCTGCCCGCGCTGTTCTCGGCCATCGCGGGCGCGCCGATCGAACCGGCGACGCTGCTGCAGGGGGTCAGCGAGCACATCGTGAAACTGCTCGAACGCCCCTGACCGGCCGCCCGCCGTGGGGGTCAGTGGCGGGCGGTGGCTTGTTCGGCGAGGGCGGCGATGCCGTACAGGAGGCCGCCCACCAGGTCGCCCACACTGAACGCCGTGGCCATCGACATCGCCGTCAACCGGCAGGCCCCGTCCGGCAGCCGCCTCCTCGCCTGCTCGCCCGTCACGATCTCCAGGGCGCGGCCGCGCAGGTCCACGAAGATCACCACGGCGCCGCCGGCCTCCTCGCCCAGGGCGGCGTGCAGGCGTTCGGCGAAGTGGCGGCGCGAGCCCACCGGCTCACCGAGGAACACGCCGAACCTGAGCCCGCTGCGCCGTTCGGCGGCGTGCAGGGCCCGTCTGACGTCGTCGGCCTGGGCGACGCTCAGTCCTCGCATCGTCACCTCACCATCCGGCGGAGGCCCCGCCGACGTGTCTGCCGGGCTCGGCCGTCTCGGCGGCGGCCACCCAGTCGTGCTCGGGAACCTCCGCCCAGTGCGCCGTCCGGTCGGCGAGCACCAGGCCCGAGGTGCTCACGCCGCGCTCGCTCCTGGACGGACCGCCCAGCCACACCGGGCCCGACTCGGCCCGGCGCTGGGTGCCGCGCCCCGGCACCATGACCAGCAGGCTGATCAACACGAACAGCCCCAACGAAACCCCGATGAGGAAGAGCAGAATCTCGCCCGCGCTGTGCACACAACGAACGTAATCCCGATGCGCGCACCGGGCCAGACCCACCCTGGGAGTGTCCACCAGGTAAGATCAAAAGTGAGACGACTTCTCTAGAGAAGAATGTAGAACATACCCGCATAACGCGCGTGGAACACGATGAGCTGGGCCATAAAACTATGGACAGGGCAACACTAGGAATCTTTCCGATCTCCGAGCTACGGTGAGTTACGTGGACTCCGACAACCAGCGAGAAGACGGTCACAACGCGTCACCGATCTGGGTGAGCGACCGGCCTGAGAGCGAGCAGACCGCCGCCGCGCAGCCTTCGGCGCCCACCTCCACGTACGCGCCCGTCGAACGGGCGTCCGTACGTAACCTGCTGCAACAACCGGGCTTTCGCCGCCTGCGCAACCGCGCGCTGCTGGCGATCGCCGTCGCCGTGGTGGTGGGCTTCCTCGTGGGCGACTGGCGGGTGGGCGTGACCGCGGGCGTGGTCGCGGCCATCCTGGACGCGTTCTATCGCGCGCGTTCGCACTCGTCCGTGCCCGCCTGGCGGCGCACGTCCGTGGCGGAGCGCCGCACGGAGGCGCAGCTGCGCAAGCTCGAGCGCAGCGGCTACCGCACGCTCCACGCCAGGGCGATCCCCAACAGCGAGGCCCAGATCGACCATCTCGTGGTCGGCCCGACCGGTGTGTACGCGGTCGACTCCGAGAAGTGGGACAAGCGGCTGCCCGTACGCGTGCAGATGGGCAAGAAGCTCTTCCACGGCCCCTTCGACAAGAAGGCCCGCCTCGCCGAGGCCAAATGGGAGGCGTCGCAGGCCAGCGAGCTGATCACCAAGTCGTTCGGCCGCGAGGTGGCGGTCGTGCCCTCGCTCGCCATCTACGGCCCCCCGGTGCCGTGGAAGATCATGACCATTCGCGGCGTGGACGTCTACCAGGGCGACCGCGCCCGCAAGTGGATCACCAAGCGGGAGCGGGCGCTGACCAACAGCGAGATCGACCGGATCTACGACATCGCGGCCCAGGTCCTCCCCGCCCGGTACGGCGACGACTAGATCTCCGGCTCCCCGGCGTCCGGCACCAGCCGGGCGCCGAAGTCGTCCAGGGCCCTGGCCAGCTCCGCGCTCGGCGGCAGCTGCTGCGGCAGGCGCGAGTACAGCGCGGTGCCGAAGCCGGCCATGCGGACGATCTGGTCGATGAGCGCCTCCCTGTCACGCGGCCACGGAAACGACGGCTGGGCGATCAGCAGGGAGACGCAGCCGTGCACGGCCGACCAGAGGCCCAGCGCGAGCTCCTCTGGATCGCCCTCGAGCACACGGGTCTCCACGCAGGCCGAGACCGCGTTCACCATGTGACGGAAGCACTCGGCGGCGGCCGGGGGCACGCCCGGTCCCGTCGAGGCCCGCATCATCAGCACTCTGTACTGCACCGGGTGGTCCAGGGCAAAGCGGGCGTACGCGCGCGCACACTTGCCCAGGGCGAGGAACGGGTCGCCGCCCAGGTTCTCGGTGAACATCCGGCCGAACTCGCCCCAGACCCGCAGGCACACCGCTTCGACGAGCGCGCCCTTGTCGGCGAAGTGCATGTAGACCGACGGCGTGGACACCCTCGCGCGCATGGCTACCGCGCGCAGCGTGAGCGCGTCCTCGCTGCCCGACTCGTCCAGCAGCTTCTCCGCCGCTCGCAGGATCTCCTCCCGCAGGAGCACTCCCTCTCCGCGTCGTGCGCGCACGCGTCTGGTGATGGTCATGGTCTCAGGTTGACGCCGTCAGGTTGACGGTGTCAACCTGATCTCCAGCGGAGAGGAGCACGAAAAATGGGGAATTTTCGAGAAGCGACCGCATTGACCGCTCGAGGCGACGGCGAGTTCGAGGCCGTGCTGGACGCCCAGTGGAGCGTCGGCGACCGGCTGCACGGTGGCTACCTCCTGGCCGTGCTCGCCAGGGCCGCGACCGAGAGCGGGGCGGGCGCGGGCCATCCGCACGTCACGGCCGTCAGCGGCGCCTTCATCGAGCCGCCCGAGCCCGGCGAGGCCCTGGCGCGCGTCGAGACGCTCCGGGTCGGCAGGAGCGTGGCGCAGGTCAGAGCCGCTCTGGTGCAGGACGGCCGTACGCGCGTCGAGTCGCACATCACACTCGGCCTGCTCGACGACTCTGACCCCTGGTGGTCGGCGCACGGGCCGGTCGAGCTGCCTCCCGAGGACGAATGCTTCCTGGCCCCGACCGATCCCCCGGGCACGGACCTCACGGTGCCGCTGATGTCCGTGATCGAGGAGCGCATCGTTCCCGAGCATCTGTCCTTCGCGTTCGGCGCCCCCACCAGGCGCGGCGTCATCGCGAGCTGGCAGCGGCTGGCCGACGGCTCGGACTGGGACCCGCTGAGCCTGCTGGTGGCGCTCGACCCGGTGCCGCCCGTCTCGTTCGACCTGGGGCTGTCCGGGTGGGTGCCGACGATCCAGCTGTCGGCGTACATCCGCAGGCTGCCCGCTCCCGGGCCGATCAGGGTGCGGATGTCGGCCACGGACGTCGGGGGCGACCGGATGGACGAGGCGGCCCACATCTGGGACGACAAGGGGCGACTGGTGGCCCAGTCGACCCAGCTCGCCGCCGTACGGCTCCCCGTTTAGCCACGCTCTTCAGGACTCGATCCGGTAACCAGCCGTCCGATGTGTGGACACGTGTCTCAGTCGCCGGGCAGGTGGCCGTAACATGTGAAGACTCGCTAGCGATGGGAGATGCCCAATGCCCGCCCTCAGGTCACGTACAGTCACCCACGGCAGGAACATGGCCGGTGCCCGGGCCCTGCTCCGGGCGACCGGCGTAGCCGGGAGCGACTTCGGCAAGCCGATCATCGCGGTGGCCAACAGCTTCACCCAGTTCGTTCCGGGTCATGTGCATCTCCGGGAAGTCGGCGACGTGGTGTCCGCGGCGATCAGGGAGGCCGGGGCGATCCCGCGGGAGTTCAACACGATCGCCGTGGACGACGGCATCGCGATGGGCCACGGCGGCATGCTCTACTCGCTGCCGTCGCGCGAGCTGATCGCCGACGCCGTGGAGTACATGGTCAACGCCCACTGCGCCGACGCGCTGATCTGCGTGTCCAACTGCGACAAGATCACTCCGGGCATGCTGCTGGCCGCGTTCCGGCTGAACATCCCGACGATCTTCGTCTCGGGCGGCCCCATGGAGGCCGGCAAGACGCCCGGCAAGAAGCTCGACCTGATCGACCCGATGATCGCCTCCGCTGACGACTCCGTCTCGGACGCCGAGCTACTGGAGCTGGAGGAGAGCGCCTGCCCGACCTGTGGCTCCTGCTCCGGCATGTTCACCGCCAACTCCATGAACTGCCTGACCGAGGCCATGGGGCTCGCGCTGCCGGGCAACGGCACGATCCTGGCCACGCATAAGGCGCGCAAGAAGCTGTTCGAGGACGCCGGGCGCCAGCTCGTCGAGATCACCCGCCGCTACTACGAGGACGGCGACGAGTCGGTGCTGCCGCGCTCTATCGCCACCAGCGACGCGTTCGAGAACGCCATGACGCTCGACGTCGCGATGGGCGGCTCGACCAACACGATCCTGCACATCCTGGCCGCCGCCCGTGAGGCCGAGGTGGACTTCGGGCTCAAGGAGATCAACGAGATCTCGCGGCGCGTACCGTGCATCTGCAAGGTCGCTCCGGCCACGAACAAGTACCACATCGAGGACGTCCACCGCGCCGGCGGCATCCCCGCCATCCTGGGCGAGCTCGACCGGGCCGGGCTGCTGCACCGCGACGTGCCCACCGTGAACGGCGGCACGCTGGCCGACATGCTGGCCTCCTGGGACGCGAAGTCGCCGACGGTGCTGCCCGAGGCCGTCGAGCTGTGGCACGCGGCCCCCGGCAACGTCCGCACGGTCAAGGCGTACTCGCAGGACAACCGCTGGGACGACCTCGACCTCGACCGCACGGCCGGATGCATCCGCGACCGTGAGCACGCCTACACCGCCGACGGCGGTCTGGCCGTCCTCTACGGCAACATCTCGCGTGACGGCGCGGTGGTGAAGACGGCCGGGGTGGACGAGTCGATCTGGAAGTTCAGCGGCCCCGCGGTGGTGTTCGAGTCGCAGGAGCAGGCGGTCGAGGGCATCCTCGGCGGGCGCGTCAAGGAGGGCGACGTGGTGGTCATCCGCTACGAGGGCCCCAAGGGCGGCCCCGGCATGCAGGAGATGCTCTACCCGACGTCCTTCCTGAAGGGCAAGGGGCTCGGCAAGGCCTGCGCGCTCATCACCGACGGCCGCTTCTCCGGCGGCACCTCCGGCCTGTCGATCGGCCACGCCTCCCCCGAGGCGGCCGAGGGCGGGGCGATCGCGCTGGTCGAGGACGGCGACATCATCGACATCGACATCCCCAACCGGTCGATGGAGCTGCGGGTGCCCGAGGCCGAGCTGGCCGCGCGGCGCGAGCGGCTCCTGGCGGACCTGGGCGGATACCGGCCGCGCGACCGCAACCGGCCGGTGAGCGTGGCGCTGCAGGCGTACGCGGCGATGACGACGTCCGCGTCCACCGGCGCCTCGCGCGATCTGTCCCAGTTGTCGAAGTGACTATGGCCTATGCGGCAGGCGATAAGACTGTCACCTGCCGCACAGGCTTTCGAAAAATGTCGGTCGTGGTCCCTATTCTTGGGGTATGACGACAGTCGTGAAGCACGATACTCGCCCGCTGACGACCGCCGAGATCGCCGCCCTCGCCCTCTCCCTCGCTCACCTCGGAGCGGGCCCCCAGGCCGTCACCGCACGGCGTGGCCTGCAGCACGCGTTCGAGCACCTGGAGCTCGACGACGACGTCATCGCCACCACGCTCACGACCCTGACGGAGCCGCTGCCCGTGGAGGTCGCCTCCAGGGCCAGGCTCATGGCCGACGCCATCACCAGCCGCCTCATGATCCGCCTGCACTACCGCGACGCCTCGGGCACCGTCTCCACGCGCGACGTCGAGCCGGTGACGTGCCTAGTCCACCGCGAATACTGGTATCTGGTCGGCGTGTGCAGGATGCGCCGGGCGATCAGGGCGTTCAGGTTCGACCGGATCATCGCGGTCGAACCCACGCTCACACCGTCCCGCCCGCACCTGGCTGACCGGTTCCTCCCGTTCCAGCGGAGAAAGCGCCCCAGGGCCGCGTAGGAACTGGCCTCCGCTTGACCAGCCGCGCCCCCGGTCTTTGGGATTGTGAGTGGCAGGCTCCCGCACATGCGTGTTCGGAGGCTCTCGCTCTCTGTCCTGCTGGCCGTGGCCGGCTGCGCCGCCCCGTCGATCGCCGTACCGCCCCCGGCCGCTCCCGTCCGGCAGCCGGTCGGCGTCGTCGTCGAGAGCGTGCTGCCCGTTGCCGCGCGGCGCGCTCTCGACCAGAGCCTGGATCGCTACCTGCGTGACCGTCCCGGCCGCGCGGCGCTGGCCGTCTACGACCGGACGACCGGCACCAGGTACGCCTTCCGCGAGCGCACGCCGTTCATGCTGGCCAGCGTGATGAAGGTGGACATCCTGCTGGCGTTCCTCCTCACCAAGCGCGGTGAGCTGAGCGACTACGAGCGCGATCTGGCCTCCCGGATGATCCGTGACAGCGACAACGACTGCGCGGGAGAGCTCTACATGACCATCGGCGGCCGGGAGGGGTTCGCCAGGGTCCTGCGCCGGCTCGGCGTCGAGCACACGGAGCCGGGACCGAGCCTCTACTGGGGAACGACCCTCAGCCGCCCGTCCGACCAGGTGAAGGTGCTGGAGCAGCTCACCGACCCGAAGGGGCCGCTGCCGGCCCCCGACCGGCGCTACGCGCTGAAGCTCATGTCGTCCGTGCAGCCGTCGCAGGCGTGGGGGGTCAGCGCGGCCGGAGGCGAGGTGGCGCTCAAGAACGGATGGCTGCCGGCCGACGCGCACGGCGGGCTGTGGACGATCAACAGCGTGGGCCGCCTCGACGTACGCGGGCACGAGCTGCTCATCGCGGTGCTGTCGGAGCGCAGCCCGACCATGGAGACGGGTATCGCCACGGTCGAACGGCTGGCCCGGCTGGCCGTGGACGCGTTGACAGGGCCCGAGGAGACCGTCAGCGCGTCCAAGGTGTTCTAGGAGGCGCAGCACCCTCCGCCGCAGCAGCCGCCGCCGCTCGCCTTGGGCGCGGCCGCGCCCCCCGTCATCGAGACCGTGGAGAGCAGCTTCACCGTGTCGTCGTGCCCCTCGGGGCAGCTCGCCGGGTCGTTGGAGGCCGACATGGGACGGGAGACCTCGAACGTGGAGCCGCAGGCGCGGCAGCGGAAGTCGTAACGCGGCATGTGACTAAGAATAGGTCAGGTGCGCGTAGTCGGACACGGGCTCGTAGCCGATCGACTGGTAGATCGCGTTGCTCGTGGGGTTGTTGAGGTCGGTGAAGAGCACCACCTCGTCGCAGCGCTCCGCCAGACCGACCGCGCTGGCGTGCGCCGTCACCGCGGAGCCGTAGCCGTTCCTGCGGCACGAAGGCGGCGTGTAGACCGGGCCGATGCGGCAGACCCCGCCGGCCGCCGGGGAGAGCCCGGCCAGCGAGACCGGCGCCCCGCCCGCCTCCCAGACGAACAGCTCGCGGGCGGCCAGCCGCTGCGCCACCCGGTCGGCCACGTCGGCGTCGGGCATGCGCACCTCGTCACCGAACGCGTGATACCAGCTCACGAGCAGCGGGAAGTCGGCCGGCACGGCGAGCCTGCCGTGGCCCGGCACGTCGGGCACGTCGAGCGTGCCGAGACGGTAGAGGCGCTCCGGGACCACCCGCTCGGGCGCGCCCAGCACCCGCTCGGCCTCCGCCGTCAGCTCGACCCGGCCCACCACGGCCGGGAGCGCGCCGCCGAGCGCCCCGATGAGCGGCGCGACGGCCTCGACGGGCATGTCGGCGAGCCCGACGGGATGCGGCGGCGTGTGGAAGAACGCGCCCCGCATTTCACCGTCGACCGTCCACCAGCCGAACCGGGGATCCTTGACGGGCATGCCGGCCCGCAGGTTGGCCAGGACGGTGAGCGCGACCGTGTTACGCACGGGGTCGCCGAGCAGGAACGGCTCGGCGACCGCGGCGTACTCCTCAACGTCTGAGGTAAAGCTCCACATGCCTGCTCATGGTGTCAGGCAGCGGCCCTCAGCGACAAAGCGGTTTTCAGGCCGCGGCCTCGAGGTAAGGGGCCCATTGCGGATCTCCGGCGAGCGAGGCGCCGATGAGCCTCCAGTGGGCGCCCCTCGGCACCGACGGGTCGAAGCGGAGCGTCCAGCCCAGCTCCTCGAGGTACTTGTCGGCCTTTCTGTGGTTGCAGGTGGTGCAGGAAGCGACGCAGTTCTCCCAGGTGTGGGTGCCGCCCCTGGACCGCGGGATGACGTGGTCGATGGTCTCGGCCCGCTGCCCGCAGTAGGCGCAGCGGTAGTCGTCGCGCCGCATGAGGGCGGCCCGGGTCAGGGGGATGCGGGACCGGTAGGGAATGCGGACATATCTTCGGAGCCTGATCACCGAGGGGACGTCGAGCGTGCGGCTCGCGGAGCGGAGCACCGCTCCCCTGCCGTCGCGGTGGACGACATCGGCCTTCTCCCGCAGCACGAGCACCACCGCGCGGTGCAGCGAGAGGGTGGTCAGGGGCTCGTAGGTGGCATTGAGCAGCAGGACCTGGCGCATCATCGGGCCTCTTCCTGCTGCGCGCGTATCAAAGGGGACATGCCGCGGCATGTCCCGGCTGTCGGCCCCTCCTGGGGCACTACTGCTTCCGTCACGTGGACCTCCGCCGGACGGTCCAGCGGATGGTCACCACGGCACCGTCCTGTCACCAAGTCTGGCGTCTGCAGCGTGGTCCCCGCCACCCCAAAAACCTCTAGCCGGAATGGACCAGAGGGACACGCGATACGTTTTATGCCCGCTTCACCAGCGCTTTACGCATGTCCTTTGGCAGTAGGGTTCCGAGCATGAAGCTGGAGCCGTACCCGACCGCACGCCGCGAAGACACCGTCGACATCCTGCACGACACGCCCGTGCCCGATCCCTATCGATGGCTCGAGGATCCGGACAGTCCAGAGACAAAGGGATGGCTGCTCGCGCAGGCCGAGCTGTTCGGCCGGCAGCGCGGGGAGCAGCGGTTCAAGAGCCGCATCGCCGAGCTGCTCAGATCCGGCTCGGTGGGCGCGCCCGCCTGGCGCGGCGGGCGCCACTTCTTCTCCCGCCGCACGCCCGACCAGGAGCACGCCGTCTACTACGTCGTCGAGCCTGACGGCACCGAGCGCGCGCTGATCGACCCGATGGCCATCGACCCTTCGGGGCTGACCACGCTGGACGCCGTGCAGCCCGACAAGGAAGGGCGGCTGCTGGCGTACCAGATCTCCGTGGGCGGCGACGAGGAGTCGATCCTCTACGTGATCGACGTCGCGACCGGCACGCGGATCGAGGGGCCGATCGACCGCTGCCGCTACTCCCCCATCGCCTGGCTGCCCGGCGGGGAGGCCTTCTACTACGTACGCAGGCTGCCCAGCACCGAGGTGCCGGAGAACGAGACGCAGTTCCACCGCCGGGTCTACCTGCACCGCGTCGGCACCTCGACCGAGGACGACGTGATGATCTTCGGCGAGGGCCTGAAGATGACCAACTACTACGGCGTCTCCGTCTCGCGTGACGGGCGCTGGCTGCAGGTGTCGGCGCACGAGGGCACCGCGCCGCGCAACGACATCTGGGTGGCCGACCTGACCGCGTCCCCGCTCGACCGGCCCGAGCTGCGGGTCGTCCAGGAAGGCGTGGACGCGCAGGTGGGGCTGGTGTTCGGCCGCGACGGCAGGCTCTACGTCCACACCGACCGCGACGCGTCCAGGGGCCGCGTGTGCGTCACCGACCCGACGGCGCCCGGCTTCGAGACCTGGCGCGACCTGATCCCCGAGGACCCCGAGGCGGTGCTGAACGACTTCGCGATCCTCGACGACCTGGAGCGGCCGGTCATGCTGGTCGGCTGGACCCGCCACGCGATCAGCGAGATCACCGTTCACGACCTGGAGACCGGCGAGCGCGTCGGCGAGGTGCCCACGCCGGGGCTCGGCTCCATCGGCAGCATCACCGAGCGCCCCGAGGGCGGCTACGAGGCGTGGTTCGGCTACACCGACAACACCACGCCGCCCACCGTCCAGCGCTACGACGCCAGGACCGGCGAGACCACGCTCTGGGCCGCCTCCCCGGGCGCGGTCGAGGTGCCCCCCGTGCGCGCCTCGCAGGTCGTCTACCGGTCCAAGGACGGCACCGATGTCCGCATGCTCGTCATCTCCCCCGCCGACGACACCCCGCGTCCGCGGCCGACCATCCTGTACGGCTACGGCGGCTTCGGCCTGTCGATGACCCCTGGCTACTCCGCGTCCGTCCTGGCCTGGGTCGAGGCCGGCGGCGTCTACGCCATCGCCAACCTGCGCGGCGGCGGCGAGGAGGGCGAGGACTGGCACCGCGCGGGCATGCTCGGCAACAAGCAGAACGTGTTCGACGACTTCCACGCCGCCGCCGAGCACCTCATCGCCACCGGCGTGACCACGCCCGAGCAGCTCGGCATCTCCGGCGGCTCCAACGGCGGCCTGCTGGTGGGCGCCGCGCTGACACAGCGTCCCGAGCTGTACGCGGCCGTCGTCTGCTCGGCGCCGCTGCTCGACATGGTCAGATATGAGAAGTTCGGGCTCGGCGCCACCTGGAACGTCGAGTACGGCACGGCCGAGGACCCCGAGCAGTTCGGCTGGCTGCTTGGCTACTCGCCCTACCACCACGTCAAGGAGGCGGTGTCGTACCCCGCGACGCTCTTCACCGTCTTCCAGTCCGACACGCGCGTGCATCCGCTGCACGCGTGGAAGATGTGTGCGGCGCTGCAGCACTCCTCGACGGGCGACCGCCCGGTGCTGCTGCGCAACGAGACCGAGGTCGGGCACGGCGCGCGGTCGGTGAGCAGGACGGTCGATCTGTCGGCCGACACGCTCACCTTCCTCGCGCGGCACACGGGGCTGTAATCTCGGCGGCATGAGCGAGCTGGGGCTGGCCATGGTCGAGGCCGACCCCAGCGCTGCGCTGCGGCCCTACGTGACGCGGCTGTGCGCGTACCGCGAGCACTACGCGGCCCCCGTCGTCCGCTCGCAGACGGCGATGCCGGGGGCCGTGCTCATCCTCGCGTTCGGCGCGCCGATGGAGGCGGGCGGGCGGCGGGTCACGTCGTTCACCGGCGGGCTCAGCGACCGCTTCACGGTCACGCGCGCGGTGGGGCCCTGCGAGGGCGTGGAGGTGATGCTCACGCCGTTCGGGGCCAGGAAGCTGTACGGCGTGCCGATGCGGCATCTGACGAACCTCGTGCTGCCTCTCGACGACCTGCCGGGTCCGTGGGCCGTCGCGGCGCTGGACCGGCTGGCCTCGACGCCGTCGTGGCGGGAGCGGCTGGCGCTGGTCGACTCCTTGCTGTGCGCGCGGCTCTCGGCCGCGCCCTCCGTACGGCCCGAGGTGCCGTGGGCATGGGCACGCCTGCTGGAGTCGGGGGGACGCCTGAGCGTGGCGTCGCTGGCGGAGTCGCTCGGCTGGAGTCGCCGGCATCTCGTCACCCGGTTCCACGACGAGGTCGGGCTGCCGCCCAAGGCCGCGGCGCGGGTGATCAGGTTCGGCCGAGCTCTGCGCCTGCTGCAGTCGGGCCGGGACATCGCGGCGGTCGCGGCCGAATGCGGCTTCTACGACCAGTCCCACATGAACCGCGAATTCCGGGTGCTGGGCGACACGACGCCAGGTCACGTTCGCCCACGACTCTCGGCGACCGGCCCGGCATTCTGAGGCTCTGCGAACCCTTCACGCACTGGCCCGCCGCAGGCGGGGTGCTCAGTCGGGGGCCAGGGACCGCGGGGCGGGGACAGGGAGAGGGTGGGCGGCCTCGGGGCGCAGGCCGTCGAAGACCAGGCCCAGATAGCGCCTCCAGAGCTCGGGGGCCGCGTCGCCGAGCGGGGCCACCGCCTGGACGACGGCGTTGATCAGCAGCAGGACGTCGTGCCCGGTGACGTCGCCCCGCACGGCCCCCGCGCGCCTGGCCCGCGCCGTCAGCGACTCGGCGACCGCGGCCAGCCGCTCGCTCGCGGCCCTGACCTGCAGCTCCTCGCGCATTTCCGCGGTGAGCGCCACGCAGAAGGACCGCAGGCGCACCCCGGCGGCCATGAAATCCAGCACCGCCTCCCCGGGACCCGCGCTCTCGACCAGTTCCTCGCCCCTGGCCACCAGCGCGTCGAGCTGGTCGCTGAGTATCGCGGCCATGAGCTGCTCCTTGGTGGCGAAGTGCCGGAACACCGTGCCCTTGCCGATGCCCGCCCGCGCCGCGATGCGCGCGATCGAGACCTCCATGCCGTGCTCCGCGAACTCGGCCGCCGCCGCGTCCAGCAGCCGCCGCCTGTTACGCACCGCGTCCGCCCGCATGTTCGCCACACCAGTACCCTACCGCAACCGGACCGCACGGTCATATTATGCTTAACCTGACCAACCGGTCCGCTTATTGGAGGTTCCGTGAAGGCAGTGGTGGCGAGGGGTTATGGCGGGGTGGAGGTCCTGGAGGTGGCGGACGTGCCGGTCCCGCTGCCGGGGCCCGGCCAGATCCAGGTCAGGATCGCGGCGGCCGGGCTCAGCCCGGCCGACCTCAGGGTCGTGAGCGGGGCGTTCAAGGAAGCGGTCCCGCTGGAGTTCCCGCACGTCCTCGGAAGCGATTTCGCCGGTACGGTCACGGCCGTCGGACCGGCGGTGGAACGATTCTCCCCAGGTGACGAAATATTCGGACTCGGCCAGGCGCGGGCGGCCGCCGGCATGGCGAGTCTGGTGTCCACGCCGCCGTCGTTCACTACGGGCACGGTCGCCGAGTACGCGGTCTTCGACGCCGACACGCCCGCCCTCGCGCTCCGGCCGGCCGGGCTCTCCGCCGAGCACGCCGCGAGCCTGCCCATCGCCGCGCTGACCGCCCTTCCCCTGCTGCGTGCCGGGGCTTTCACGCTGGGGATGAAGGCCCTGGTCATCGGGGCGGCCGGCGGAGTGGGCGGCGCGGTGGTGCCGCTGCTGGCGGCGCAGGGAGTGCACGTGATCGCCACCGCTCTGCCCGCGGACGAGGGCTATGTCCGTGGCCTGGGCGCCTCGGAGACGATCGACTACCGCTCGGCCGACGTCGCCGCCGAGACCCTGAGCCGCCACCCCGGCGGGATCGACGCTCTGATCAACCTGGCCCTTCCGGGGCCCGCTCTGCCTGCCGTGGCCCGGGTCGTACGCCCGGGAGGCCGCCTGCTGAACATCGCCTTCCCCGCCCCCGCCCCGGCGACCGGCTTCGAGACCGTCTACACCAACGCCCGTCCCGGCGACCTGGAAGAGGTGGCCGCCCTCGTACTGAAAGGCGTCCTGCCCTCCACCGCCACCCGCCGTTATCCGCTGGCGGAGGCGGTGCGGGCGTACAGGGACCTGGAACACACGCACGTGAGAGGGAAGCTGCTGGTCACGGGGTAACCCCGGAGCGGCCGTGCGCGCGTCAGCGCGGGAAGATGATCGTCTTGTGTCCGTCGAGCAGCACCCGCTGCTCGGCGTGCCACTTGACCGCCCTGGCCAGGGTCACGCACTCCACGTCGCGCCCGATCGCCGCCAGGTCCTCGGGAGCGTGGCTGTGGTTGACCCTGGCCACCTCCTGCTCGATGATCGGCCCCTCGTCCAGGTCGGACGTCACATAGTGGGCCGTGGCGCCGATCAGCTTGACGCCGCGGTTGTGGGCCTGGTGGTACGGCTTGGCGCCCTTGAACGACGGCAGGAACGAGTGGTGGATGTTGATCGCCCGCCCGGCCAGCTTCTCGCAGAGCTCCTGCGACAGCACCTGCATGTAGCGGGCCAGCACCACCAGGTCCACCTGGTAGTGCTCCACCAGGGCCAGCACCTCGGCCTCCTGCTTGGGCTTGGTCCCCGGCGTGACCGGCAGGTGGTGGTAGTCGATCCCGTACGACTGCGTGAGCGGGCGCAGGTCGGGGTGGTTGGAGACGACCGCGACGATCTCGATGTCCAGGGCCTTGGACCTGACCCGGTAGAGCAGGTCGTTCAGGCAGTGGTCGAACTTGCTGACCATGATCAGCACCCGCGGCTTCCTGGCCACGTCGCGGAGCTTGAACTCCATGGCGAAGTCCGGCGCGAGCGCCGCGAAGGCGCCGTTGAGCTCGTCTTCGCCGAGCGGCCCCGCGAACTGCACGCGCATGAAGAAGCGCTGCGCGACCCGGTCCCCGAACTGCTGACTCTCGATGATGTTGCACCCTCTTCCGGCGAGCAGGCCGGAAACGGCGGCCACCACACCGGGCCGGTCGGGGCAGGACAGGGTCAGGATGTATTCGGCGGAGCTGCTCATGCCTTCACTCTCGCAGGGTCGGGGGTCGTCGGCCGCCGCATGACCGGTTGTGGCCAGGTGCCGGGCGTACGGCCATCACAGAGAGTACCCGACGGAGCTCCGCGGCCGATCGTCCATCATCCACCCCGATCCCGGGTAGTTATCGAGCATCACGGGTTGATGGAGGGGCGCCCGGTCCTTCCGTCATGAGGGGGTGCCCGTGAGCCGGGATGGAGCGCGTCTCTTTGGGTGCCGTCGTACTGATCGTGGTCGCTGGCCTCTTCGCCGTCGTGTCCGGGATCAACGACGGGGGCGCGCTCCTCGCCACCGGGCTCAAGCTGCCCACGATCCGGCCGGCCACCGGCGTCCTCGTGCTCGTCCTGCTCGTCGCGACCGCCCCGCTGGTCACGCACCAGGTGGCGGTGACGTTCGTGACCAGGCTGGCCTCGTTCCACGCGCCTGGCGGGGCGACGGCGATGACCATCGCGGTGATCTCGTCGCTGGTGGTGGTGGCCTGGCTGAGCGCGAAGGGCCGCCCCACCAGCCTCACGCTGGCCATCGTGGGCGGACTCACCGGGGCGGGGCTGGGCTGGGGGCTGCCGGTCTCGGCCCGGTCGGTGCTGCTGGTGCTGGCGTTCGGGGTGGCGGCGCCCCTGGTGGGCGGGTCGCTGGCCTGGGTGCTCATCCGGGTGCTCCTGGTGACCACCTCGCCTCACGGACTGTGGCGCTGGCACCAGGCGGGGTTCCTGTTGCAGACCGTCGCGTACGCGGCCAACGACGGCCAGAAGATGCTGGCCGTCTTCATGGTCGCGTTCGGGTTCTCGGACGCGCCGCTGCCGTACACGTCGCTGGCGGCCGCCCTCTTCGCGCTCGGCACCCTGTACGGGCTCCCCAAGGCGGGCCGCTCGCTCGGCCGCGAGCTCATCGCCTCCAGACCCCCGCACGGAGTGGCGGCCGAGCTGGCCGCCGGTGTGTCGGTGATCGCGTGCGCGGCCGTGGGTATGCCTGTGAGCATGAGCCAGACCATCGCCGGTGGGCTCATCGGCGCGGGTGTGGCACAGGGCAGCGGCAGGGTCCGCTGGTACGCCACCGTCAAGATCGTCATCGCCTGGTGCCTGACGCTGCCGGCGAGCGCGCTGCTGGGCTGGTCGCTGGCGGTGCTCGTGCAGGGGTTCGCGAGCATGGGAGTCACATGAAGGGACGGCGAACGTGAAGCGCCTTCGCTCTTCGACGGGGGCCGGGCGGTGAAGCGGCTGCGGCGGATCCGCGACCTCCTGACCGGCCGCATGGACAGCGCCCTCACGGAGGCCCTGCTCGGCCAGCTCAAGGCCACCAAGGAGGGCGCCTGGCTGGCGATGGCCATGATCGGCGGCGAGGTCGGCCGGACGGGGGCGCACGAGCAGATGCGCGCCATCGAGCACCTCGGCGACGAGGAACGCGCCCGTCTCATCGAGGAGCTCAAGACCGCCGTGGTCACGCCCATCGACCGGGAGGACCTGTTCCGCTTGTCGCGTGCGATCGACGACGTGCTGGACTCCTTGCGGGACTTCGTCCGCGAATCGCACCTGTATCGGGTCCCTGACCAGATCCGCTTCACTCCCCTGCTCGACCAGGTCATCGTCGGCATCGAAGCCCTGGAGAGCTCCGTGCGCGACCTTGCCTCCCGTCCGTCCGCCGTGGTGCGCGACGCTCTGGAGGCGAAGAAGGCCGGCGGGGCCATCCGGCGGATGTACCAGTACGAGATCTCGCGCATCTTCTCGGGGGAGCTGACGGCGGACGCCATGAAGGAGCGGGAGCTGGTACGCCGCCTCGAGATCGTCGGGGTGGCCATCGGCAACGCCGCGGACGCCATCGCCGACGGCGCGATGAAACGCTGACAGGCTCGAGCCCCGCGATGTGGCGCGGACTACGTGACCCACGCAACCCGCGCCGTACGCGACCCGAACGGCGCTAAAGACCCACGTGACCCGAGCGGCGCTGAAGGCCCAGAGGTCCCGCGAGGTCGGTCAGTTGGCTCAGGGCGTGGGCGAGGTCGGGGGCCTCCGGGGAGAGCGGCTGGATGGCCACGTGGTCGGCGCCCGCGTCGAGGTGGGCCTGGACGCGCTTGGCGATGGCCCCCGCGTCGCCCCAGGCCACGATGGTGTCCGCCAGGCGGTTGCTGCCTCCGTCGGCGAAGTCGTCGTCCGTGAGGCCCAGCGTGCGCAGGTTGTTGAGGTAGTTGGGCAGCTTCAGGTAGAAGGCCAGGTGGGCGCGGGCGATCTCGCGGGCGCGGGCGGGGTCGGGCTCCAGGACGACCGCTTGCTCGGGGATCAGCAGGCGACCCGGCCCGAGGATCTGACGCGCCTGGGAGGTGTGCTCCGGAGGGACGAAGTAGGTGTGGGCGCCGTCGGCCTGGTCTCTGGAGAGCTCCAGCATCTTGGGCCTCAGGGCGGCGAGGATCCTGGGGGCCGGGGATGCGGGTGTGGGCAGGGTGTGGGCGGCCTGGTCCATGGCCTCCAAGTAGGAGCGCATCGCGGTGAGGGGCTTGGCGTAGTCGTGGCCGCGGCCGGTGACGAGGGCGCCGTGGCTGACCCCGATGCCCAGCAGGAAGCGGTCGGGGAAGGCGTCGGCCAGCGCGACCCGCCCTGCCTCCATGGCCGTGGCGTCGCGGGCCCAGAGGTTGGCGATGCCGGTGCCGACCGGGAGGCGCTCGGTGGCCGCCAGGATGACGGCGGACATGGCGAGCGGCTCCTTGCTGCCCACGCCCTCGTTGACCCAGAGCGAGCCGTAGCCCAGCTCCTCGACCCGGGCCGCCGCGCGCCGCGCCTCCTCGGCGGGGGCCTTGCTGATCATGGGATGCCACACTCCGACGCGCCCGATGTCCACGGCCGCTCCCCTCGCGTAGGATGTTCGATCGAGATGGAACACTACACCGATGTTCGACCGCGGTCGAACAGGACACGCAGTCTGACGCACGCGTCCCCGCTCGAGGTCTCGCTGCAGGAGGCCCTCGACGCGCTGGGCGATCCGATCCGGCGCCGCATCGTGCGGGAGCTGGCGGGCGTCCCCGACTGGGCGCGCGCCTGCGGCACGTTCGCCCACCTGCCCGTGGCCAAGTCCACGCTCAGCCATCACTTCTCGGTGTTACGCAACGTGGGCCTGCTCGAGCAGCGCGACGAGGGCTCCCGGCGGCTCAACCGCCTCCGCCGCGACGAGTTCGACGGCCGGTTCCCCGGGCTGCTCGCGCTCGTCCTGGACGAGGAGCGACCCGACGCCTGAAGCGCCGTGTAGCGTCTGTGCGGTGAGCGCCGCAGAGACAGCAGGAAGCAGCGACCGTCCCGCCGCTCGCGTCGTCTGCCTGGATCGCGACGGCAGGGTGCTGCTGCTGCACTGGTACGACACGGTCGGCCGCACGGACGTCTGGGAGCCGCCCGGCGGCGGCATCGACCCCGGTGAGACGGCGCTGGAGGCGGCCAGGCGCGAGCTGACCGAGGAGACCGGGTTGCCGGGATCGGCGGTCCAGGAGCGGTTCGTCGAGGTGGCGCGCGACTCCACGTGGCTCGGGGTGCGCTACGTGAAGACCGAGCCGTTCTTCCTGGCCACGTTCGACGAGGCCCGGCCGGAGGTGGCTCCGAAAGAGCTCACCGAGGAGGAGCGCGAGACCTACCGCGGCCACACGTGGGCCGAGGAGCTGCCCGACGGGGTCGAGCCGCCCGAGCTGGCCGAGGTGATCGAGAAACTCACGCGTTAGGTCAGGCGCACCCTCCGCCGTTCAGCCCAGGCGCACCGTGGTGCCCGCCGCGGCGACGGACAGGTCGCCGCCGTACGACTTGGCCGCCGCCGCCAGCGCGGGCTCGGACGGCGTGTCGGGCCACAGGTGGGTGAGCAGCAGGCGGGCCACGCCCGCCGACGACGCGGTACGTCCCGCGTCCAGCGCGCTGGACAGATACGGCGCATCCTCGTCCGGCACCCGTTCCGGATATGTCGCCTCGGCCACCAGCAGATCCGCCTCCTCCGCCAGCGCCACCAGCGCGGCGGACGGCCCCGTGTCACCGGTGTAGGCGATCACGCGGCCTCCCGCGCTCAGCCGCAGACCGGCGTTCGGCACGTGGTGCGGCAGGTCGAAGGCGTCCAGCCGGAAAGGGCCGATCTCGTACGGCACGCCGGCGCTCAGGTCGTGCGCCACGAAGCTGTCCGCCAGCATGCGCCGCTTGTCCAGCGCCAGCACGGCGTCAAGTGCGCCCGGCGGGGCGTACACCGGCAACGCCGGAGCCGGGACGTCCGCGAGCGCGCGGGCGCGCAGCAGGGGGTTCAGGTCGGCGCAGTGGTCGGGGTGGCTGTGGGTGACCAGCACCGCGTCCACCTCGTCGGCTCGCATGCGTTCGAGGAGCCGCGGCAGGGTGGCATACCCGGGGTCGATGAAGACGCGGAACCCCTCCGCCTCCAGCACGTATCCGCTGCAGGCCTGCCCGGCCGCGGGCCAAGCCCCGCAACCCCCCAGAACAGTAAATATCACGATAACCCTCTTGCGAAGTAGGAATCAGGCGGTTGCCCTGTGGGAATGGGCCGGGCCGTCGCGGAAGTGGCCGAGCTCCTCCAGCGTCGTCACCAGGAGCTCGCGGAGCAGCGTGCCCGCCACCTTCTCGTGCTCGGGCTCCATGGGCAGCCCCTTGCCCACCCTCTCCTGGTACACCTCGCGCTCACGCAGGTCGGTGTAGGGCAGCGCGGTCATCCCGACGGCCACCGCGACCCGGGTGCCGCCCCGGGGCAGGACGGCCACGGTGTGCGTGCGCAGGCACGTCTCGTCCGGCGCGCCGTACCAGCCGCTCTTGACCCCGGCCCCAGGCGACCGGATGGCCTCACGGACGCCGAACGCCTGCGACGCGCTGACCTGCCGCATCCATCCCAGGATCGTCTCCGCGACCGAGTCGCCCGCGACGGCGGCCTGGGCGAGCACCGCGTACGCGGACGCCACCTCGTCGGCGGCCACCTCGACCGAGCCGAACCGGGAAGGGTCGCCGTTGGGCGGCGACCACGCGACGCCGGTGCGCTGCCGGAGGTCGTCGAGGATGACGCGCGGGCCCACGGCGAGCCACAGGTTGAGCGTGTCGGCGTTGGAGGACACGACCACGGCGGGCTCGGCGTGCCGCCGCCACTGGTCGGCGTCGGGGATGCGGGCCGCGCTGACCCACGCGTACAGAGGCTTGAGCAGGGACGCGCAGCGCAGCCGCGCCAGGCCCGAGGTGACGCTCACCGTGCGGGCCGGCGGCCCGCCATAGCCGCGCCTGATGCCCGCGGCCTGGACGCTGGCGGCGGGATCGAGGTCCTTGAGCAGCTCGTTGAAGCCCACGCCTCTAACCGTAGACCTAAGGGGCGCTCCCCCAGCGACCTTCGTACCACTCCATGCCGGGCGGTTCGCCGGGCAGCTCGGTCGCGCCCGGCGCGCGCAGGCCGTCGAGCGCGATGGTCAGCAGGCGCTCCTTGGCGTGCGGATGCTCACCCCCGGGGGCCGGGTGGCTGAACTGCTCCATGAGCAGCGAGATGTCGAGCGTGGTCACGTCGCTCCTGAGCACGCCGGTCTCGCGGGCCCTGGTGATCAGCCGGTCGGCCAGCTCGGTGGCCTTGCGCGCCGTACGCCACATCTCCTCGGTGGTCGTGATGGTGCCCGCGACCGGCGCGAGGGCGCCCGCCCTATAGCCGACGCACGTGCGCACGTACAGGCACAGGCCCTTCCAAGGATCCGGCTCGGCCAGCCCGGCCTCGGCAGCCTCCATCCCGCGCTCCATGGCGATCACGCACAGGCGCTGGAACAGCTCCTCCTTGGTGCGGTAGCGGCGGTAGAGGCTGCCCATGCCCACGCCCGCCGCCTTGGCGATGGCCGAGACCGGCGCGTCGAACCCCTGCGTCGTGAACACCTCGTGCGCCGCCCGCAGGAGCCGCAGGTCGTTCCGTCTGGCCTCGGCCTGCCGCCCGCGCGTGCTCATGCCGTCAGGATATGGGGACGGAGCGGAACGCTCCGATAGATCCGTCGGTGTCAGGCGCCGAACCGAGCCCAGGAGACCACGAGCGCCGCGGGGATCAGCGCGATCACGCCCACCGCGGTCGTCACCTTCCACCGCCGCGCCACACGCGGCTCGGTGCCGAACGCCGCCACCGCCCCCGCGCCCGCGAAGACCGCCCCGGCCGTGACCGCGTGCGCGAACGAGGACGTCCACGACGGCAGCGCCTCGCCGACCAGCCTGAACACCACCAGCACCCCGGCCGCCACCAGCGCCACCCGCCGCCCCGGCCGCACGTCGACCCGCTCCAGCGCGAACGCCGACCCGGCGAGCAGGGCCAGCGTGATCACCACCACGGTCCCGACGGCCGGCACCAGGCATCCCCAGTCCTCGCAGCCGATGCCCGCCCAGGCCAGGCGTACGGTGGCCCACCACAGCACCCCCAAGGCGGCGCACACCGCGGCCGCCCGCCCCATTCGCCCCCACATAAAGCCAATAGTGCCGAAGAAAGTCAGGAGAGGCGGCCGGCCCGGCGCTCGTCCAGCTCCGCCTCGGCGTCGCGGCCCAGGGCACGCAGGGCGACGGCGCGGTTGGTGTAGAGATCGGGCTCGGGCTGCAGCTCGATGGCCCGGGAAAGGTCGTCCACCGCCCCCTCCAGGTCCCCGGCCGCGTACTGCAACACGCCGCGGTTCCCCCAGGCGGCCGCGAGCCCCGGCGCGCGATCGACCGCCGCGTCCAGCGCCTCCCGGGCCTCCCCGAGCCGCCCCGCCGCCGTCTCCAGCTGCCCCAGCACCGCGAGCAGATGCGGGTTCCCTGGCGCCAGCACGAGCCCGGCCGCGACGTCGGCCCTGGCCTCCTCGTCCCGCTCCACGGCGGCCAGCAGCCCGGCCCGGTTGATGTACGCGTCCAGGTAGGCGGGGTCGAGCTCGATCACCCGGCCCAGGTCGGCCAGCGCCTCCTCGATGTCGCCCCGCACGGTACGCAGCTCCGCCCGGTTGTAGTACGCCTCCGGCAGCGGCGGCCCGGCCTGGATGGCCCGCTCGAAGTCGGCCAGGGCCTCCTCGTGCCGGCCGAGCTTGAACAGCAGGTTCCCCCGCTCCAGGTAGTAGTCGGGAAAGGCCGGGTCCAACCTGATTGCGGCCGTGTAATCCTCCAGCGCCTCCTTGACGTGCCCGAGCGCGGCCAGGAGCTGCGCCCGGTTGGCCAGCAGCACCATCCTGTGCAGCGGATGCCGGTCCCCCAGCTCGCGCGCCAGCTCAATGGCCGACTCGACCAGCGACAGGGCGGCGCCCAGCCGGCCCTCCCGCAGCTCGACCAGCGCCAGGCCGTTGCGGTCGAAGCCCAGTTTGAACGCCCGTTCCATGGGGTCCGGCAGCAGGGTGGAGATGGCGATGGCCTCGTTGATCCAGCGCCTGGCCCTGCCCAGGTCGCGGCGGGCGGGGTCGGGCTGGCGGGCGTCGAGCATGGCGGTGCCGTACGCTCCGGCGGCGTGCATGGCCGGGTCCTGGCTGGCCGCCCGCACCCGGTCCCACACCGCCCGGGCGTCATCGGCGCGGCCGAGCCCGCCGAGCGCGGTCGCGGTGCGCTGGGCGAAGCGCCACCAGCGGCCGCCGCCCGGCTCGGTCCGTGACATGCCGCAGTCCCCCAGCTCGGCGGCGGCGTGCAGGAAGCCGTCGCGCGTGCACCGGTCCACCAGGGCCCACAGCTCGTCGGCGCCCCGGGTGTCGGGCGGGGGCTCGGGGCCGCCGGAGTACAACGTGATCGCGAGCGTTTCCGGCGGGATGCGCCGCATCATGACGTCGAGCAGCTCGGTGTCCGTGGGGTCGGCCTCGGCGCCGTTGCACACCGCGATCGCCTGCCCAGGGCGTACGGCGTCGCGGAAGAACTCCGTGAGCCCGTTGGCCAGCCGCAGCGTACGGCGGGGCGCGGGCACGAGGATGCGTTCGTCGTCGGACAGGCCGGCGTCGATCGTGGCCTGCTTGACCGGCACGAGGTCGGCCAGCTCGGGCGCCGCCGCCCTGATCTCGATGTCATGGGCCGCCACCAGGTCACCGTCCCGTTCCAGAGCCTGCGGCACCAGGTGACGCAGAAGGGCGGCGGCGACTGTGTAAGGGCCGCGCAACCGGCGATGTCCGTCGATCAACGGTGTCATCAGCCGCGCGGCCCTCACTTGAGCGGGCGGTTCGCCCTGGACTCTGAGGTGGGACCTCTCTTCAGTCACCCCTTGTGAATGACGCTGGAGGTCCCCCCTAGCCGCGCGGTGCCTGGCTTGCGGACAACGATGCGCTTCATGACGTACCTCTCACATAGGGTTAATCAACCATTATTAGGAGCTTTATGGTGAATAAGTGAGAGGTCAAAGGATAAAAAGCGCTGGCCTTTTGATTGATACTTGTAACCTATTGGGAACGAAACCAGCGGGGCAATGCCTTCGTCCGGGTCTGCTCGGCCTCTTCCATCAGGTCACACAGGCACCGCCCGAGCAGGGTGACCGACTGGCAACATCCCACGCCGGGCAGGTTCCGGGCCCGCACGATGACGGTGGCCCGCTCGATCAGCCGCTCGAGGCTGGGCTCCCCGCCGCCTTTGAGCGAACGGGTGTGCCAGGGGCACGACGCGGCGTTCACGCAGGCACTTTTGTCGATGTACGGAGCGGACCCGCCGTCGAGCCGCAATTGATCCTCTCGCTTGATCCTCAGATCGGCCAGCGCCTTGGCCGCCCGCGCCGTGATGGCGCGCAGTTCCCGGTCGCCGCGGGAGCGCTCCTTTCCCCGGGACGCGGTCCTTGAAGGGAGGGCGAGCAGCATCGCGCCGCCCATCAGGCTCCCGCCGATGACCATGCTCCAGCCCACTGGCTCGTGGAACCAGATCACCGAGATCGCGGCCACCCAGAGGGGCTGCGACGACATCAGGATCGCGCTAGGCACGGCGGGCACGTGCGCCTGCCCGTACGAGCGGGCCAGGAACCCCAGCGCGCACGACACCACGGCCAGATGCCCGAGTATCAGCCAGTCGGGACCGCTCGTCGGCACGGAGATCCCGTCCCGCACGGCGACGACCCCGGTGAGCAGGCCGATGGTGAAGAGCTGGATCACGGTCAGCGCGTACGCGTGGAAGCCCCCGCACTTGGACAGGTGTGCCAGCAGCAGCGTGTGGCCGGAGTAGAGGGCGGCGGCGGTGAGCGTGACCCCGAGCGCCAGCACGGAGATCTCGTGGTCCTCCACCCCGCGCAGCAGCGTGAACATGGTCATGCCGGCCAGCGCGAGCACCACCCCGGCCCAGACCCGCCGCTGCACCTTCGCCTTGAACAGGACGAGCGACAGGATGGGCGTGATCACCACGCTGCAGCCGACGGCGAAGCCGGACAGTGAGGACGGCAGGCTGTGCAGCGCGACGGCCTGCCCCGCCTGGCCGACTCCGAACATGACCCCGAGAACGACCCCGTTGATCCACGTCTTACGCGGCAGCCCCCGAAGGCAGCCCGGCCGGATGAGCAGGAGCGTGAGCGCGGCGATCAGGTAGCGCTCGGCGAGCAGGTCCTCTACAGCTAACCGGTGGATGAGATCTTTCATCAGCGGGAAGGCCGACCCCCAGGCGGCGCTGACGAACAACAGAAGCACAGCTCCCAAGAGGGGGCGGGGAGCGGGCACGACTGCCATGGCCAAAGCATCTCACTACTATTCGCAGCCGCAGATGTACAGGGAGCAGCCGGTGAGGTTCCTCTACAACTCGGTGTTAAGAGCCTCACCCGCGGGTTCGTACATCCATATCCGCGGCAGAGAGAAGGGGGTCGTTTTGTGAGACGACGATCGCTGCCCGATGCGGCAAGTGACGGAAGGAACACCGGCGGAGAGTCACGCCGGGAGGGCCCGGGAGTGGTCACCGGGGACGACGGCCGCACAGCCCCGGAGGGGTGGGGTTGGGGCCTGCGTGCGAAGGGATCTCAGAGCTCGATGACCGCGGGAGGGATCAGCCGTTTCTCTCCGTAGACGACGGTCAGGTCACCGACCCGCTGTCTGGAGAGTTCGCGCCATCCCCGGCGCGCATAGAGCGCCAGTGCGGCCCCCTGGTTGAGCGTGGTGTCGCCTCTGACGCGCTCGAAGCCGAGCTCCACCGCCCGACCTTCCAGCGCGTGCAGCATGGCCGCGCCGAAGCCGCGCCGCTGGTATTCCGGATGGACCCGCAGCCGGCAGACCTCGGCCGTGCACGTGTCGACCGGTTTCAGCCCGCCCATGGCCACCACCCGTGAGGCGATCTCACCGACCAGGAAGTCGCCGCCGCAGGCCACGTAGATCTCCTGGATGCGTGGGAAGTCGTCGTCGTAGTAGACGCCGTCGCCCGGCATCAGCCCCACCTCGGCGAGGCAGATGCGGTGGAGCGCAAGAATGGTGTCGAGATCGGACCAGCGGTAGCGTCGGATCTCCAACTTCATGCACCGCCCCCCTTCAGCTGGGCCCTGGGCCTGCGCAACTCGGCCCTGAACTCCTCGAGTTTGGAATGGCTGGCGTCACGCTTGGTGAGCGCCTGTTCGAGCGCAACGGCGGGACGCATGATGAAGTCGGTCAGATACTCGTCACCGATCATCCGCAGCGCATTGATGCCGATGTCCAGCGCGGAGTCGAGCTCGCCTTCGATCATGCGGCACTGGGCCTGGTCGAGCCGGATCAGCGTCTGGTCGAGGATGTGGTCCTGGTACTGCTCCAGCGCCTGGTCGAGCACCACCTCGGCCTCCAGCGTCTGCCCGAGCTTGGTGAGCACGTCGCCCTGGTAGAAGTAGAGCTGCTTCTCCGTGTAGCCGAAGGCCATGTCCTCCTGGTGCTCCGGCCGCATGAGGGAGAAGGCGGTCCTGGCCCTGGCCAGCGCGCGTTTGGCCTGATCGACGACCTCTTTCTTGCTCTCCGTGCCGGAGAGCATGGCCAGCGCCCTGGCCTCCACGACCGGTGCCATGGCCTGCGCGGGGCAGGGCGTGGCGCCGGCCAGGTCGCGGCTCTTCTTCGCCAGGTTGAGCGCCTCGCGGGCGTCCCCGAAGTAAAGGGGGACCAGGGACTCGCGGGCGGTGATCCAGGCGCGCAGCGCGCGGTCGCCCGTCTCGTCGGCCGCGGTGCGCCCGGTCCTGAAGAAGGAGCGGGCCAGCCGGTGGTCACCGAGATTGATCATGATCATGCCGCTCAGCCCCGCCAGCTGGGCCGCCATCCGCAGCAGGCGGTCGTGCAGGTCGATGGGCTGGCGGCGGGACATCGCCGTGCGCACGGCGCTCATCTCGAGCAGCACGTCGCACAGCAGCCGCAGCGGTGCCGTCGTCGTGTATTGGCGGCCGAAGCTGAGCGTGGCCTCCTCCCACTGGTCGAGCATCGCGGCCGACACGGTGGCCGACACGAGCGTCTCGTCCATCCGGCGCCTGATGCCCTCGCACGCGCCGAGCACGGGCCCGTCGAGCGTGGTGGCCGAGCTGGTCTCGGGGTTGAGCAGGTCGAGCATCGTGCGGCGGAGGATGTTCTCGTCCTCCTCGGCGTCCGGCTCGGTGACCATCGGCCTGAGCACCAGCTCGCGCTCCGTCGGCAATAACGGCGCCGTGGCGACCTCGAGGGTGGGCACCGCCTGCAGGCGGTGCCCGCGGCCGCAGATGCACGGCCCGTCGTAGCCGAGCTCGTGCGGCTCGACCCGGTAGACGGTGCACAAGTAGTGCATGTATTCGGGCCCCGGACGCTTGAGCCCGCTCTCGTAGGCGGACAGCAGCGTCTCACCGATGCCGGGCATCGACTTCTCGTCCCGCTCGAACAGGGCTCTGATCTGCTCGACGACGTCTGCCAACGCGATGCCGTACGACAGGCGGTGTGCCTTGATGCGGCTGGTGCCGAACTGCGACGTGCACTGCTCATGGATCTCGTCAGCTATCTGGGCCGAAGTGCGCCCCGCGGCCAGACCCTTGGCTCTGATCCGCCGGGCTATCTCCGTTTCCCTGTGCTGTCTGCCGGCCATCCCGGCCCCTCTCGCGCGTGTCTCGACCGGTCCACAACTGGTGACTCAGCGTAGCGTCCACGTCGCTGTGCGCCTACCCATGAGTGTGAACCAATGTCGGCAAGATGGAAACGCCCGTGCCCAAGCCTACGGTTAAGGATCGTCCTCCGAGGGACTGTTTCTTACAACCCATGAGGGAGAAGCAACTCCCTGTGATCGCGGACCCCCGTTGCGCGCACCGTTGACATGAGCCATGTTTGGCGCACCAGCCAGATTCCCAGAGGGAGGGGACGAACGGTGGGGGACGACAACTTCGAGCATCTGAAGCGTCTCGTGTCAGAGCTCGGCGCCCACGGACTCCTCGCACGAGTGGTCCAGACACAGGGCGGGCGCATGTTCGCTCGGGTCATCAACCCGAACGCGACGAGCCTGTCGGAGAACGTCACCTGTCGGTCCACGAGCACATCCGACATGCAGGACTGGTGGTACTGCTGGTCCTGGGGCGAGCGGATGCACAAGGCCGACGACCCGGCTGGCGCGGCCACCAAGGTCGCACGCGTGCTGGCCGCCGTGGGGGAGTGACGACGCGGTGACCCGGGTGGAGCGCAGCCACCACGGCTCACCGCACCCACGACGGCGTCAACGGAGCCGGCGGGGCGGCCGGTGCGGAGGGCGTCCCCCATGCGGGAGCCCTGGTCGCCCCGTCGGTTCCGGCCCAGGCGCGGCCCGGTGTGCCGCGCCCGTATAAGAGCCACCCGCCCGGTCCGCCGGGCGGGTGTTCGGGGGATCCCTCCCGGAACCGGCACGGGACATGCTTCCGGGTGCGTGTCCCGTCCCGAGCCGTCCGTCATCGGAGCGTCCGCTCTCTCCCTCCGCGGCCCAGAGAGCAGGCGACCCCGTCTTCCCCGGCGTGATGTGACGGCGGGCGGTCCGGCCGGCTGTATTTTTGGATCGAAACGGTCCAAGCAGCCGACCGAACCGCTTCCGGAGGGGGATCCACCCAGTGCTACCGCTGGTGACACAGTCGCCACCACTCGCTTATCCCGGGCTACTGTCAGACGTGGACAAAGTGACCCAAGCAATAGGCGGGACCTGTCAGAACGATCCGATCTGCTCCGCGTTCGCCGGGCTGCTCGACAACGCGACCTGGGCGCCTCTGGTGGCCGTCGCGATCACCATCGTCCTGATCATCATGCTCGCGTTCGTGCTCCGCAATCTCGTGCACCGGATCATCACGAGAGTGGTCAATCGCGCGGCCACGGGCGGGTCGATCACCAGCAGGTTCCGCAAGAACGCGGTTCCCGACGGCATCGACGCGCTGCTGCACGAGCGGCGCAAGCAGCGGGCCGAGACCATGGGCTCGGTGCTCAAGCACGTCGCCTCCATCGTCATCCTGGGCACCGCGACGCTGACCGTGCTCGACCGGCTGACGATCCCGATCGCGCCCCTGCTGACCAGCGTCGGCATCCTCGGGGTGGCCATCGGCTTCGGCGCGCAGGAGCTGGTCAAGGACTTCATCGCGGGCATGTTCATGCTGCTCGAGGACCAGTACGGCGTGGGCGACGTGATCGACGCCGGCGCCGCGGTCGGCACGGTCGAGGCAGTCACCCTGCGCATCACCAGGCTCCGCGACGTCGACGGCCGCGTCTGGTACGTCCGCAACGGCACCATCACCAGGGTCGGCAACGAGTCGCAGGGCTGGTCGCGCGCCTACGTCGACGTCCCGGTGGCCTACGACACCGACCTCACGAAGGTGCGGGCCCTGCTCGAGCACGTGGCCGAGGAGATCTGGGCCGACGCCGAGCTGCGCGAGAGCAAGATCGTGGAGCAGCCGCAGGTGTTCGGCGTCGAGCAGCTCTCCGACAGCTCGCTGGTCTTCCGCATCGCCGCCAAGACGCTGCCCTCGGCGCAGCCCGAGGTATCGAGAGAGCTGAGGATCATGGTCAAGGCCGCGCTCGACACCGCCGGCATCGCCTTGGTCGCCACCGCATAGTCTATGAACGTGAGCGAGACCTCCTTCTACGACGCCGTCGGTGGCGAGGAAACCTTCCGACGCCTCGTGCACCGCTTCTACGAGGGGGTCGCGGAAGACCCGTTGCTGCGACCCCTCTACCCGGAGCCCGATCTGGCGGCCGCCGAGGACCGGCTGCGGGGCTTCCTGATCCAGTACTGGGGCGGGCCCAACACCTACAGCCAGGAGCGCGGCCACCCCAGGCTGCGCATGCGGCACATGCCGTTCGTGATCGGCGAGCCCGAGCGGGACGCGTGGCTGCGGCACATGCGTGACGCGGTCGACTCGCTCGACCTGCCGGAGGAGCAGGAAACCAGGCTCTGGGACTATCTGGTCTACGCGGCCCACAGCCTGGTGAACTCACCTACATAACGGGCATGACACGCCACATGGAAATCCCCTGGTGGCGTGATGCCGTCGTCTATGAGATCTACGTCCGAAGCTTCGCCGACGCCTCAGGAGACGGCGTCGGCGACCTGGCCGGGGTGCGCGAGCGCCTGCCGTACCTGCAGCGGCTGGGCGTCGACGCCATCTGGCTGACACCGTTCTACCCCTCCCCCATGGCCGACGGCGGCTATGACGTGGCGGACTACCGTGGCGTCGATCCGCTGTTCGGCACGCTGGCCGACTTCGAGTCGCTGGTCGCGGACGCCCATGACCACGGGCTTCGGGTGCTGGTCGACATCGTGCCCAACCACAGCTCGTCCGAGCATCCCTGGTTCCAGGCGGCGCTGCGCGGCGAGCGGCGCGACCGGTACATCTTCCGCGACACCACCAACAACTGGCAGTCCACGTTCGGCGGGTCGGCCTGGACGAGGGTGCCGGACGGGCAGTATTACCTGCATCTGTTCGCTCCCGGGCAGCCCGACTTCAACTGGCGCAATCCCGAGGTGCACGCCGAGTTCCTGGACATCCTGCGGTTCTGGCTGGACCGGGGCGTCGACGGGTTCCGTATCGACGTGGCGATGGGGCTCTACAAGGCCGAGGGGCTGCCCAACGTGGGCGACCAGTCGTTCAAGTCGATCTCGCCGGTGTGGGGGCAGCCCGAGGTGCACGACGTCTACCGCGACTGGCGCAGGCTGCTGGACGGCTATCCGGGCGAACGGATGGCCGTGGGCGAGGTGTGGACGGACAGCTCCGAGGACCTCGCCCGCTACGTACGCCCCGATGAGCTGCACCAGAGCTTCAACTTCGCCTGGCTGCAGGCGCCCTGGTCGCCGACGGCGTTCAAGAAGGTCATCGACGACACGCTGGCCGCCGTGCCGTACGCGACATGGGTGCTGTCCAACCACGACGTCGTACGCCACCGCACCCGCTACGACGCGGCCGACCCCGGCACGGGCCTCGCGCGGGCCAGGGCGGCGCTGCTGACGATGCTGGCCCTGCCCGGCTCCGCCTACCTCTACCAGGGCGAGGAGCTGGGGCTGCCCGAGGTGATCGACCTGCCCGACGAGGCCAGGCAGGACCCGGTCTTCTTCCAGTCGAAGGGGGAGCTGCCCGGGCGCGACGGGTGCCGGGTGCCGCTCCCGTGGACGGTGGACGCCCCTTCGTACGGGTTCTCGCCCGGCGGGGTCGAGCCGTGGCTGCCGCAACCCGCCACGTTCGCGGAGCTGAGTGTCGAGAAGCAGGAGGGGGACACCGACTCGACGCTGGAGTTCTACCGCCGGGCCCTGGCATGCCGCCGTGACCTGGCACAATCAATTCCTTATACCTTGGAGTGGCTGGATTCCCCCGAGGGTGCGCTTTTCTTCACCCGCGGGGCGCTGACCTGCGCGATCAACTGCGGTCTCGGGCCGGTGCACCTGCCCGAGCACGACGCCGTGGTGCTGTCGAGCGGGCCGCTCAAGCGGGGCCTGCTGCCGCCCGACACAGCGGTGTGGCTGCGGCGCGACTCATGACCCTCGTGGGCGCTCGCCGCGGAAGGGGATGACGGGCAGCGACAGCAGCGCGCACGTCAGACCCGCCGTGAAGCCCGCCCAGAACCCCACGTGCACGATCACCACGCCGGCCAGCGGCGTGGCGGCCAGGGAGACGGTGTTCTGGATGGTGTTGTGGGTGCCGAGCACCCTGCCCGCCCAGGCGGGCCCGGCCAGCTCGCCGGCGGCGAGGTAGGCGAGCCCGTTGCCGGCCACGGTCATCACCGCGGCCAGCGCGAGCATGGCCGGCCCGAGCCAGGTGCGCGCGAGCGTGCCGGCGACCAGCAGCGCGAGCACGCCCAGGCTCGCGAAGGTGATCAGCAGCAGGGGCCGCATGCGCAGGCCGGTCCTGTCGGACCAGCGCCCGACCGCGATGCGTACGACGGCCCCGCCGATGGCCGCCACCCCGAACAGCTGCCCGGCCGTCACGCTGTCCCAGCCGTACAGGCGCACCAGGCAGGTCACTCCGTACGTGCTGACCACGATCTGCGGAACCACGTGCAGGGCGCTGGTGGCATGCACGCGCCACAAGGCCCGCTGCCGGTACGGCGTGCCCGCCGGCGCCGTGCCGGACCCGGAGATCTCGTGCGGCGGCTCGGCCAGGAAGAGCGCGGCCAGCACGGCGGCCAGCAGGCTGACGACGGCGCAGACGGTGAGCACGCCGGGCAGTCCGTGCGCCCGCGCGACCGGCGGCAGCAGGAACGCGCCGACGGCCATGCCCAACGTGAAGGAGACCTGGCGCAGGCCCATGGCGACGCCGCGCTCCGGCGGCTCGAACCAGCGCAGCACGATCCGGCCGCCGCCGACCATCGCGGCGGAGCCCGCCGCACCGGCCATGGCCAGCAGCGCGATCACCGCCCACGTCTGGCCGACGACGGCGACCGCGGCGAACAGCACGGCCGCCAGCCCCACGCCCGTGCCCAGGACCAGCCGCTCGCCGTGCCGGTCGGCCAGCGCGCCCCAGGCGACGAGGGTCACCAGGATGCCGATGGCCGGGGCGTTCGCGATGATGCCCGCCACTGGCAACGGAACCCCGAAATGTCGCTGTATTTCGGGCATGACGAGGGGCAGGCCGAAGAGACCTAAGGTGACGCTGGCATGTGCGTTGACACCCAGCGCCAGCATCAGCCAGCGCTTCACGAGAAGCGTTTGAGATAGGTCAGCTCGCTCTCGGTGAGCCTGCGCGGCCCGGCCCGCTCGACGTCGTAGGCGGCGAGGACCGACTTCGCGGTGACGTACACCTCGCTGTCGTCGCGGATCTCGTACTGGAGCGAGAACCGCACCGCCCTGATCTCGGTCACCCACGTCTCGACCCGCACCGGGTCGGCGCGGAACCCGAGCGGGCGGCGGTAGTCGATCTCGTGGCGGGTCACCACCAGCCCCTTGAACGGTTCCTCGCCCGCGACGTACGGGTCGATGTGGAACATGCCGAAGCGGGCGTCCTCGAGGTAGTCGAGGAAACGCACGTTGTTCACGTGGCCCTGGGAGTCGACGTCGGCGAATCGCACCGTCCGAGGGTGGACATGTCGCTGGGGCTGGGAACGTTCAGGCACGTCCGCCACCGTACCCGCCCGGGACATGTGGCCTTGCGGCAGGCTGACCCTACATTTCTGGATTTTACGAATTTGGTTCGCCTTCCGAAGGGATCTCCCTGCCCGCGCGCCTGGTTGCCGGGGTCTGCGGACGACGACAGTTCGTTTTAGCCAGAATCATCACTCCGATACCGTTTCGTCCATGCAAGAGGTCATGGAAACGCGGATGGACAGGCGGGCGCTCGCCGCCGCAGGTGTGACGGTCGTGCTGTGGGCGTCGGCCTTCGTGTCGATCCGCAGCGCCGGGCAGTTCTACTCTCCTGGCGCCTTGGCTCTGGGGCGGCTGCTGGTCGCGGCGCTGGCCCTCGGTGTGATCCTCGTGGCGCGGCGCGAGGGGTGGCCCGCGCGCAAGGCGTGGCCCGGCATCGTGGTGTCCGGGGTGTTGTGGTTCGGCGTCTACATGGTCGCTCTGAACTGGGGTGAGACGCAGGTGGAAGCGGGCACCGCCGCGATGGTCATCAACATCGGGCCCCTGCTGATCGCGCTGCTCGCCGGCTGGTTCCTGCACGAGGGATTCCCCCGCAAGCTGCTGATCGGCATGGCCGTCTCGCTCGCCGGCGCGGTCGTCGTCGGGCTCTCCAAGTCCGAGGGCGGCGCCTCCTCGATCCTGGGCGTGGCGCTGTGCGTGGTGGCCGCCCTGTCCTGGGCGGTGGCCATCCTGGCGCAGAAGCCCGCGCTGCGGCACGCCTCCGCGTTGCAGGTGACCACCTTCGGTTGCGCGATCGGTGCGATCGCCTGCCTGCCGTTCGCCGGGCAGCTGGTGAGCCAGGTGGCCCAGGCTCCGACGACGGCAACGCTGAACGTCGTCTTCCTCGGCGTCTTCCCCACCGCCCTGGCCTTCACCACCTGGGCCTACGCCCTGTCCAGGACCACGGCGGGGAACATGGGCGCCACCACCTACCTCGTCCCCACCCTGGTGGTGTTGATGTCGTGGGCGCTGCTCAGCGAGATCCCCGGCTGGCTCACCCTTGCCGGAGGGGCCCTCTGCCTGATCGGCGTCGCGATCTCCCGGCGGACGCGCGGATAGCGCGACGGCGCGGATCGTTTCCGGATGTCCGAGGCGCGGCACCGCACCATGGGCATCCGTCTTCACAGGCCGAGCGTAGGCTCACCCACTCCGTCCAGGATCGACGAAGGCGGGGCGGCGAATGATGCCGCCCCGCCTTCTGCCGTACAAGAGGTGAGGTTTCGACCTTCAGACTCAGTCGCGGTCCCGCCCGTGCTCGCACGGGCGGGGCGGCTCAGTCGCGGTGGAGCTTCCGGTACGTGACGCGGTGGGGGCGGGCGGCGTCAGCACCGAGGCGCTCGATCTTGTTCTTCTCGTAGTCGGCGAAGTTGCCCTCGAACCAGAACCAGTTCGACCCTTCCTCCCACGCCAGGATGTGCGTGGCGATGCGGTCGAGGAACCACCGGTCGTGCGAGGTGATCACCGCGCAGCCCGGGAAGTCGAGCAGGGCGTTCTCCAGCGACGACAGCGTTTCCGTGTCGAGGTCGTTGGTGGGCTCGTCGAGCAGCAGCACGTTGCCGCCCTGCTTGAGGGTGAGCGCCAGGTTGAGCCGGTTGCGCTCGCCGCCGGAGAGCACCCCCGCCTTCTTCTGCTGGTCGGGGCCCTTGAACCCGAACGCCGCGATGTACGCCCTCGACGGCATCTCCACGTTTCCGACCTTGATGTGGTCGAGCCCGTCGGAGACGACCTCCCAGACGTTCTTGTTCGGGTCGATGCCGCCGCGGCTCTGGTCCGCGTACGAGATCTTGACCGTGTCGCCGACCGTGATCGAGCCGGTGTCGGGCGTCTCGCCACCGGTGATCATGCGGAACAGCGTGGTCTTGCCGACGCCGTTGGGGCCGATGACGCCGACGATGCCGTTACGCGGCAGATCGAACGTCAGCCCCTCCATCAGCAGCCGGTCACCGAAGCCCTTGGTCAGCTCGTCGGACCTGATCACCGTGGTGCCCAGGCGCGGGCCCGGCGGGATCTGGATCTCTTCGAAGTCCAGCTTGCGGTACTTGTCCGCCTCAGCCGCCATCTCCTCGTACCGCTGGAGTCGGGCCTTGCTCTTGGTCTGGCGGGCCTTCGGGTTGGACCGGACCCACTCGAGCTCGTCCTCCAGGCGCTTCTTCCGCTTGACGTCCTTCTGGCCCTCGACCTTGAGGCGCTGTGCCTTGGCCTCCAGGTAGGTCGAGTAATTGCCCTCGTACGGGTACGCGCGGCCGCGGTCGAGCTCCAGGATCCAGTTTGCGACGTTGTCGAGGAAGTAGCGGTCGTGGGTGACGGCCAGGACCGTGCCCGCGTACTTCTCCAGGTGCTGCTCCAGCCATTGCACGCTCTCGGCGTCGAGGTGGTTGGTCGGCTCGTCGAGCAGCAGGAGATCGGGGGCCTCGAGGAGCAGCTTGCACAGCGCGACCCGGCGACGCTCACCACCGGACAGCTTCGTCACGTCGGCGTCGGGCGGCGGGCAGCGCAGCGCGTCCATGGCCTGCTCGAGCTGGCTGTCGAGGTCCCACGCGTTGCGGTGCTCGAGCTGGTCCTGCAGCTTGCCCATCTCTTCCAGCAGCTCGTCGCTGTAGTCGGTGGCCATCTGCTCGGCGATCTCGTTGTAGCGCTGGAGCATCGCCATCGTCTCGGCGACGCCCTCCTGCACGTTGCCGAGGACGGTCTTCTCCTCGTTGAGCGGCGGCTCCTGCTGGAGCATGCCCACTGTGAAGCCCGGCATGAGCTTGGCCTCGCCGTTGGACGGCTGCTCCAGGCCGGCCATCATCCGGAGCAGCGTCGACTTACCGGTGCCGTTCGGCCCCAGGACGCCGATCTTGGCTCCGGGCAGGAACGACAGCGTGACGTCGTCAAGGACAACCTTGTCGCCGTGCGCCTTGCGCACGCGCTGCAGCGTGTAGATGTACTCCGGCATGCCCTCTAGCTTAGGGGCTCCGCACCCAGGCTTCTGCCGCTCCTCCCGCTACACCCTTGCAAGAGCGACCACAGCCCACCGGCTCCATGGCTGGGCGCTGGATGTGCCGATGGCGGGAAAGCGGCCCTTTGCTCAGTACGACGCCTGCGAGAGCGGGCATGAGGACGGAGCCGACATCCCACCGTCAGACAGGAACGCAGCCGACATCCCACCGTCAGACATGGGGACGGCGCCGACATCGCGAGGTCGGACATGACGCGGAGCCGTCATCCGGCCGTCATCCGCCCGTCGGGCCTCGAGCATCGGGCGTCCGGCGTCCGGCGTCGGGCATCGGGCATCGGGCATCGGGCATCGGGCATCGACACGAAATCGGCATCCCGCCATTGAGGATCGGTGCAGGGCAACGCGTGGCCCGAGTGGGCGATCCCGCCCCAGGTCAGGAGTCGGTGCCCGAGGGGGACGGAGTCGGGAGGCGGCGCGCTTGGGTGGAGTCAGAAGGCGGCGTGCTTGTGGGAGCGAGGCAGAAAACGGCATCCCTGGGCAACCGCCCCAGGAAGCGGCGTACCTGGGGACGGGTCAAGGGTTGGGGTCGTTGGGGAGGGAGCCTGGGGGCGGTGTCTGGACGACCGGGATGCAGACGCGGTCCCGTCCCAGCTCCTTAGCCCGGTACAGTGCCAGGTCGGCGGCGGCCAGCAGGTCGATCAGGTCGTCTCCGTGAACGCTCATCAAAGCCACCCCGGCCGAGACGGTCACCCTGACGAGGTGGTCGTCGACGGGAATCGCCATGTGGCCGATGAGGGCGCGGAGGCGTTCGGCGACCTGGCGGGCCTCGCGGCCGTCGGCGCCGGGCAGCAGGACCACGAACTCCTCACCCCCGAACCTGCCCACCACGTCATAGTCCCGTAGCTGGGTGCGCAACGTGGACGCCACACCCACCAGCACCTGATCGCCGACCAGGTGGCCGTGGGCGTCGTTGACCCGTTTGAAGTGGTCGATGTCGATGATCAGGACCGCCAGGGTGCCGCCGGTCCTGCGGGCCCGGACTATCTCGGTGTCGGCCTCGCGCTGCCAGGCGGCGGCGTTCAGCAGGCCCGTCTTGGCATCGGTGCGGGCGGCGGCCTGGAGCTGGGCATGGAGCAGGCTGCGCTGCAGCAGCACCACCGGCGGCAAGGCCAGGATCAGCAGGGACAGGTTGAGGCCGCAGCAGATCGAGACAGTGACGCCCAGGCAGAGCTCGACGATGTCGAGCATCAGGCTCTCGCGGTTCCACAGGACGTCCCGCCACGCGATGTCGGGGTCGGCGGTATGGGCGGCGATCGCGATGAGGGCGATGTTGAGCAGGGCGAACAGCACGGCCGCCGCCACCGCGTAGAGGATCGGCGGGCCGCTGCCCTGTGACAGCACCCACGGATCATTGACGAACCGGTGGAACGCGACGGAGGCCGTACACCCGGCCAGCCCGATGGCGGCCGAGGTGAACACCCGGCGGTAGAGAACGGTAGCCCGCACCCGCATCTGCAGCAGGACCTGCAGCACGATCGGCGCGAAAATGGCGTAGAGCGGCGGCAGAAGCAGCGCCACCGGTAGCCACCACGCCGACAGCAGGTCCCGCGAGACCCCGGCGGGCATGCCCAGCCTCCGGGTGGCCTCGATGCAGACCGCGCCACATGCCATGAGAGCGCCGAACGTGAGCATGTCACGCCACTGGAAGACGGTGGTCACGGCGCAGACCATGATCGCTGCCAGATCGAGAGCGACGATCGCGCACAAGTAGACCACGAGAGGGCGACGTTGCCCCAGCAGCGGCCAGCGACCCGCCAGGGTTGACACACCGTCGCCAGATCTGATCGAGGCGTGACTGGTCGCCGCCATCTCGTCTCCTCTCAGACTAACGATGTGTAACACAATAATTGCGGAGTGTGCGATGTGCGATGGGAACGGATACGTTGGCAATGACTACACACACCTGCTCATGCCGAGGGCAGGCCGTGTTGGACAGCCGTGCTGGAAAGGAGCAACCATGGTGCGGGGCGTGATCTGGACCTGAACAGATGCTCTGGCCATCTGCCGTGAGTAACAACACCATCGGCCGGCCGCCCTCGGGGTCAGTCAACGGGAACCACGGCCGGTGCCCCCTCCTCCCCCCTCCATCCAACCCTTCTCTGCGTTTCTGCATCCCTGCGCTGCATCCACCAGCGCTTCTCCTTTCGCGGCCCCCTCCAGGTCGTTCTGCGCCGCTGCGATGCCCTGTGCCGATGGTGCGGGGGCACCGGGTTGGCGGTCGATGCCCCCTGCACGTGATGACGTGCCCTACGCCGCTACTCGTTCCGCCATCGCCAGTTCGCCCGCGTCGCCATCCATCTGGGGCGTCGTCTCGTCAGCCTCGGCACCCAGGATGCGTACTGTGCCGTCCCCCGAGGAAGGTGCCAGGCCGTCCTCCTCTTCCGAGGAAGGTGCCGGGCTGCCCTCTTCTCCCGAGGAACGTGCCGGGCTGCCCTCTCCGTTCAGCGGACGCAGAGTGCCGACCTCCTCGTTCAGGGAACGCACGGCCGCACCCGGCGACGGCGGGGTGTCGCCTTCCGTGGTCAGAGTGCGTGCCGCGTCGTAGTCCGTCCCCAGGGAGCTGTCGGTCTCCAGGGTGTGGAACGGGTTGGCCTCCGTGGTGGAGCGTGAGCGGGGCAGGCTCCTGAGGCTGCGGGTGCTGCCCATGGCCCAGTCGCGGGTCTCCTCGTCCAGGCGGTCGCGCATCTCCTTGCTCATCGACACCGTCCCAGAACGGTCCGGCTTGGCGAAGACGCCGGTGCCCCAGCGCAGGTCGTGCCCCACGGCGCTGGCCTCTATCTCGGGCACGAAACGGCGATCACCCTCCGGGCCGAACTCACGGATACGCAACTTGCCCGAGACCACCACAGGGTGTCCTGCCCGGATGGAGGCGGCGACGTTGTCTCCCAACGCGCGCCAGCAGCGGACCGTGAAGCACACCCGCTCGCCGTCCGTCCACTGGCCCGTCTTCTTGTCGAAGTAGCGGTGGGAGGAGAACACCTTCAGAGAGGTGACCCTGCTGCCGTCCTCGAAGCTGTACTGCCTCGGCTCTGCTGCGACGTTGCCGGTGAGTGTGATGTAGATGTCGTTCATCCCGTGCCTCCCATGCGGCGGGCCTGCTGCCCGCGATCTGGGAAAAGGGTGCCGGGGGAAGGACTGCTTCCGGGCTCTGGAACGCCGTTCTGTGGATGGAGGCGTCGCAGTTCACCGAGGCTGTGGATGGAGGCGTCGCAGTTCGCCGGGGCTGTGGATGGAGACATCCGCCGTAGTGACGGTGGTCGCAGCACCCACAGCCACGTGGCGTCAGGCCGACAGGTCTCTCATGGCCGTGTAGAAGGCGTGGTGGCGGGCCAGTTCGCGCTCCACCGGCTCCACGACCATCGTCGCCGACACGGCCCCCACCCGCCGCCTCATCTCGCGCTCGAGCCGCTCACGCTCGCGAGAGGCCCCGAGCTCGACGAAGTTGCGGGACGCGATCCCCGACAAGGCCCCGAGTCCCAGCACCGACGCCATCATGAGCCCCACCCACGGCAACGTCGCGCTGTCGCCCAGCAGTTCCAGCGCCGGAGGCAACTGCCCGGGCATCAGCAGGCCGACCCCGAGCCAGGCCAGTCCGGCCACGAACGCCACCACCAGGACGTACTGCCACACCTGGAGCACCCGCCACCACGCGGGCACCCGGTCGAGCTGCGGCGCCACCTCCGCGAGGTCCTCGGACAGGGCCTGCGGGAGCTGGCCCACGCGGGACCTGGCCGCCTGGTGCACGGCGCTCCGCCACACGGGGTGCATCCCCACGGACAGCCCGTCGGCGAGCGCCTGCACGGCGTTGGCGACCTCGGCCGACTGCGCGGTGACCGAGCCGGTCGTGATGCCGCGGATCTCCTCCCCCACGTCCTGCAGGCGCAGGGTCTTCAGCGGGTCCGAGCGGAACTTCGAGAACCACCGCGGGTACGGCCAGCCGACCCACTGGCTCGACCGCTCCGCGTAGACGTTCTCCATGGCCTCGCCCACGGCCGGCACGCCCACCGCGTCGCACAGCGCGTCCGTCAGCCCCATGCGGCGGGCCTCGTCCACCGTGGACGGCGCCGACAGGGCCTCGCCCAGCGGCATCGCCTTGCTGAGACGCTGCTCCAGCCGGTGCAGGTCAGCCTCGAGCTTCTGGATGGCGGCACGCCGGCGGGCGACCGCCGTCGCGATGACGCTCCTGAGGCTCTCGATGCCCCGGCCCGTGACCGCGGAGGTGGGTACGACGCTGGGATGCTCGACGCCCTCGCGGCGCAGCAGGTCGTTGAGGTCGATGACCAGCTCGGCCAGCTCCTCCTTGGTGAGCTTGTCGGCCTGGTTGAGCGCGAACACGGTCACCGCCTCGTGCCCCGCCAGCTCCGTCACGTAGCGGCGGTGCGTGGACGCGTCGGCGTACTTCTGCGGGTCCAGCACCCACACCACCAGGTCCGCCAGGCCGATGAGCCGGTCGGCCTCGGTGTCGGTGAGCGCCCTGATCGAGTCGTGGTCGGGCAGGTCGAGCAGGATCAGCCCGTGGAGCTGACTGTCTCCCTTGTCGAGCGCGCTGGCCCGGGAGAAGCGGTGCCGCCACTGGATCTGCAGCCAGTCGAGCAGCGGCCCGGCTCCCTCCAGCCCCCACACACAGGCGTGCGTGCGGGCCGTGGTCGGCCGGCGTACGCCGGTGGGCGACAGCTCGAGCCCCGAGATGGCGTTGAACAGCGACGACTTGCCACTGCCCGTGCCGCCCGCTAGGGCGACCACGGTGTGCTCGGACGAGAGCTTGAGCCGTTCGCCGGCCTGCTGCAGCAGCGCGTTGGCCTCGTTGAGCAGCTTCCTGTCCAGCCGCCCTGGACCGTGCTCGACCACTTTGGTGAGCGCGGACAGCCGTGAAGCAGGCCCTGGCCTGGTGGTCATGGTCGTCATCGGACGACCTCGAGGTTGTACGACGCCTGGTAGAGGCGGGTCGCCGCGGACTCGTCTGGAATGCCCGCGGAGTCGAGGGCTTGCACGTAACGCATGGACTCCTCGTCGAACAGCATGCCGATCCTGGCGCGCAGATCGCTGAGCGCCTTGGCGCCGATGCCCCGCAGGGACTCCGCGCCGAGCAGGGCGTTGACCAGCCGGTGCGGCACCCCTTCGCCGTTGCTCCCGCTGAACATCGCCACTGTGAAGATCAACGCGAGCGCGTCGGGATCGAACGACACCAGTTTCGACACCGACCGCTTGGCCACACCGTCGGTGCGCACCAACTCGCTCAGGTGCTCCTGCCACGACGCGATGGCACGGCCGGTGTGACGTACGAGATTGTCGGACGGCCTGTCGAGGCCATCACCGAGCTTGGCGCCCAGCTCGGAGCGGTGCCGCCAGCGCGCGGCCACCTCCTCGGAGGCGCGGTTGGCGGCGGCGACGATCACCGATTCGAGCCCGGCGCGGATCGCCGCCTTGAACGCCAGCACCCGCTCCGGGGCCTGCTTGGCCGCCCGGCCGCGCTTGCGCAGCTGCAGCGAGCGCATGAGGTCGCCGGAGCCGGCGAAGTCCTGCCAGCGGGCCAGCACCTCGCCGTGCAGCAGCGAGCCGTTCTTCGACGCCTTGTCGATCTCGCTGAGCGCGCTGCGGAAGGCCGCCTCCACGTCGCTGCGCAGCTCCGTCCGGAACGCGACCTCGCCCTCGAGGTGTCTGGCCAGCGCGGGTACGCGGGTGCGGAAGCTGTTGAGCACCCCGTTGAGCGTCTCGCGCACCGCCTGGGCCCTGCGCGCCTCGTCCACCGACAGCTCGGCCAGCCAGAGCCGCAGGTCGGTGACCTCGCTGTCGGGCAGCCTGCCGTCGGTGACCTTCGACTCACTGATGACGAACCTGTCGATCTCGCCCAGGCCGTACTCGGTCAGCATCCGTACGAAATGCTTCAGAACGACCTCGGAGGACCTGGGCTGCATCCGCGACAGCACGATCGCGAGGCGGGCGCCGCGCTCCTTGGCCAGTTTCAGCAGGTTCCAGGCGGGGGCGTCGGCGTAGCGGGCCGCCGTGGTCACGAAGATCCACAGGTCGGCGGCGTCGAGCATGCGGTGGGCGATCTCGTGGTGCTCCTCGACGACCGAGTCGATGTCCGGGGTGTCGAGCAGCGCGACGCCCTGCGGGAGCTTCTCGGTCGCGACGACGACCACGCTGCCCATTCCGGCCTCGGGGGAGAGCTTGTCGAGACGTTGGAGGCCGCCGAGCAGCTCTCCCTCCGCGAACCACTCCCGGTCGTCCGGGTGGCAGACCAGGACGGGGACGCCGGTGGTCGGGCGGCGTACGCCGGTGCGTGAGACGTTCTTCTCGGCCAGCGTGTTGACCAGAGTGGACTTGCCCGCGCCGGTGGAGCCCGCGATCACGATGAGGGCGGGGGCGGTGCTGGTCCTGACCCGCGGCAGCACGTAGTCCTCGAGCTGGGCCAGGAGTTCGGCTCGCGCCTGCCTGGCCTCCTCGACGCCGGGCAGGTCGAGGCCGAAGCGCAGCTCGGCGACGGTGTCCCTGAGCGTGTCGAGCGCCGCCATCAGCGCCTCGGCGGCCTCGGGCGGCAGCTCCTCCCGGCGCTGCTGCCCCACCTGGGGCTCGGCGTCCGCGGCTTGCGCCTGCTCGTCCTCCGGCGCCGCGGCTTGCGCCTGCTCGTCGTCCGGTGCCGCGGCTTGGGTCTCCTCGGCGGGCTGCTCTTCGGTGCTCGGCTCCTCCGCCTCGTCCCGCGCATCAGGCTCGTCCAGCACGTCCCCGGCGAGGGGCACGTCGTGTACGACGGCAGGCGCCTTGCGGGCTCCGGGGCCGCCGAGCGCGGCGGGCTTCACGAAGAGGGAGGGCGGCTCGAACTCGGGCGCCTCGGCGGGATCGTCGGACCCTGCGGACACGCCTTCAGCCACGCCGGCAACGGGCTCCTCGGACACGGCGTCATCGGCTGCGGCGGCGGGATCGGGCGTGGGCTGGTCCGCCGTGTCGGCGGACTCGAAGGACACGGGCGGATCCGGCGCCACGGCCGGCTCGAGGTCCGTCGGCTCCGAAGCCCCCAGAGCGGGGTAGGTGAGCTCGAAGTCGGTCGCTTCGGAGTCGGTCGGCTCTGAGTCGGCGGCCTCGGAGTCCGTCGCCTCCGAGTCGGCCGCGTCGAAGTCCGTCACGTCGGAACCGAGCGGCTCGGAGTCGGCCGCCTTCGAGTCCGTCACCTGGGAGTCGGCCGGCTCGGAGTCGGCCGCCTTCGAGTCCGTCGCCTCGGAGTCCGTCACCTGGGAGTCGGTCGGCTCGGCGGAAGCCGGTGGTTCGTCCGGAGCAGCAGCAGCTCCCTCCGGAGCCTCGGTGTCCTCCGAAGCCGGAGGCTGGTTGGCAGCGCGCCCGCCGCCCGCGGCCTTCCGTGCCCCCTTCGTGCCGAACGCGTCGAAGCCGTCGTCGTCCGGGCCCTCGGCCACGTCCTCGTCACGCACCGCGTGGAAGCTCAACGTCTGCTCCCCCGGCGCCTCCTGCCGCCCGTCATCCATGGCCGTGTTCACGGCAAGCGCTCCGCTCGAACCATCTCGACCTCCTGGCCGACCCTCACGACGTCGCCGACGATGACGATCGCCGGCGGCCGGATCCCAGCCGCGGACACGCGGTCGGCCACGGTGGAAAGCGAAGCGATGACCGCCCGCTGGGTCGGAAGGGTACCGTCCTGTACCACCATTGCGGGAGTCTCCGGGGAACGTCCGTCTCGAAGGAGCGCCTCGACGACGTTGGGCAGCCGTTCGACGGCCATCAGCAGCACCAGAGTGCCGTGGGAACGGGCCAGCGCGGGCCAGTCGACGGTGGACCTGGGATCGTCCGGCGCCACGTGCACGGAGATCACGTGGAACTCCTGGCTGACCCCCCGGTGCGTCACGGGGACGCCGGCGGAGGCGGGCACCGCGACGGCGCTCGTGATGCCGGGAACCACCAGCACGGGGATGCCGGAGCGGGCGCAGGCGATCATCTCCTCGCCGCCGCGCCCGAACACGAACGGGTCGCCGCCCTTGAGCCGGACCACGAACTTGCCCTGCCTGGCGCGGTCGATGAGCAGCTCGTTGATGGTCTCCTGGGACAGCGACCGCCCGTAGGGGACCTTGGCGGCGTCGATCAGCTCGACGTCGGGGGCCAGCTCGTCGAGCAGCGCCCGGGGCGCGAGCCGGTCGGCGACCACCACGTCGGCCTGCGCGAGCAGCTGCCGCCCGCGCACCGTGATCAGGCCGGGGTCGCCGGGACCGCCGCCGACGAGGGCCACACCGACCGGCTTGGTGCGGTTTCGCCGGGCGTCGACCGTGCCGTCGCGCAGCGCGCCCACGACCGCGTCCCTGATGCCGGCGGCCCTGCGCGGGTCGCCGCCCGCGGTGACCGCCACGCTGATCTCGTCGACCCGACCCGTGGCGGGCGTCCAGGCGGCTGAGGCGTCCTTGTCGTCGGCCCGTACGCACCACACGCGCTTGGCCTCCGCCTCGGCGGCGACCGCGGTGTTGACGGTCCTGTCGTCGGTGCAGGCCTGTACGAGCCAGGCCCCGTCGCAGTCGCCGACCTCGTAGGGCCGGGCGTGCCAGGTGACCCTGCCGGCGGCGATCAGGTCGTCGAGCGCCGGCGTCACGCTCGGCGACACGACCGTGACCTCCGCACCGGCCTCTAGCAGCGCGGGCACCCGCCGCTGTGCGACGCGCCCGCCGCCCACGACGAGGACCCGGCGGCCGGAAAGCCGCAGGCCGAGGAGGTAGGGACCCATGGGGGGAATCTCCCGTTCGCGAAGGTTTGTGTTAGGACGTAAACCTACCGGCTCTGACTGCGTCATTTGCTGCGCACGGGTTAACGTCCGTCGAGAAGGGGCTGCCGCGGATCCCAGCGTGGCCCGCCCTGCTCGTCCTTACGGCGTCTGGCCATCGCTGACAGCGCCTCAAGGATAACCCGGTTCCCGAGGTACGCGGTGATGTCCGCGTGGTCGTAGGGCGGCGCCACCTCGACCACTTCCATGCCGGCCACGGGCAGTTCGTAGCAGATCCGGCGGACGGAGTCGAGCAGCTGCCTGGCGGTCAGTCCGCCGGGCTCGGGCGTCCCGGTGCCGGGCGCGTGACCGGGGTCGCAGACGTCGATGTCCACGGACAGGAAGACCTGGTCGCACTCGTCGAGCGCGATCGCGAACGACTCCGTCAGGCACTCCTCCAGCCCGCGCGCCACGATCTCCGTCATTTCGTACGAGCGCATGTCCTGCCGGGCCATCCAGCTCAGCGTCTCCGGCTCCGGCCAGTAGCCGCGCAGCCCGATCTGGAGAAACCTGTCGCCACGGATGGCGCCGGACTCGATGAGCCGCCGCATCGGCTGCCCATGTCCGTAGAGATGGCCGAACTCGATGTTCCCGGTGTCGGCGTGCGCGTCGAAGTGGATCATCGAGGTACGGCCGGGCGCGTGGGCCCTGGCGGTGCCGCGCGCGTCCGGCAGCGCGACCGTGTGGTCGCCCCCGAGCACCAGCGGGATCGCCCCCGAAGCGGCCACGCGGTGCACGGCCTCCTCGATCGCGGCCAGCGAGCCTTCGACGTCGCCCGAATAGCACTCGACGTCACCCGCGTCGAGCACCCGCAGGTCGCGCAGGGCGTCAACGCGCAGCGCCAGGCTGGGCCTGGAGCCGTCGTGCGGCAGGTAGCAGGCCTGGCGCAGCGCCATCGGGCCGAACCTGGCACCGGGGCGGTTGCTGGTGCCGCCGTCGAAGGGGGCGCCCACGATCACCACGTCCGCGTCCTCGTACGAGGCCGGTTCGCCGAGATCGCAACGGTCCACACCGAGGAACGTGATGTCGGGGCCGTACATGGGGCCGTATCGGGACAATGGTCAACTCCTCACACGGGCTTCTCAGTCACTCCCGCGGAGTCGAACGTGGCCACGTCGTGCATGACCCGTACGGCGGCGCAGATCACCGGGTGCGCGAGCAGCCCGCCCGAGCCCTCGCCCAGCCGCAGCTCGAGGTCCACCAGCGGGCGCAGCCCGAGGTGGTCGAGGGCGACGGCGTGGCCGGGCTCGGCCGAGCGGTGGCCGGCCACGCAGTGGTCGAGCGCGGCGGGGTCGAGGGCGGCGGCCACGAGCGCGGCGGCGCCGGCGATGACGCCGTCGAGGATCACCGGCACGCGGGCCGCGGCGCCGCCCAGGATGAGGCCGGCGATGGCCGCGTGCTCGAACCCGCCGACCGCGGCCAGCGCCCGCAGCGCCTCGCTGGGCGAGATCAGGGAGCCGGACAGGCCGTTCGTGCGCAAGGCGTCGCGGACGACGTCCACCTTGTGCTGGTACATCTCGTCGTCGATCCCGGTGCCCCTGCCGGTCACCTCGGCCGGGTCCCGGCCGGCGAACACGGCGATCAGGGCGGCGGAGGCCGTGGTGTTCGCGATGCCCATGTCGCCGGTGATCAGGCAGCGGGCGCCGGACGCCACCAGGTCGCGGGCCACGCCGATGCCGGTCTCCAGAGCCCTGACCGCCTGGTCGACGCTCATCGCGGGGCCCTTGGACATGTCGTCGGTGCCGTACCCGATCTTGCGCTTGACCAGGCCGGGCCCGTCGGGCAGGTCGGCGGCGACGCCCACGTCCACCACCGTGACCGACACGCCGGCCTGGGCGGCGAAGGCGTTGGCGACCGCGCCGCCGGCCAGGAAGTTGGCCACCATCTGCACCGTGACCTCCTGCGGCCACGGGGTGACGCCGCGGGCGTGCACGCCGTGGTCGCCGGCGAAGATGGCCAGCGCGGCGGGCTCGGGCATGGGCGGCGGGGTCACGCCGGCCGCGCCGGCGAGACGTACCGCGATCTCCTCCAACTGACCCAGCGAACCGCGGGGCTTGGTGAGGCGGTCCTGGTACGCCTGAGCCTCCGCCATGGCGTGAGGATCGGCGGGGCGGATCGCGGCGAGCGTCTCAGCGAGCACGGCAAACCTCCACTTACGGGACGAGTTGGAGCGCTTCCTCGTATCGGTCGATCACGACGTCGGCCAGGGTCTCGCAGTCGCCGATCACCTCGGCGCAGCGAATGTCAAGGTCGGGGTGTCCGGCGCCGTACGCCAGCGCCTGGGCCCACACGCGCTCGAGCATGCCGCCCGCGAACAGCAGGTACGGCACCACGATCACGCGCTTGGCCCCCAGACGGCGGCAGCGCTCGAGCCCGCCGGGCACCCCGGGCGGGGTGACCGACACGAACGCGGTCTCGACGGTCATGAAGTCGTAGGCGTGGGTCTCCCAGAACAGCCGGGAGACCCGGTGGATCTCGGCGTTGGCCACCGCGTCCGTGGAGCCCTCGCCGACCAGCACGATGGCCGTCTCGCCCGGCTCGACCTGCGCGAGGGGGTCGTCGGCCGGGGGCGAGTCGACCGCGCGGAGCCGGGGCCTGGCGCCCACGAGCTCGAGCGAGCGGGGCTTGGAGATCTCGATGGCCGCCTCGTTCAGCCGCTCGGCCAGCAGCGACAGCACGCGGGGGTCAGGGCCGAGGGGGCGGCCGTAGTCGTACATCAGGGTCGGGTGCCGCTTCTGCTCCAGCTCCATCGCGGCAGGGAACTCCTCGCCCATCCTGCTGAGGCTCAGGGGGAGCGCGACGAGCCGGTGGTGTCCCCTGGCGACCAGGGAGGCGACGGAGTCGCTCAGCCGGGGAGAGGCACGTTCCAGGTAACCGCCGGAGACGTCGGCGCCCGACTGGTCGAGCCGGCAGCGAAGCCGGTGTACGAACCTGCCGAACTCCGCGGCGTAGGCGTCGTCCTGTGAGCCCTGCCCGATCAGCAGGAGCGGCGGCTTCATCGTGAGGGAATCTCCGGTCCAGTAGACAAAGACACGCGAGGATAACCGATGCGCCCCGGTAGGGAACAGGTCACGCTGTGTGTGCGGGTGTCGCGTGCACCACGAACACGGGGTCGGAGGCGGTCAGACGGTGGGAGCCGTCGGGGTCGAGCGTCAGCTTCGAAGCCAGGATCTGGGTGCCCTCGCTACGGTAGCCGTGCTCGCGCAGCCGTTCGAGCACGGCCGAGACCTGCTCGACCTTCCGGAGCGCGCACACCAGCGTACGCGGGCCGCGCGCGGCGCAGGCGAGCACGACGTCGATGCCGCCGCCACCCACGAAAACGGCGTCGGGGTCGGGCAGCGGCTCCAGCGCGGGCGGTGCCTGGCCCCTGGTCAGAGCCACTTTGACGCCGTGTTGGAGCACGTTGGCGCGGAGCCTGGCGCACGATTCCTCGTCACGCTCGACGGCCATGACGGCCGCGCCCATCCTGGCGCACTCGACGGCGATCTCACCCGCGCCCGCGCCCACGTCCCAGACCAGGTCGCCGAGCCGGGGACCCAGCTTGGCCAGGATGAACGCGCGCACCTCCGCCGGAAGCGCGCCCTCGAACGGCAGCGCCCACTCGGCCGGGCCCGGCTGCGCACCCGCCACCCAGCCCGGCTCCTTGGACCGGTGCAGCGGGTCGATGACGAGGACCACGTCGGGATCCTTCCACGGCCTGGTCGTCGCCTCCCCCATGCGGCTGTGCGTGACGCGCTCGTCGGGGCCTCCGAGGTCCTCGCAGACGATCAGCGCGCGCGGCGTGGTCGGCGCCAGCTCCCTGGCGATCTCCCCGGGGCCGACGCCCGGCGCGACCAGCAGCGCGACCTTGGGGTGGGCGCGGCAGGCGTTCACGACCCGGTCGAGCCGGCTCGGGCCCGACGGGGCGACGACGAGCGCGTCCTCCCAGCTGAGGCCGGCGCACGCGAAGGCGCGGGTGACGAGCGAGATCGCCGGCACCACCTCCGGCTTGAGTCCGTGCGCCCGCAGCCGGCGGACCACGCCGAAGAATCCGGGATCGCCCTCCGCGACCACGACCACGGGGCCCTCGCCGTGCTCGAGGTGGTCGTCGAGGACCTCCAGCAGCGAGTCGTCGGCCACGGTCGGCGCGGTGAGCTTGAGCTGCCCGAGCACGGCGTCGGGGCCCACGACGAGCCTCGCCTCCTGCAGCTTGGCCACCGCCCTGGCCGAGAACTCGTGCCCGTCCCAGCCGACCACCGTGATCATTGCGCCTCACCGTCCTCACCACAAGGGTGACGGGTGCGGAGGGGTTTCACAAAGGGTACGAGGGTCAGTCCGGTGTCCCCTCAGGCCAGGTCGGACGGGATGAGGCTGTAAACGATCATGTCTTCGCCGCCGAGTGAGGAGCGGGCCACGCCCTCGCGGACGAAGCCCGCCTTCTCCGCCACCCGCTGGGAGGCCGTGTTGGTCACGGCCGCGCGGAGCTGGAGCCGGCGGAAGCCGTGCCGCTCGAACAGCCAGCGCGCGATCGCCACGACGGCCTCGCCCGCGTACCCCCTGCCACGGGCCCACGGCGCGGTCATGTAGCCGACCTCGGCCGTCCGGCTCATCCAGTCGAGGTCCCTGACGTCGAGGTTCGCGGCGAAACGGCCGGTTTCCAGCTCTTCGACCGTCCAGCCGATGCCCGCGCCTTTCATCCGCATCCGTTCGGAATAGTCGATGAACGCCCGCGCGTGCTCCTGCGTGTAGCCGGGCGGCACGCCCGTGTTGGCCTGGGTGACGGGGTCGGCGGCGGTGGCGGCCAGGTCGGGCACGTCCTCGGCGGACGGCGGCCGCAACAGCAGCCTCTGGGTACGCAGCTCCGTCCTGGGCAGCGCGGCGCAGGGCAGGCTGCCGTCGTCGCGAAGCAGGCCGAAGATGACCAGGTCGTGCGCCCCGTCGTCCTCCAGCACCGCGGCGCGCAGCACGCCCTCCCAGGTGAAGCCGGCTTTCAGCGCCACGCGGAGCGAGGCGAGGTTGTCGAGGTTGGCGGTCAGGTCGACCCTGCGCAGCCCGACGGTCCCGAACGCCCATTTCACCAGCCCTCGCACCGCCTCGGTGGCGAAGCCGCGGCCTCGGTAGAGGGGGTGCACGCCGTAGCCGACCTCGGTCGTGCCCGTGGTCCACGAGGTCTTGAACAGGCTGATCGCACCCACGATGAGGCCCTCGGCGTCGACCATGGCCAGGTGCAGGCCCTGACCCGAGCGGCGCAGCTCGTGCACGCCGCTCGACAGCCACGGGGTGATGCCGGACGTCTTCACGGGAGCGCCGGGCGGGAGGAACCGGGCGCCGGACCGCACGATCGAGCGGATCCTGGCGGCGTCTTTGAGGCCGAACGGCCGGAGCGTCAACCGTTCTGTGGCGATGCTCACATCAGCGTCGAACACGCTCGGCAGCGTACACATTCGCGATGTTTGCCCACGAAAGCGGGGGTAGGGGCGCAATTGAGAGGAGTGAGGGGACTATGGAGCAACGTCGGAGCGACAAGCACGGTCCACGCCTTGACGAGCAGCAGAAGCACGAGACCGAGGGCATGGTCCGCGGCGGCGGCAGCACGCACGCCGAGGAATGGAAGGAGCCCGAGGCCATGCCTGCACCCGGCGAGGGACCGCAGCAGTCGTACCCGCCGGGGCACGAGCCCGGAACCCCGTCAGGCATCACGCAGCGGGGCGTCGACATCCGCAGCGACCTCGCGAAATGGCTGAGCGACGCGCATTGGCCCGCGTCCAAGGACGATCTGGTGCAGCACGCGGAGAGCGCCGGCGCACCGGATGAGGTGACGGACATGACGCGATCCCTCCCCGACCGCCGGTACGCGAACGTGGCCGAAGTGGCCAAGGCCCTCGGTCTCGGCGTCGAGAAGCGGAGGTGGTGAGCGGTGCGGCTCGACTTCATCCGACCGCTGTACGAGCGGAGCGGCCCGTACGCGTCCGTCTACTTCGGCGCGTACACGGGGACGGAGCGCGAGGCCCACTGGCGTGGCGTGCGTGACCAGCTCGAGGACGAGGCCGACAAGGCCACCCTGGAGGCGCTGGAGGAGGAGTCCCAGCGGCCCGCACCCGGTCGGGCGATGTTCGGCACGCACGGCGACGTGGTGCTGTCGGAGGCGCTTTCCAGGGCGCCGTACGACCTGGGCAGCTGGTCGCCGCTGCCGCACGTCACGCCCATGCTCATGATGCGCGGCGAGAACGTCCCGCACCTGCGGGTCATCGTGGACCACGCCGGGGCCGAGCTGACGGTGTTCGGCGGCGGGTCGCCGCGCCGGGCCGTCGTGGAGGCGGCTGACTGGCCGCTGCAGAAGACCGCGCAGGGCGGCTGGTCGCAGAAGCGGTACGAGCGCGCGGTGGACGAGGCCTGGGAGAAGAACGCCGTGGCCGTCGCCCACGAGGTCGACGAGCAGGTCCGCCGCATCGGCGCGGAGCTCGTCCTGGTCGCGGGCGAGCCGAAGTCCCGCTCGTACCTGCTGCACCATCTTGGCACCAAGTCCGCCGACCGGGTCATGATGGTCGAGCACGGCAGCCGGGCCGACCACGGGCAGTTCGAGGAGGACGTGGAGCGGGCGCTCGACCAGTGGCTCGACCGCAGGCGCGCCGAGCTGCTGGAGCGGCACCAGGAGATGTCGGGGCCCCACGGGATGGCCCGCGTCGCGCAGGCACTGCGCGAGGGCCGGGTGCACGCGGTGCTCACACCCGGCGAGCTGCCGAACCCCATCTGGATCGGCGAGGGCGGCACCCAGCTCGCCACCGACCCGAACGAGCTGCAGCGCTGGGGCGTGAACGAGCCGGTCAAGGAGCGCTCGGACGCCGCCCTGGCCAGGGCCGCCGCGATGACGGACGCGGAGCTGTGGTTCTCCGACGCCGTCAAGGACGTGGCGGCCGTGCTCAGGTACTGATGATCACCTCGAGGGTACGGGGGCCGTGCACGCCCTCGACCCGGTTCAGCTCGATGTCACTGGTGGCCGACGGGCCGCTGATCCAGGTGAGCGGGCGTGCCGGGTCGAGCCGGGCGACGGCCTCCGGCACCCCGCCCACGATCTGGTCGGCCCGCACCACGCACAGGTGGTAGTCGGGAACCAGCGTCTGGGCCCGCGTGCCCTGGCCGGGGCCGTGGTCGAGCACGATCGTGCCGGTCTCCGCGATGCCCACCGCGCAGTACGTGATCACTCCGTCGGCGGTGTCGAGGTCGGTCCAGCCGCCCTCGCGGTCGAACCCCTCCGGGACGATCATGCGGCGGCCTGCGACGACCTCGTCGATCTTCGCGGGTACCTCGGCGGCGGGGAGCACGTGCACGATGGCCCGGTAGTCGTCCACCCGCTCGGCGAACAGGCCTACGAGATCCTCCACCTGCGGCGCCGTCCGGTAGTGCCGGGGGATCTCGACGTCCGCCGCACCCGCGACCGCCTTGCCGATCCGTGCGAGGATCTCCTCACGCGCGCTCATTGCGCTCCCACCAGTCTCTGAAGGATTCTTCCGGAATTTCCGGCATGTCCCTGGTGTCGGTCCACGCCGACATCGGCCCGGGCAGACGTTTCGGTATGAGCCCGCGCAGGCGACTCGCCGCACGCTGGGCCTTGGCGAGCCGTTCGTGGTCGTTGAGTATCCAGCCGGCCACCTTCATGCCGGCCCGCTCCGCCGCCGCGTGCGGGGCCTTGGCCCGCAGGTCCACCAGGACCTCGGGGATGTCGATGGCGACCGGGCAGACCTCGTAGCAGGCGCCGCAGAGGCTGGAGGCGAACGGCAGCGAGGCGTCCAGGTCCGATGACATGCCTCTGAGCTGCGGGGTGAGGATGGCGCCGATCGGGCCCGGGTAGACCGAGCCGTACGCGTGGCCGCCCGCGCGCTCGTACACCGGGCACACGTTCAGGCAGGCCGAACAGCGGATGCAGCGCAACGCCTGGCGGCCCACCTCGTCGGCGAGCACGTCCGTGCGGCCGTTGTCGAGGAGCACCAGGTGGAAGTCCTGGCCCTCGACGGCGCCCGTCCACATGCTCGTATAGGGGTTCATCCGCTCGCCTGTGGAGCTTCTCGGCAGGAGCTGGAGGAACACCTCCAGATCCCGCCAGGAGGGGAGGAGCTTCTCGATCCCGACGACGCTGATGAGCGTCTCGGGGAGGGTCAGGCACATGCGGCCGTTGCCCTCCGACTCCAGCACGACCAACGTGCCGGTCTCGGCGACCATGAAGTTGGCCCCGGAGATCGCGACCTTGCTCTTGAGGAAGCGTTCGCGCAGGTGGAGCCGGGCGGCCTCGGCCAGCGCGGGCGGGTCGTCGGTCAGGTGCGGCGGGACCTTGGGCATCTTCTCCAGGAAGATCTCGCGGATTTCCGACCGGTTGCGGTGGATCGCCGGGACCAGGATGTGGCTGGGGAAGTCGTCGCCGAGCTGGACGATCAGCTCGGCCAGGTCCGTCTCGTACGCGGTGATGCCCTGCTCGGCCAGCGCCTGGTTGAGCTCGATCTCCTGGGTGGCCATCGACTTGACCTTGACCACCTCGGTCTCGCCGGTGGCCTTGACCAGGCCCGCGACGATGGCGTTGGCCTCGGCGGCGTCCCTGGCCCAGTGGACGGTGCCGCCCGCCCTGGTGACCGCCTCCTCGAGCTGGATCAGATAGCGGTCGAGGTTGCGGAGGGTGTGGTCCTTGATCGCCTTGCCGGCCGCGCGGAGCTCCTGCCAGTCCGGCAGCTCGCCGACGACGTTCGCGCGCTTGCCTCGGATGGTGTGAGTGGCTTTGCGGAGGTTGTAGCGGAGCTGCGAGTTATGAACGGCTTTAGCAGCGTTTTTAGGGAAATTTCCGGGCATGCCGAGGAACGTGGCGCTCATTGGGCCTCCTCCGTGGATGCGAGGATCTCGGCCAGGTGCATGGTCCTGACGCCGGTCTTCTGGCGGCTCAGCGTGCCGCCGATGTGCATCAGGCACGAGTTGTCCGCCGCGCAGAGCACTTCGGCGCCGGTGTCGAGGATGTTGCGGGTCTTGTCGGCGCCCATGGCCGCGGAGACGGCCGGGTTCTTGACCGCGAACGTGCCGCCGAAACCGCAGCACTCCTCCGACCCCGGCAGCGGGACCAGCTCCAGGCCGCGTACGTTCTTCAGCAGCCTGGTGGGCCGGTCGCCGAGGTGGAGGCCGCGGAGCGAGTGGCACGTCGGGTGATATGTCACCCGGTGCGGGAAATATGCGCCGACGTCCTCAACCTTCAGCACGTCGATCAGGAACTCGGACAGTTCGTACACCTTCGGCGCGACCTCCGCGATGGCCGCCGCTCCCCTGCTGCCCGGCCTGGCCAGCTTCGGGTACTGCTCCCGGACCATGGCCGCGCACGACCCCGACGGCGCCACGACGGCGTCGTACCCAGCGAACACCTCGGTGAAGTGGCGGGCCAGCCGCACGCCCTCCTCCCGGTAGCCGGTGTTGACGTGCATCTGGCCGCAGCACGTCTGGGCGGCGGGGAAGTCCACGTCGCAGCCGAGCCTGCGCAGGAGCGACACGACGGCCCTGCCGGTGCCGGGGAAGAGCGTGTCGTTCACACACGTGATGAAAAGGGCGACTCGCACGACCCTCCTTCCAAGGTATGGTCCGACCACAGTATGGTCAGACCATATCGAACCACTTCCTTTCCGGCCACCATGAGGGGGCTCCGTTGGACGAAGGCGGCTGGCGTCCCGTCAAGCGAACGCGGACGTTCGAGGAGGTCCTCGCACAGATCGAGCGGCGCATCACCGAGGACGGGCTCACGGCAGGCGACCGGCTGCCCGCCGAACGCCAGCTCGCCGAGCAGCTCGGCGTCAGCCGCTCCTCGGTACGCGAGGCCATGCGCGTGCTGGAGACGCTGGGCGTGGTGTCCTCGCAGGTGGGGCGGGGGCCGGACGCGGGGGCCGTGCTCACCTCGCGCCCCGACACGGCGCTGTCGGACCTGCTCAGGCTCCACCTCGGCCTGGCCAGTCTGGAGATGCGCGAGGTCATCGACGCCCGCCACATGATCGAGCAGTGGGCCGCCGTCCACGCCGCCTCCACACAGGCCGACACATCCGCGCTCGCCGCCGCTCTTTCCGGGATGGACGCGGCGAAGTCCGCGGAGGAGTTCGTGGAGCACGACACGGCCTTTCACTGCGCGATAGCGGACGCGTCGGGCAACCGGCTCATCGCCGCCATCATGCGCTCACTCCGGGACTCGATGCGGAGGTACTCGGTCGAAGCGGTGCAGCGCCTGGGCGACACGTCGATCCTGCGCGCCGACCACGTACGCATTCTCGAGGCCATCGAGCGCGGCGAGGCGGGCGAGGCCGCACGGGCGGTCTCCGAGCACCTGGCACACGCCTACCCCTCGCTTTTCGGTCACTGACGCATGTCGGCCTGCCGGCAGGTGGCGCCCGAGCAGGCCGCCATCGCCGACAGCCGGGCCTCGAGGTTGGCCAGCAGCGCGGGATCGGCGCCCGCGGCCAGATTGTGCAGCTCGTACGGATCGTCGTGCAGGTCGTAGAGCTGCTTCTCGCCCGTCCCGTACTCAACATAGGCGTACTGGTCCGTACGCAATGCCCGATAGTTGGGCACCGGAGTCTGGGCGGCCGACGCCGCGTTGGCCGGCCTGTTGAACTCGACCAGCACGTTCGCGCGCCACTCCGCAGGCGGCCGCCCCTTCAGCAGGGGAACCAGCGACCGCCCCTCCGCGAACGGCGGCACGGTGGCCCCGCCCAGCTCGGCGAAGGTCGTCGCGAGGTCCACCGTCGAGCCCAGCTGATCGATCATGGAGCTCGCCTTGACGCCGGGGCCGCGGACGACCAGGGGGACCCTGATCGCCTCGTCGAACGGGGTGGTCTTGCCCTGCCTGAGCCGATGCGTACCGAGATGGAAGCCGTTGTCCGAGGTGAAGAAGATGTAGGTGTTGTCGAGCTGGCCGGCCTGCTGGAGCGCCGTCACCACGGAGCCGACGAGGTCGTCCACGCCGAGCATGGCCCGCATCCTGGCGCGGTAGCGCTCGTCGATCTCGTCCATGCCCTCCTGCGAGATCTCGGGCCTTGCCTGCAGCCAGAGCGGCTCGGCGCTCACGTCCGCCTGGTTGAACGAGGGTGTCCGCGGCGCCGTGCTCCCGGCGAACGCGTTCGCGTGCCGGACGGCCGGATTGTCCGGGTTGTGCGGGCCGATCGGCGCCAGATACAGGAAGAACGGCTTCTCCGTCGAGCCGGCGATGAAGTCGGCGGCCTTGCGGGCCAGCACGTCCGACAGGTAGTCCTGCTCGGTCCAGCCGTAGTCGAACAGGGCGCCGTTCTCGTTGAGCCGGTAGCCGTACTCCTCGTAGAGGGCGCGGACCGGTACGTCCCATTCGTCCCACCCGGGCGGCACGAACGACTCCTCGGCCGTTCCCCCGGGGTAGTGATTGAGGTATTTGCCCATCAGCGCCGTGCGATATCCGGCTTGCTGCATCCAGGTCCCGATAGTGGAACGTTCCAGACCTAGCTCGTGAAAGCGGTCGAACCCTCCTTCGGGGGCGGTGTTCGTCAGAACGCCATGGCTGTGGACGTACTGGGAACGCAGGATCGACGACCTGGACGGACAGCACCAGGAGTTCGTCACGAAGAAGCGGTCGAAGAAGGCGCCCTGGCGTACGAGGTGCTGGGTGATGTTCGGAAAGTACGGCAACGTCCCCGTTTCGAGGTCGTCGGCCATCACGAGCACGATGTTCGGCCGGGACTTGCCCTCAGCCATCGCGGTCCCGGCCGCCGTCTGGAGGAGAAGCAGAAGGCAGGCGAGACGACACAGACCTTTGATCACAGAGTGTCACTTCCCCGCAAGATCCACCATTGACACGTGAGGCCGAGGCGGCCGTAATAGAACTTAATTCCGGAGGTGTCACATGAAACTCGGCCTGAACCTTGGCTACTGGCAGCGCCACGCCGACGACGCGACCGAGTCGGTGCTCGCGGCGGAGCGGCTCGGCTACGACTCGGTGTGGACGGCAGAGGCGTACGGCAGCGATGTCTTCACCCCGCTGGCCTGGTACGGAGCACGGACGAGCCGGATCAAGCTGGGCACCTCGATCGCCCAGATGTCGGCCAGACCACCCGTCACGACGGCGATGACGGCGATGACCATCGACCACCTCACCGGCGGCCGCCTGCTGCTCGGCGTGGGCGCCTCGGGCCCTCAGGTCGTGGAGGGCTGGTACGGCCAGCCGTTCGCCAGACCCCTGGCCAGGACCCGCGAGTACATCGAGATCATGCGCAAGGTCTGGCGCCGCGAGGAGCCGGTCACCAGCGACGGCCCGCACTACCCGCTCCCGCTCGCGGGCGGCCTGGGCAAACCGCTCAAGCTCATCACACATCCGCTCCGCTCCGACATCCCCGTCTACCTCGGCGCGGAAGGGCCCAAGAACGTCGCCCTGGCCGCCGAGATGGCACAGGGCTGGCTGCCGCTGTTCGCGTTCCCCTCCAAGATCGAGGAGATGTACGGCGAGGCGCTCGCGGGCGCTTCCGAGGGCTTCGACGTGGCGGCCATGGTGATGGTGGTCATCTCCGACGACGTACGGGCCGCGCTGGACGGCGTGAAGATGATGCTCACGCTGTACATCGGCGGCATGGGGGCCAGGCACCGCAACTTCCATGCCGACATCATCGGCCGGATGGGCTACGCCGAAGCGGCGGAACACATCCAATCGCTCTACCTCTCCGGACGGAAGGACGAGGCGTTCCGGGCGATTCCGGACGAGCTGGCCGACGGCATCTCGCTCGTCGGACCGCCCGGGCGGATCAAGGAACGTCTGGAGCTCTGGCACAAGAGCCCCGTCACGAGCCTCCTGGTCATGGGCCCGCGCGACGAGCCCTCGCTGAAGCTCATCCGCGACCTGGTCCTCGGCTGAGCACACGCACACGCACACGCACACGCACACCGCCCAGGATCAGCCGGTGCGGCCGATCGGGGTCGAGCCGGGCGCCGGGTGGGGCTGCTGCGGTGAGAACGCGTGCACGGTGCCGGGCTCGGCGGCCCGGGGAGCGCGGGCGGCGCGCTGCAGCCGCGTCAGCTCGCGTACCGTGCCCGCGCAGAGCAGGGCGGCCACCGCCGAGCAGGCGAGCTCCAGCACGCCCACCCCCGTCAGGCCGCCGGCGGACGAGGCGAGCGGCACCCGGATCGTGATGAGCGCGAGCGTGGCCAGCCAGGTCAGCCACCACGCCGCCAGCATCGCCACCCACCGCCCCCGGCGCCCCGCGGGCGGCCTGGTGCCGTGCCACACCTCGTCCAGCAGCACCACGGGCGCCACCAGGTTGACGCCGGGGATCAACCAGGCGGCGGCCACGGGACCGGAGGTCGCCGAGCGGTCGTTGGCCTGCCTGGCCCGCACGAGCCACGTCACGTAGGCGGCGGCCGCCGCTATCGAGGTGCCCGCCACCAGCATCAGGAGCACCGCGAACGCCGTCACCGCCCCCACCACGGCCTCCGCGTCGGCCCCCTGCGGGCGGCCCCCGAAGGCGGCGAGCTGGGCGGCGAGGTGACGGCCACGGATCTGCTCGAAGATCACGAGGGCACCGAGGGAGATGACCTGGGCGGCAAGCGTCACATATACGGCAAAGGCGGCTCTTGTCGGTGGTGCCTGTGTGTAGCGCACGTTGTTCTCCCCCCGGGCCATGCGCTGAGGTTCTGATTCACTTTTATCCCGGGAGCCCCGCTGCTAATCAGCTCACGACACCGGATTCCCACGCCCAAGCTGCGATTTCAACTCGATTGCGGACACCGAGCTTGGCGAAGATGCTGCCCAGGTGCGTCTTCACCGTGGAGAGCGACACGAACAGCTCCGCGGCCACCTCCTGGTTGGTGCGGCCCCTGGCGATCAGGCGCACGACGTCCAGCTCGCGGTCGGTCAGCGGGTCGTTCATGGCAGGCACGGCCCGCTTGGGCTGGGCCAGGTGCTGCAGCAGCCGTACCGTCACCGACGGGGACACCAGCGCGTCGCCCGCCGCGGCGGCCCTGACCGCCTCGATCAGCAGCGTGGGGCCGCTGTCCTTGAGCAGGAAGCCGGTCGCACCGGAGCGCAGGGCTCCGTAGACGTACTCGTCCAGGTCGAACGTGGTGACGATGACCACCCGCAGGGGGTTCTCCACGCCGGGACCCGCCAGCGCCCGGGTCACCTCAAGCCCGTCGAGCTTGGGCATCCTGATGTCGAGCAGGCACACGTCCGGCCTGAGCCGCCTGGCCTCGGACACCGCCTCGGCGCCGTCGGCCACCGCGGCGACGACCTCCATGTCCGGTTGAGCGGCCAAAATCATCTGGAAGCCGGTTCGTACCAGTTGCTGGTCATCGGCGATGAGAACCCGAATAGTCACGACCCCAACTCTAAGGATCGTCCGTTCGGCCGAGGCGGAAATGGTCGCACGGCCGATCCGCCGCCCCCTGCCGCGCCGGAAGTCTGTACGTCATGAACGACGTACTTGTTGGACGGACCCTGACCAAGAGGTTCGGGCAGACGGTCGCCCTGGGCGGCGTGGACATCACCGTACGGACCGGCGAAGCCGTGGCGATCATGGGGCCGAGCGGTTCCGGCAAGTCGACCCTGCTGCACTGCCTGGCCGGGATCATGAAGCCGGACGCGGGCGAGGTGCACCTGCTCGGCCAGCGCATCGACGCGATGGGCGAGCGCAAGCGCAGCGCGCTGCGGCGCACCCGCTTCGGCTTCGTCTTCCAGTTCGGCCAGCTCCTGCCCGAGCTGCCCGCGGAGGAGAACGTGGCGCTCCCGCTCATGCTGGGCGGGGTGCCGAGGGTCCAGGCGGTACGCCAGGCGCGCGAGTGGTTCGCGCCCCTCGGCCTGCACTCCATGGAGACCAGGCGGCCGGGTGAGCTGTCCGGCGGGCAGGCTCAGCGGGTGGCCATCGCGAGGGCGCTGGTCACCAAGCCGGCCGTGGTGTTCGCCGACGAGCCCACGGGGGCGCTCGACCAGCGGACCGGGCAGGACACGATGCGGCTGCTCGTGGAGGCGACCAAGCACAACCACGCCTGCCTGATCGTCGTCACCCACGACCCGAACGTGGCCGCCTGGTGCGACCGCACGGTCGAGGTCCGTGACGGACAGCTCATGACCGCGAGCGGGGTGCGCGCGTGAACCTCGACCTGACCTGGCGGCTGCTCAAGGGCGCCGGCCGCAAGGGGATGCTGGGCACCTGGCTCACGCTGGGCGCCGTCGCCGTCTCCACGGCGCTGCTGCTGTTCGCCGTGGCCGCGAACTACGCCTTCGAGGCCAGGGCCGACCGCGGCGCCTGGCGCAATCCCGTACCCGCCAAGGAAGGCGCGGTCGCGATCGAGGCGGCCCGCTTCGACTTCGTCGGCGAGCGGGCGATCACGGTCGTCGACCTGGCCGCGCTCAAGAACGGGGTGCACGCGCCGCCCGGGCTGCCCCGCTTCCCCGCTCCCGGCGAGGTGTGGCTCTCCCCCGCGCTGGCCGAGCTGGCCAAGGAGCTCCCGGCGGACCAGCTCGCCAAGCGCTACCCCGACCCCAAGGGCGTGCTGGGCGACGAGGCGCTGGTCTATCCGGACGAGCTGGTCGCTGTCGTCGGCCACAAGCCGGACGCGCCCGAGATGACGGCGCCGCGCAGCGACGACTGGATCATCGGCAAGGGCCCGGCCCGGGTGGCCGATCTCGCGGGCGCCCCGTCGGAGGACTCCGAGGCGTACCGCGTGCTCACGCTGATCGCGAGCGTGCTCATGGTGGTGCCGCTGCTGGTGTTCGGGGGCGCGGCGGCCAGGCTCACGGTCGCCCGGCGTGACCAGCGGCTGGCGACGTTGCGGCTGGTGGGCGCGACGCCGGGCCAGGTGGTCGGTATGACGGTGGCCGAGGCGGCGATCGTCGCGCTGGCGGGCGCGCTGCTCGGCACCGTCGGCTACGCGGTCGCCGCGCCGCTGCTGGCCCGCATCCCGATCGCGGGCGGCCCGTCGTTCGTCTCCGACCTGTTCCCCTCCCCGCTGATCCTGGCCGCGCTGCTGGTGGCGGTGCCGCTGCTGGTGGGCCTGTCCGCGGTGGCGGGGCTGCGGCGGGTCGTGGTGAGCCCGCTCGGGGTGGCCAAGCGCGAGACGCCGCCCGGCATGCGGTTCCTGCGAGTGATCGTCCTGCTGGCCGTGCTGGCGGTGTTCCCGATGCTGACCAGGGGAACCAGCGCCGCGCTCGTGGCGGCGGCGCTCGGGCTGGCGTTCCTGTGCGTCAATCTGGCCGGCCCGTGGGTGGTCGGCATGATCGGCCGGATCACCGCCCGCAGCGCCCGGGCGCCCGCGCGGCTGCTGGCGGGCCGCCGGCTGGTCGACGATCCGCGCTCCGCCTGGCGTACGGTGAGCGGCGTCGCGCTGACCGGCTTCGTCGCGGGCTTCCTCGGCCTGCTCAGCCCCGGTGTGTTCGAGGACGGCCAGGCGCCTCCCCAGCTCCGGATCTCCGCGCCCGCCGCGCAGGGGGCGGCCGTCGCCGACCAGGCCCGCGACCGGCTGCGGGCGGCCGGGATCACCGCGTCGGTGAAGGCCACCGGACGGTCCTCAGCGCCCGTCGTGGTCGCCGCCCTGGGCAGTTCCGCCGACACGGCCACGATCGACCGGGCACGCACCGCGCTCGCCGGGCTCGTCCCCGGGCGTACCCCGACGACGGAGACCGACGACGGGCGGTTCGGCATCCAGATCCTCTCCGACGTCCGGGTGGGCACGATCGTGGTGCTCTCGGTGTCGTTCCTGGTGGCCATCGCCAGCTCGGGGATCACGGCCGCGTCGTCCGTGCTGGACCGGCGGCAGACGTACGGGCTGCTGCGGCTGGCGGGCACGCCGCTGGAGGTGCTCGATCGGGCACGGCGGGCGGAGACGCTCATCCCGCTGACGGTGATGGGGGGCGGGGCGATCCTGGTGGGGGTGTTCTGCGCGGTGCCGTTCATGATCGGCGGGATGAGCATGGTGGGTGTTCTCACGCTGGTGGGCTGCGTCGTCGTGGGCTTCGCCGGTGTGATCGCCGCCGGGGCTCTGAGTCGGCCCCTGCTCCGCTCGGTGACCGCCGACCCGGCCCCGCGCCCGGACTGACGCGCCCGCCACCGCCCCACGCCTCACCGCCCCGGTGCGGGGAAGGCGGCGCGTCAGGCCGCTGTGGGGCCGGAGCTGCCGGGGCTGGCGTGCCAGAGTCGCCTGGGCGGGTCGGTGACGGCGGGGCCGAGGTCGGAGTAGGGCGAGAGGCGGAAGCCGTTGGCGTACTCGATCTTGCGGCCCGTCACCCCCGCCGCCTTGGCCGCCGGCTCGGCGAGGAGCGCGCGGACCGCCTCGATGCCCTCGGCCCGCCAGAGCCTTTCCAGGTCCGCCAGGTTCCAGCAGTCCACCGCCCGCAGCGACACCGCCCGCGTCCCCGTGCGCCTGACCACCCCCTTGGCCAGCATGAGCCACGAGCCGAACACCGTCGCCGCACACCGTCCCTGCACCGACTCGAAGAACGTCAGGTCGATCGGCCCTGTCGAGTCGTCGAGCGTGGTGAAGATGACCCGCTGCCCCGAGCGCACGGCAGGCGTCTGCGTGGCCACCTTGACCCCCGCGACCAGCACCACCGCTCCGTTGCGCTGCTTCAGGAGATCTCTGGAACGTACCACCGCGAGCCCGTCGAGCAGCTCGTCGTAGAAGCTGATGACGTGGCGGCTGATGTCGATGCCCAGGATCTCCAGCTCTGCCTCGACCATCTCCGTCTCCGTCATCTCGGGCAGCTCCCCCGGCGGCAGGTGCTCGGTGAAGCCCAGCGGGAGCTGCACCGACGGCTCCGCCGCGCCGGCGGGCCGCGAGGCGTAGCGCCTGGAGGCGGGCGCGCCCGACCGCACGCCGATCGACGAGCCCCGCTCGAGCGTCCCCACCTGGGCGATCAGGTCGCGGCGGGTCAGCTCGCCCGGACGCCAGCGGGGCCCGCCCGGGTGCAGGTCGTGGAGCGCGTCGAGCCCGCCGACCTGGACGATCCGCTCGATCGTCGGCCGGGAGGGCCGGGCACGGTCCCAGAAGTCGGCCAGCGACGTGTACGGCTGCCCGGCGACCATGCGCTCGACCTCGGCCTCGCTCACCCCCTTGACCGCCGAGAACGGCACCCGCAGCGCGTACCCCTTGCCGATCTCGCCGATCCTGAACTCCTTGCGCACCGGGGTGGAGGCGCCCTTCAGCGAGGAGGGACGCACGCGCAGCCCGAGCCGCTCCACCTGCCAGTCCTTGCCCGACTTGTTGATGTCGAGCGGCAGGATCTTGATCCCGCACTGCCTGGCCTCGTCGATGATGACGCGCGGCGGGTACATGCCCGGCTCGTGCGTGAGCACCCCGGCGAAGAACGCCGCCGCGTGGTGCCGCTTGAGCCAGGCCGACTGGTACGTGGGCAGCGCGAACGCCGCCGCGTGCGCCTTGCAGAAGCCGAAGGCCCCGAACGCGTCCAGCACCTGCCAGGCGCGCTCGACGGCCGCGTCGTCGAAGCCGTTGGCCCTGGCCATGGGCACGAACGTCTTGCGCACCAGCTCCCGCCCCTCCGGCGTGGCCAGCGTGCGCCGCAGCATCTCGGCGAACGACAGGTCCCGCCCCGTCATCACCTCGATGATCCTGAGCACCTGCTCGTGGAAGACCACGACGCCGTGCGTCTCCTTCAGCGCGTCCCGCAGCCTCTCGTGCGGGTAGTTCGGCTTCCGCCACCCGTGCCTGGCCTCCAGGTAGGGGGTGACCATGTCGGAGTTGACCGGGCCCGGCCTGAACAGCGAGATGTCCACGATCAGGTCGTGCATCCTGCGCGGCTCCAGCTTGGCGACCAGCTCGCGCTGCCCCGGAGACTCGATCTGGAAGCAGCCGAGGGTGCGGCTGGCGCAGATCATGTCGTAGGTGTCCTGGTCGTCGTGCGGCACGTACTGGACGCCGGACTCGTCGCCGCTCTGGCTGTCCAGCTCGACCACGACGTCGTCCACCCGCTTGATCTCGCTCAGCGCGTACGCCATCGCGGACTGCATCCGCACGCCCAGCACGTCGAGCTTGAGCAGCCCGGCCTCCTCCACGTCGTCCTTGTCGAACTGCGACATCGGGAAGTCCAGCAGGCTGCGCTCCACCGGGGTCCTGTCCCGCAGGCCCCCGTTGCCGACCAGCACGCCGCACGGGTGCAGCGCGATGTGCCTGGGCAGCCCGTCGAGCTTCTCCGCCAGCCGGAACACCCGGTCGAGCCCCGCCTCGCCGAGCCGGCTCTCGCGCAGTTCGGGCAGGTCGTGGAGGGACGCGGTGATCTGCTTGGCCCTGATGTGCGGGAACGCCTTCGCGATGGCGTCGATCTCGTGCGGCGGCAGGCCCATGGCCCCCGCGACGTCGCGGATGGCGCTGCGCGCCCGGTAGGTCTCCATCATGGACACGCAGGCCACGCGGGCCTCGCCGTACTGCTCGAAGATGGCCTTGTAGCAGTCGAGGCGGCGGGCCGACTCCACGTCCACGTCGATGTCGGGCAGCCCGACGCGGCCCTCCGACAGGAAGCGCTCCATGAGCAGGCCGTGGTCGATGGGGTTCACCTCGCCGATGCCGATGAGGTAGTTGACCAGGCTGCCCGCGCCCGAGCCGCGGATGGCGCAGCGGATGCCCCTGCCGCGGATCATGTCGGTGATGCCGGCCACGGCGATGAAGTATCCGGACAGGCGCTTGCGCTCGATGATGGCCATCTCGTCCCTGAGGCGCCGCCTGGCCTCGCCGGAGCGGTCGAGGCCGCGCCTGATCAGCCCGTCCTCCACCCGGTGGCGCAGCAGCGGCACCGGGTCGCGGCCGATCTCGGGCAGGTGCAGGTTGGGCGGGTCGCTCCGCAGCGCGAGCAGCTCGACCGGCTCCACCGCGCACGCCTCGGCCAGCCGCCTGGTCGTGAACAGCAGCCGCGCCACCCGCTCCTGGTCCGCGCCGCAGACCTTGGTCGCCACCTGCCACATCTCCTTGGTGCTCTTGAGATAGGCGTGGGAGGTCATGCGGTCGAGGTGGCGCGGGTGCAGCGGGACGAGCTGGCGGGCCGCGTCGAGCACGTCGCCGACCTGGTGGTCGGCCGGGTCGAGGTAGCGCACCGCGTTGGTCAGCACCGCCGGGACGCCCATGGACTCGGCCAGGCCGAGCATGTGCACGGCCGTGGTGGCGTCGCGGAAGCCGTACTGGTCGACCAGCTCGATCACCACGCCGGGCACCGCGGCACGCCAGAGCCCGAGCAGCGTCCTGGCCTGCTCGTCGCGCCGCTCGGCCACCGCGCGGCCCACGTCGGACCTGGGGCCGAGCAGCACCACGAGCCCGTCCTCGGCGCCGAACCCGTGGTCGCCGCCGTGCCCGTCATCGCGCCCGCCGGCCCACTCGCCGATCAGCTCGCGGCTCACCTTGGGCGTGCCGCGCTCGCCGGCGTAGTGCGCGGCCGTGACCAGGCGGGACAGCCGGGACCAGCCCTTGGCGCGGGCCAGCACCGTGACACGGTCCTCGGCGTTCGGCCCGGTCTTGGGGCGGGGCGCGCGGCGTCCGGGCATGTCCAGCCCGGGCACCCCGAGCCCCGGCAGCGGCGGGAGGACGTCGAGCGCCAGGTTGACGCCGAAGACCGCGGAGATCCCGGCGTCCGCGCACGCCTGGGCGTGCTTGACCGCGCCGTAGAGGCCGTCGCGGTCGGTCAGCGCGAGGATGTCCATCCCGTGCTCGACCGCCCGGCTCACCAGCGCCTGCGGGAAGGCCGTGCCGTAGCGCATGGAGTACGCGGAGCAGACGCTGAGGTGCGGGAACGGCGGCGCCATCAGTCCCACGCCCTCAGGAGCAGCCAGCCGTTGCCGGCGGTGTCGTAACGCAGCTCGTACGAGCCCACCTCGCGCCCGGGGCCGGCCTCCACCCGCCAGAACTTGCGCTCGCCCGGGTCGCCGTCGCCGGTCTTCCACCACTCGCGCGCGACCACCCAGTGGTCGAGGACCCGGCGGACGAGATAGAGCCGGTCGCGCCAGACGAACTGGGTCGGCTCCCCGTCCCTGGTCCACACCTCTATCGGATCGCCATAGAGTCTGCTCAAGACGCTTTCTCCCCGCGGCTCTGGTCGTATGCTGAGCCACCCGGGGGAAGACGGGTGTGCTTATAGGTCGAACATATGTTCTTAAGGCGTCCCGCGCAAGTCGTGCGCCGGGGTCGCCACCCCGGCTTCTTCCCTCGTACAGGGGCGTACACGTCCACCTGCGTGGCTCGCGGCGTATCGGTAAGCTTGCGCGGCGTGAGCGGCGAAACCTCCCACATCGGGCGCTACAGATTAGTCAGCGTGCTGGGGCGCGGCGGCATGGGCACGGTCCATCTCGCCGAGGACCCCGCTGGGCAGCGGGTCGCCGTCAAAGTGATCAACCCGGAGCTGACCCAGCACGAGCAGTTCCGCATGCGCTTCCGCAGGGAGGCGGACGCCGCCCGCAGGGTGCGCAGGTTCTGCACGGCCGCGGTGATCGAGGCCGCCCTCGACGGCGACCAGCTCTACGTCGTCACCGAATACGTCCCCGGGCCGAACCTCGAAGCCGCCGTGCTCCAGTCCGGCCCCCTGCGCGGCTCCAGTCTCGACGCGCTGGCCGTCAGCGTGGCCACCGCCCTGACCGCCATCCACGGAGCCGGGGTCGTGCACCGGGACCTCAAGCCGTCGAACGTGCTGCTGTCGCCCGTGGGACCACGCGTGATCGACTTCGGCATCGCGCGGGCGCTCGACACGCTCGGCGGCGTCACGGGCACCGGCGAGCTGGTCGGAACGCCCCGCTACATGGCTCCCGAGGTGCTGCGGGGCGAGCCGGTCTCCCCGGCCTGCGACGTGTTCTCGTGGGGATGCCTGGTCGCGTTCGCCGCGAGCGGGCGGGCGCCGTTCGGCGGCGACACGCTGCCCGCGATCGTCTACCAGGTGCTCAACACCGAGCCGACCCTCGACGAGGTCGAGCCAGGCCTGCGCGAGCTGGTCAGGGCGGCGCTGCGCAAGGACCCGGCCATGCGGCCCACCGCGCAGCAGCTGCTCGACCACCTCGTCGGGCGGTCGGCCGCGCCCGAGCAGGCGGCGCAGACCGCGCAGGTGACCTGGCAGCAGGCCACGGCGGCGTACACGTCCGTCCAGCAGCCGTCCAAGGGCGGCCGCGCCAAGCTGATCGCCGGGCTCGCGGCGGCCGCGGCGGTGCTCGTGGCCGGGTCCGTGGCCGCGTGGGCGGTGTTCGCGCCCGGCGGGCCGCCCGACGACCTGGGCGTGCTCTACCGCGAGGACTTCACGCAGACCTCCGGCGGCTGGAACGGCACCTACGACCCTGACGCGTCCTCCAGCTACGGATACCGGACGGACGGGACGTACGGGCTGGATGTGGAGGATGGCTCCGAGGAGCGGTGGGCGAAGGCCCCCATACCATTCCTCATCGCCAAGCCGACCGGCACGCCCGACCCCTCGGCCACGCCCACGCCGATGCTGCCCTCATCCGTCGTCGTCGCCGTCACCGCCGAGGTCAAGAAGCACGCCGGCACCGGCGAGTACGGCGTGTACTGCCACAACGCCGACGATGACGACACGTACTACGAGTTCGCCCTCGACACGACGGGGAAGGCCAGGATCCGGCGGATCGTGGACGGGGCGGGCGGCACGCTGGCCCAGCCCGTGCAGGTCGACGGGCTGCCCGGCAAGGCCAGGCTGGTGGCGTCGTGCGAGCAGGCCGGGTCCGCCGTGCGGCTGACGATGTGGGTGAACGACCGGCGGGTCCACCAGGTGGACGACCCGAACGGGCTCGGCAACGGGTACGTGGGGCTGTTCGCCCGTACGCCCAAGGACGGGACCTCCATGCTGAAGACGGCGTTCGACGACTTCGAGCTGCGCGGCCGGAAGGAGCCCTAGAGGACCCCCGCACGGGCGGCGGCCAGGGCCGCGTCCGCGGCGCGGTCGGCGTCGCGCTCGGTCACCGGCTCGTGCGCCACGAACAACCGGTAGTAGACGGGTGCGACCGCGACCCTGATCACCTCCCTGACGTCGACGATGTCGGGGAGCTCGCCGCGCCCGATCGCGCGCCGCACGACCTCGGCCGACTGCTCGTGGCGGGCCACGAAGAAGTCGTGCAGCGCCCGTGCCGCGTCGGGGTCCTGCACGGCCGCCGACACGAACGCCGACGAGACCGGCCCCAGCTCCGGATCGTCGAACCCGCTCCGTACGAGCTGGACGATGCCCCGCAGGTCGCCCTCGATCGAGCCGGTGTCGGGAACGGGCCACGGCTCGTCCCTGGCCAGCTCGAGCGCGTCGGAGATCAGCCCCGCGACGCTGCCCCAGCGCCGGTAGACGGTCGTCTTGTGCACGCCTGAGCGCTCGGCCACGTTCTCCACGGTCAGGCCCCGGTATCCGTGCTCGGCCAGCTCGGCGAGCGTGGCCTGGCGCACGGCGTCGCGCACCCGCGCGCTCCGTCCTCCAGGTCGCTTGTTCGATTCCAAAAACTACTCCAGTTGCGTTAACGTCCATCCCCGTGGGAGGCTAAAGCTACAACAGTTGCGATTGGAGGTCCATGATATGAGTCGCACCAGACCGGCCGGCGAAGGGCCGCACAGGTTCACCCTGATCGACGGGGGCTCGCCGTACGGCATCGCCGCCGGCCCGGACGGGGCGCTCTGGTTCACGCTCGCCCACGAGGGGCGTGTCGGCAGGGTGTCGCCCGGCCAGGAGCCCGTGATCCATCAGCTCGATCCGGCGGACGGGCAGCCGAGCGTGATCACGCCGGGAGCCGACGGGGCGATGTGGTTCACGGAGGGGAAGGGCGGCCGGGTCTGCCGGATCACCGCCGACGGGGAGGTGACCTCCTACGAGGCCGACTCGCCGTACGGCATCGCCGCGGGGCCGGACGGGGCCATGTGGTTCACCCAGATGCAGAGCGGCAGGATCGGGCGCATCGGGCCCGGTGGGGAGCGGGCGGAGTTCGAGGTGCCGGTGGAGGGCGGGATGCCCGCCTTCATCACCGCCGGGCCGGACGACGCGCTCTGGTTCACGATCAACCAGGGCAACGCCATCGGGCGCGTCTCCCTGACGGGGCAGGTCACCGTTCATCCGCTCCCGACAGAGGGCGCCGCCCCGGTGGGGATCACGCTGGGGCCGGACGGGGCGCTCTGGTTCGTGGAGATCGGCGCGGGCCAGGTGGGCCGGATCGACGTTTCCGGAAAAATCACCGAATACCCGCTTCCCGACCGGGCCGCGCGACCGCACGCGATCATCACCGGCCCCGACGGCGCCCTCTGGTTCACCGAATGGGCCGTCGACCGCCTCGGCCGCATCACCACCGACGGCGCCATCGAAGAGCACCCGCTCCAGCCTCTGCCGGCCGAGCTCGGGGAAGAAAGGAAGGCCGAGCCTCATGGGCTGACGATCGGGCCCGACGGGGCGATCTGGGTCGCCCTGGAGGCGGGCGCCCTGGCCCGGCACGGGTGATGCGAGGCGAGGTTACCCGGGGTGGGAATGAACCGGGGGGCGGGGAGTTGACTAAAGGTATGCATGCCATCATCGTCTCCGCCCAGGGCGGCCCAGAGGTTCTCGAATACGTCGAGCGGCCGGACCCGGTCCCCGGCGCAGGGGAAATCGTGGTCGACGTCGCGGCCAGCGGTGTCAACTTCATCGACATCTACCACCGCTCCGGCACGTACCCGCTCGATGTGCCCACTCCTATCGGCTCCGAAGGCGCGGGCACGGTCTCCGCGGTCGGCCCCGGGGTGGAAGGGGTGGCCGTGGGCGACACCGTGGCCTGGGTCAACATCCTGGGCAGCTACGCCGAGAAGGCCGTCATCCCCGCCGATCGGGCGGTGCCCGTGCCCGACGGCGTCCCGGCGGACGTGGCGGCGGCGGCGATGCTCCAGGGGATGACGGCCCACTACCTCACCCACTCCACCCACGAGGTGCGGGCCGGGGAGAATGTGCTCGTCCACGCCGGAGCCGGCGGCATGGGGCAGCTGCTCATCCAGCTCGCCAAGCTCAAGGGCGCCAAGGTCTACACCACCGTCTCCACCGCCGAGAAGGAGAAGCTGGCCCGGGAGGCCGGGGCCGACGAGGTGCTGCGGTACGACGACTTCGCGGCGACGCTGCGCAACACGATCGACGTCGTGTACGACGGCGTCGGGAAGGCCACGTTCGAAGGCGGGCTGGAGGCGCTGCGGCCGCGCGGCCTCATGGCCCTGTACGGCGCCGCGAGCGGCCCCGTACCCCCGTTCGATCCCCAGCTCCTCAACAAGCACGGCTCGGTCTTCCTCACCAGGCCCTCGCTCGTCCACTACATAGTCGAGCGCGCCGAGCTGCTCCAGCGCGCCTCCGACCTGTTCGGGTGGATCGCGGCCGGCCGGCTCACCATCAACGTCTCCCACCGCTACCCGCTGGCCGAGGCGCGGCAGGCGCACGAGGACCTGGCAGCCCGCCGTACGACCGGGAAACTCCTCCTCATACCCTGACCGCATGGACATCGCAGGATCAGTCTGGTCGTTCGCCGCCGTAGTGGCCCTGCTCACGCTCACCCCCGGCCTCGACACGGCGCTCATCCTGCGTACGTCGGTGCTGGCGGGCAGGCGGCCGGCCTGGGGCGTGACACTGGGCATCCAGGTCGGCACGCTCACCTGGGGCGTGGTCACCGCGGCGGGGCTGTCGGCGCTCCTGTCCGCCTCCCGGCTCGGCTATGAGATCCTGCGCTGGGCCGGGGTGGCGTACCTGGTGTGGATGGGCCTGCGCATGATCCTGGCCAGGCAGGCGGCGCACGACGAGCCGGAGCAGGCGGTGCGGTTCATGGGCGGGTTCACCCGGGGGCTGGTCACGAACCTGCTCAACCCCAAGGTCGGGGCGTTCTACGTGGCCGTGCTGCCGCAGTTCATCCCGGAGGGGGCGCCGCACGCGGCCATGGGGCTGCTGCTGGCCGGCGTGCACGTGGCCGAGGGGCTGCTGTGGAGCGCGGTGCTGATCGGGTTCGCGTCGTTGATGAGCGGCTTCCTGCGCACGCCCACCGTGCGGCGCGTCCTCGACCGCCTGACCGGCGTGGTCATCGTCGGCTTCGGCATCCGCCTCGCCGTGACGGACTGAAGCCCGGACGGACTGAAGCCCGCCGTGCCGGACTGAAGCCCGCCGTTCCGGACTGAAGCCCCGCCGGTCCCACGCCGCTCTCCGGTGAAAGGCGGCGTGCGGATGGCTTTGCTTCCGGGACGCGGCAACGAGAGGGTGGAGTGCGTGGAGACGGCGTACGTGCTCGGTGGCGGGGGTGTGCTCGGCGCGCACGAGGTGGGCATGCTGCAGGCCCTCGACGAGGCCGGCATCGGCCCCGACCTCGTGGTGGGCACCTCGGTCGGCGCGCTGAACGGGGCGGTCATCGCCGCCGCCCCTTCCGAGGCGGTCGCCCGGCTGGTGTCGCTGTGGCGCTCCGACGTCGTACGTACGGCGTTCACCGGCTCCTGGGTGGCCCGGCTGTCCACGCTGGCCAAGACCGGCACCCATCTGCACTCGATCGGGCCGTTGCGCGAGGTCCTGAGCGAGACCGTGCCGGTTTCCCGGATCGAGGAGCTGGAGGTGCCCTTCCAGTGCGTGGCGGCCTCGGTCGAGCGGGCCGCGGCCCACTGGTTCGCGGAGGGGCCGCTGGTGGACGCGGTGCTGGCGTCGTGCGCGGTGCCCGGGCTGCTGCCGCCCGTCGTGATCGGCGGCGAGCACTTCTACGACGGAGGGCTGGTGCACAGCATCCCCGTCGGGCGGGCCGTACGCCTCGGAGCCAAGCGCGTCTTCGTCCTGCACGTCGGCCGGATCGAACGGCCGCTGGCGCCGCCCAGACGGTTCTGGGAGGTGGGCATGGTGGCGTTCGAGATCGCGCGCAGGCACCGGTTCGCCGAGGACATGTCCAGCCTGCCGCCGGGGGTGGAGGTGCACGTGCTCCCCGCCGGCGTGACCGAGCCGCTGTCCACGCTGCGCTACCGCGACGTCTCGCAGATCTCCGCCTGCATCGAGCGGGCCTACCTCGCCTCTTCGCACTATCTGCGGAACAGAGGAGGATGAAGGGTAGACCGTTCCGGGGAGGCCACAGTGCTCCCACCGCGTATCCTGCGCCGGCTCGTGCTGGCACCTCTCGTCATCGTCATGACCGTGTTCATGCTGGTGACGCTGCCGTTCTGGCTCGTCGTCACGGCGGCCGCCTCGCTGCGCCTGCCGCCGCCGCAGCGCAGGGGGCTGAGGTTCGTCTGGTTCGGCACGGCGTGGCTGACGCTGGAGTCGGCCGTGCTGATCGCCTGCCTGTGGCTGTGGGTGGCGGGCGGGGCCCGGCGCCAGGAGCGGCACTACGCGCTGATCAGGTGGTTCCTGTCCGAGGTGTACGCGGCGGCGGTGCGGATCTTCCAGCTGACCCTGGAGATCCAGGAGCCCGAGCCGACCGCCGAGGAGCGGGCCGCCCGGCTGACTCGGCCGGTGATCGTGCTGGCGCGGCACGCGGGGCCCGGCGACTCTTTTTTGCTGATTTATCACCTTCTAGCGATCTATGGGCGGCGGCCGCGCATCGTCATGAAGGCCGCACTCCAGTACGACCCCTCGCTGGACGTGGTGATCAACCGGCTGCCGAACGCGTTCGTCCCCCGCGAGTCAGGACAGCAGCGGGTCGTCGAGGAGATCCGCCGCCTCGCCGCCACGATGGGAGACCAGGACGCCCTGGTGATCTTCCCCGAGGGCGGCAACTTCACCCCGCGCCGCCGCCGGCTGGCCATCCGGCGTCTGGAGGAGAAGGGGCTGGCCGAGGAGGCGGAGCGGGCGCGCGGCATGGACCACCTGCTGCCGCCCCGGCCGAAGGGCGCCATCACGGCCCTCGAGGCGTGCCCGACGGCGGACGTCATCTTCGTCGCGCACACCGGGCTCGACGACCTCATCACGTTGGGGGACGTCTGGCGCAAGCTGCCCGTCAGCGCTCACATCACCGCCAAATGGTGGCGGGTGCCGGCTGCCGAGGTGCCGCGTGAGCGGGATGAGCGGGTGCGGTGGCTGTACGACCACTGGGAGCAGATCGACGCCTGGATCGACGCCCAGCGCCGGGCCCGCGCCCCTGCCGACCACCCGGCACCCGGCCCGGGCTAGCGACCCGGTGCGCTCCGCTCGTCGGTGAGGGCCCCTTGGAGGGGGAACGAGCCACGTACCGTCGGGATGGCCTCGATCAGAGGTATGAGCTGGGTGACGTCGTCACGGTTCCCGCCGGTCAGCGACACCGCCGGCGGAATGCCGTGCCTTCGGCGATCACTTTGTCAGGCGTCCAAAGCGGCCCGCGCTCCCGGGGGCAGGAACGGGACGTCCTGCGGGCCGTGCTCGATGAGGCGGAGCAGCGCGTCCGTGTCGAGGTGCCGCTCCACCAGGTCGCCGAGCGCGTCGAGCCGCTCCTCCCTGAGCCCCGCGAAGTCCGTGTCCGGAGCCGGCACGAAGTCGCGCCCGGCCCGCGCGGCCACGTCGGCCAGGAAGGCCCGGCGGAAGCCGTCGTTCTCCAGGGCGCCGTGCCAGGTGGTGCCCCAGACGTTCCCGTCACGGCAGCCGTCGAGGAACGGCTCGCCCCCGTCCACCGAGGCCACCCCGTGGTGGATCTCGTACGCGCGCACCGGCTCCCCGTATGCCGTGCCTTCCGGCCGCCCGAGCCGCTTCTCCTTCGCGAACTCGACGCGTACCGGCAGCCTGCCCAGCCCCTCGACCTTCCCCTCCCCCGACTCCACCTCGTCCACGATCTCCCGCCCGAGCATCTGGAACCCGCCGCAGATCCCCAGCACGGGCCCCACACGGGCCGTGATCGCCGCCGCCAGGCCCCGCTCGCGCAGCCACGCCAGGTCGCTGACCGTGGCCCGGGAGCCCGGCAGCACCACCAGGTCGGCGTCGTCCAGCTCGACCGGGTCGGTCACGAAGCGCACCACGACCCCCGGCTCGGCGGCCAGGGCGTCCACGTCGGTGAAGTTCGAGATCCGCGGCAGCCGCACGACCGCCACCCGGAGGGTCTGCCTGCCGTACGGCTCGCGCACCGCGACCCTGCGCCCGTCCAGGGCCAGCGAGTCCTCGACGTCCAGCCAGAGCCCGTCGAGCCAGGGCAGGACACCGTAGACCTCGCGGCCCGTCAGCCGCCTGAGCATGTCGAGCCCGGGCTCGAGGAGCTCGCGGGCACCGCGGAACTTGTTGACGACAAATCCGGAAATGTGGGATTGGTCATCGGCGTCCAGCAGACCCACCGTGCCGTAGAACGCGGCGAACACCCCTCCCCTGTCGATGTCGCCGACCACGATCACGGGCAGGTTCGCGGCCCTGGCCAGGCCCATGTTGGCGAGGTCGCCGCGACGCAGGTTGATCTCGGCGGGGCTGCCCGCGCCCTCGCAGACCACCACGTCGTACCGCTTCCTGAGCCGCTCCAGCGCCTCCAGGGCGGTGGTGCGGAGGAGGTCCTTGAGCGCGCCGTACTCCATCGCGTCCACGTCCGCCACCGGGCTGCCCATGAGGACGACCTGGCTGCGGCGGTCGCTGCCCGGTTTGAGGAGGACGGGGTTCATGTCGGCCGCCGGCTCCAGGTAGGCGGCCTGCGCCTGCATCGCCTGCGCGCGGCCGATCTCGGCGCCCTCCGCGGTGACGTACGAGTTGAGCGACATGTTCTGGGCCTTGAAGGGCGCGACGCGCACACCCCTGCGGGCCAGCCACCGGCAGATGCCGGCGGTCACCACACTCTTGCCCGCGTCGGACGTGGTCCCCGCGACCAGCAACCCGCCTCTGACCATGCGATCACCGTATCGGAGCGTTCAAGGTCATATGCTGCCCGCATGCCCGCCTCGGATCTGCCCATCTGCCGCACCTGCGGCGTCCAGTACGGTGAGCCGCGCCCCGACTGCCCGATCTGCGAGGACGAACGCCAGTACGTCGGCTGGGACGGCCAGCAGTGGACCACCATGGCGGGCCTGGCAGCCGAGGGTCATCGGGGCCGGGTCGAGGAGGAGGGCCCGGACGTGATCGGCATCGGCACCTCCCCGCCCACGGCGATCGGCCAGCGTGCCCTGCTCGTCCGCACACCCGAGGGCAACGTGCTCTGGGACATGGTCTCGTACGTGGACGACGACCTGGTCGCGCAGGTCAAGGAGCTGGGCGGGCTGACAGCCATCGCCATCAGCCACCCGCACTTCTACGGCTCCATGATCGAGTGGGCCCGGGCCTTCGACGCCCCCGTGTACATCCATGCCTCCGACAGGCAGTGGGTGGCCAGGCCGGACGACGCGGTGGTCTTCTGGGAGGGCGACACGCACCGGCTGTCCGAGGACCTCACCTTGATCAACGCGGGTGTGCACTTCGAGGGCGGCCAGGTGCTGCACTCGTCGGCCAAGAACGCGCTGTTCTCGGGAGACATCCTCACGGTCGTCCAGGACCGGCGCTGGGTGAGCTTCATGTACAGCTACCCCAACTTCATCCCCGAACGTCCGCACGTCGTGCGCCGTGCCCTGGACCTGCTGGAGCCGTACGAGTTCGAGAGGGTTTACGGGGGCTGGTGGAAGCGCGTCGTGTACACGGACGGCACGGAGGCCGTCCGCCGCTCGGCCGAGCGCTACCTGACCTTCGCCGAGGGCAGGTGAGCGGGGCTCAGTACCCGCCCTCGCGCCTCCCCCCTTCCTGACCGCCGCTCTCGCCACGAACGCCATGCTCGCCACGGACGCCGCTCTCGCCCTGGCCGCCGCTCTCGCCCTGGCCGCCGCCGTAGCGGCGCTGCACCGCGTCGGCGCCCTTCGAGATCTGCTCGTCGTACTTGTGGCCGGTGCGCTCCTTGGCGATCTGCTCGGCCCGGTCGAGCAGCTGGTCCGCCTGCTTGGAGTGTCCTCTGGCCAGGTTCTCGGCCTTCTTCAGCCACTCCCCGATGCGGCTCATGGTCTTCCCCTTCCTTCCGGTCTTCCCGAGTGCGATCGTTCGCCCCCTACCCCCGCATCCAGCACATTCACCACGGCAGCGGCGGAGGCGATCTGTCGGCGCGGCCCCGTAGCATGCCGCGCATGACCACGCACGGCTTCACTCTCACCGCCGAGGGCCCGTTCGACTTCGGCGCCTCGCTCCGCTTCGTCGAGGACTGGCCGGCCACCAGCGCGCTGCCGTCCGACGGGCGGGCGCTGCGCTTCGCCTACTGCGCCGAGTCCGACTGGCTGCCGATCGGCGCGCGGGTGAGCGCCGCGCCGGGTGGCGTGGACGTCGCCACCACCCGTCCGGCCGGTCCGGGCATTCGGGGTGAGGTGGCACGCATCCTCTCCCTCGACGTCGACGGCACGGGCTTCGCCGCGCTCGGCGAGACCGACCCGGTCCTCGGCGACGTGCAGCGGCGCTCCCCCGGCCTGCGCCCGGTCTGCTTCTGGAGCCCGTGGGAGGCCGCGTGCTGGGCCGTGATCGTGCAGCGCTCCTCGATGCTCATCGCCTCCCGGATCAAGCAGCGCATCGCCGACCGCTACGGCGCGCAGGTCACCCTGGACGGGCGGACGTACGCGGCCTTCCCCCCGCCCGTGACGCTGCTGGAGGCCGGCGGCCTCGGCCTGCCCGCGCAGAAGGAGGAGTGGCTGCGGGGTCTCGCCCAGGCCGCGCTCGACGGCGTGCTCACCTCCGAGCACCTGCGCGCGCTCGACCCGCAGGACGCCCTCGCCGAGCTGCGCGCCCTGCCGGGCGTCGGGCCGTTCTCCGCGGGCCTGATCCTGATCCGCGGCGCGGGCGCCCCTGACGCGTTCCCCGGCGACGAACCGCGGCTGTTCGCCATCCTGCGCGAGGCGTACGGCCTGCCCGAGGACGCGCCCCCGGCCGCGTACCGGAAGCTGGCCGACGCCTGGCGGCCCTACCGCTCCTGGGCCTCCTTCCTGTTCCGCGCGACCGCCTACGGCGTCACGGACGATCAGGAGCGGGTGCCGGCCCGGTGAGACGGGGCTCCGACCCGATCCCGCCGCCTCCCGCCGCGGACGGTCGCGGCATAGTAGTGGGGGCCGGCGGCATCCCATCGACGGAGAAGGGCAGATGGACAACCACATCTACGTCACCCGCACGCTGACCGACGCCGCCATGGCGAAGGTCCGCGAGCTCAACCGTCCCGTGGTCGTCGGCGGGGAGGAGCCGCCCGACCGGGCCACGCTGCTGCGCGACGTGGCAGGCGCGGGAGCGGTGGTGTGCACGCTGACCGAGCGGATCGACGCGGAGGTGCTCGACGCCGCGGGGCCCGGCCTGCGCGTCGTCGCCAACACGGCCGTCGGCTACGACAACATCGACGTGGCCGCGGCCACCGCGCGGGGCGTCCGGGTGACCAACACCCCCGGGGTCCTGGACGGCGCGACGGCCGACCTGACCTTCGCGCTGATCCTCGCCGCCTCCCGCCGCGTGCTCGACGGCGACCGGCTGATCCGCGAAGGGACTCCCTGGATCTGGGGGCCGCGGATGATGCTCGGCACCGACCTCAGCGCGGGCGCGACCCTCGGCGTGGTCGGGTACGGCCGGATCGGGCGGGCGGTGGCCCGTCGCGCGCGGGCGTTCGACATGTCCGTGCTGGCCACGCCCACGTCCTCGCCGCTCACGGACGAGGACCGCCGCGGCGTCGAGTTCGTCGCGCTGCCGGAGCTCCTCGAGCGCAGCGACGTGGTGACCCTGCACTGCCCGCTGACGCCCGAGACCCGCCACCTCATCGACGCGGCCGCGCTGCGCCGCATGAAGCCCACCGCGGTCCTGGTCAACACCGCGAGGGGCGGCATCGTCGACGAGCAGGCCCTGATCGAGGCGCTGCGGTCGGGGGCGCTCGCCGCAGCCGGGCTGGACGTGTTCGAGGGCGAGCCGCGGGTCGATCCCGAGCTGGCCAAGCTCCCCAACACCGTGCTCACGCCGCACATCGGCAGCGCGGGGACGGCGACGCGCGAGCGCATGTGCGGCCTGTCGGTGGCCAACGCGGCCGCCGTGCTCACCGGGGGCGCCCCGCTCACGCCGGTGAACTGAGGGACGACAAGGGGTTGCCGTAGTCGCGCGAGTGCACGATGAGCCCGTCCCGGACTGTGATGATCATGACGTACGTGCTGGAGAACGGCTTGCCCGTGGCAGTGATGGACCCGTGCAGGGTGTACTCGGCCACCACCACGTCCGGGTCGGCGGTCTCCAGCAGGTTGACCGCTTCCGCGCGCTCGAAGCGCCGGAGACCGGCCACCGCCTCGAGCCTGTCGCGCAGGCGATCGCTGCCTGCCGAGCGGGTAGGCACGCCGGGCGGCGCGAACGGGATCTCGATGACGACGTCCGGCGCGTACAGGGCCACCAGCGCGGCGTGGTCGTTGGCCACCGAGGCCTCGATCAGCCGCGCGACGACCTCCTTGGCGGTGGGCGCCCCGGAAGGGACGGAAGCGGCGGGAGCGCCGGCGGCGAGCATCGCCGCCAGTTCGGGCAGCAGGCCGACGGCTTCTGCGGCGCCCACGGCGTTGGGATAGTCGAGGTAGGAGACCACGGCGCCGTCGCGGACGCGGATCACCCCGAGGGAGGAGACGAACCGGAACGGCGCGCCGCTGTCGCGCACGCTCCCGGTGGGCTCGAACTCGACGACGGCCACCTCCGGGTCGGTGCTCTCGTAGACGGTGGCACGGACGTCGTCGAAACGCAGCATCTGCGCGATGCCACGGGAGGCACCCTGCTTCATGTGCTCACGGATGACCTGCGCGCCTTCGAACCGGCGCGGCTGCCCGGGCATGCCGAACCGCAGCTCGTAGACGGCGTCGTCGGCGAACACGGCGGCGAAGGCGTCGGCGTCCCTTCGCGCCAGGGCTTGACGCAGATGCTCGATAACGGCATGGAGGTTCTCGGACAAGGCGAATCTCCTCTGAGAAAGGAACCGGAATAGAATCGGAACGAGCGCCCCGGTTGTGTGGCCGACAATACGGAACGCACGCCCCGCTTGTCTACCTGAATGGAGGACTCCCCCGATGACGCCGGACAGACCGCTGCGCGCGGACGCCCGCCGCAACCGCGCCCGCGTGCTGCAAGCCGCCGAGGCCGTGTTCTCGGCCGAGGGCATGGCGGTGCCGCTGGACGAGATCGCCCGGCGCGCGGGCGTCGGCGCCGGAACGGTCTACCGGCACTTCCCCACGAAGGAGGCGCTGTTCGAGGCCGTGATCCACGAGCGGATCGAGCAGTTCGCCGAGGAGGCCCGCGCGCTGTCGGCGGCCGAGCGACCCGGAGAGGCGTTCACCGCGTTCCTGACCCGCCTGGTCGATCAGGCCATGCTCAACAAGGCGCTGTGCGACGCGCTGGAGGCCGCGGGGTCGCCCGTCAAGCCGCCCGACGAAAGCAGCCGGCAGGACATCTGGGCCGCCTTCGGCACTCTCCTGGCCGCCGCCCAGCGCGACGGCACCGTCCGCACCGACATCGGCCTCTCCGATCTGCGGGCCCTGCTGTCGGGCGCGCTCGCCATGGAGCGCCACGCCCGCGACAGCGACCGCCCGGCGGGCCGGATGACCGAACTTCTCCTGGACGCCCTGCACGCCCGGCGATGACGGCGTCCCTCGTGAAGCGGGGTTTCTGTCCCTTCTGTTCGGAAAGTGGGAGTGCGTCCGGAGCTTCCGGGGGGATACGACCAGAAAGGCATGGACATGAGCGCCAAGGACAAGCTCCGCCACAAGGCGGAGGAGCTCAAGGGTCGGGCGAAGAAGAACGTCGGGGACGCCACCGACGACGAACGGATGCAGTCCAGGGGGCGCGCCGAGCAGACCAAGGGCAGCATGAAGCAGGCCGGCGAGAAGATCAAGGACGCCGGCAAGAAGGTCAAGGGCGCCTTCAAGAAGTGACGGTCGCTCAGGGTATGGATCCGCCCTCGTGCCGCATGGCGCGAGGGCGGGCCGACTGAGCACGGTGAGTGGGGCCCCGCCCACGAACCCGCGAAGTAGGAACCAGACCAGAAATGTCCGCCCCACAGGAATGTGCCGACGCGTGCGCTGTATTCCTTGCGCAGCATACGGGCCGAGACTCCCTTCAGCGAGCTGACGAGTTTGGACAGGGCGACCTTGGGCGGGTAGTGAACCAGCAGGCGGACGTGGTCGTGCTCGCCCTTGAACTCGCGCAGTTCGACCTCGAAGTCGGCGCATACCGCGCAGTTCTTCGCAGCGGATCAGCATTTCGTCGGTGAACGCTCCACGCCGGTACTTTGTCACAAACACCAAATGGGCATGACGGATATAGACGACATATCATTACCTTTCGCATCGAGGGTTCGAATTACAACGCGGTGACATAAACCAAACGATATGATCCGTGCGTGGAGAAGGTGAAGCGAACTCGTGCGCACACGGCGCGACTCGACCTCAGTCCGGCCCAGGCGGCCGTTGTGGACGGTCAAGCCCACACCGCGCGCGCCTTGTGGAACCTGCTCCACGAGTTCACGACCTTCCACCAGGGCCGGTTGCCGTCACTGAAGGAATGCGACGCGGCGATTCGCCAAGCCCGCCGCGAGATCGACTGGATGGGGCAGCTGCCCGCCCAGGCCGCGCAGGCCGTACTGAAGACCTACCGGCAGGCGTGGGCGAACTTCTTCAACCCCGACCACCCCGCCGGGCGCCCGACGTTCAAGGCACGCCTGCGGTCCCGGATGGCCGTGGACATCCCTCAGGCCCGCGACTTGCAGATCAGCCGAATCAACCGCAGGTGGGGCGCGGTGAACCTGCCCAAGGTCGGGCGGGTGAAGTTTCGTTGGACAAAAGACCTGCCCGGCCTCACCAAAGGCGGACCCTCCGGGAGGGTCACCGGTGCTCGCCTGGTGAAAGACGCCTACGGGTGGCACATCGTCTTCCGTACCGAGCTGCTCGTATCCGCCCCCGTCCCGCACACCGGGCCGAAGGTCGGCATGGACCGGGGCATCACAGTCCCCCTGGCCCTGTCCAACGGTCAACACCTTCGGCACGGTCCGTGGCTCACCAGCGGGGAGAATGAGCGGCTGTTGCGTCTGGAGCGCAAAAGCGCCCGTCAGCGTGCCACCCGTAAGAAGGGCGACCCGGGATCCAACCGGGAACGCCGCACCAACGACCAGATCGCCCGGCTCCGCGCGACAGCCAAGCGCCGAGCCGTCGACTGGCAGCATCAGAGCACGACCGATCTCGCGCGGCGATTCAGCGCGATCGTGGTCGAAGACCTGAACATCACCGCCATGACGGCCTCGGCGTGCGGGACCGTGCAGGAGCCGGGCGTCAACGTCGCCCAGAAACGGGGCCTGAACCGCTCGATCGCGAGCGAGGCGTGGGGCCGAACGGTCGAGTTCCTGACCTACAAGAGCGCTGACCGTGGCGGTCTGGTCGCCAAGGTCAGCCCGTACGGCACCAGCCAAGAGTGCCACCGCTGCCACACCACCACTGCAGGATCACGCGAAACGCAGTCCCGGTTCGCGTGCAAGAACCTGGCGTGCGGATGGACCGGCAACGCCGATACCAACGCCGCCCGAAACCAGCTTCATCGGTACAACTCTGCCGCCGGACGGGCGGTCACAGGACGTGGAGACTCCGGGATACCGGGGCCTGTGAAGCGTCAAGCATCCTGTCCCACAGTCTCGCCCGCACCCGCGCTGCGAGCTGCTGCATAAGCAGCGCAGGAACCCTCCACATCCATGTGGAGGAGCACGTCAAGTCACCTACGAGTGGGCCGGCAAGCCCTCGTACGGCTCCGTCGACTGACGAGGCAGGCCCCTGGTCACCGGTCCCGCCGCGAGACGGTGAGCATGTGGTTGCTGACTCCGAGAAGCGACGGCACGGATTCCATCGAGCGCTGGGCCTCGAGCAGGAGCGCCCGGCGTTCCGGGTCGTCGAGCCAGTCGTCGACGTCGCCGTACAGCCCGAACGCCCCCTGCAGCCCGTACCGCTCGACCTCGGCGAATCCGGCGTCGGCGAACTCCCCGGGAACCTCCTCCGGGTCGTGGAAGTAGCCGGTGAAACCCCGCGCGGGAGAGAGCATGATGCCGTCCGCCATGGACGCCTGTGCGGCCTGCCGCTGCCGTTCGTCCAGGTAAGCACCCGTGTAGATCGTGTCGTGCACGGCCGCGTAGCGGCTGATGGTCGCGGCCGCCACCAGGCCGCCGGGCCGTACGGCACGACGGGCCTCCGCCAGGGCCCGCACCCGGTCGGCCCGCTCCTGCAGATGGTAGAGCGGGCCGAGCAGCAGGACCGCGTCCACGCTCGCGTCTGGCACCGGCAGCCGCCGCGCGTCGCCCAGCCGCGCGCTCACCCCGGTCAGCTCCCCGGCGCGCGCCACGTGGAGCGGGATCGGGTCCAGCAACTCGACCTCGTAGCCGTCGGCGCTCAGCCACTCGGCGTGTGCACCGGGGCCGCCGCCCACGTCCAGCACCCGGGCGGGTGGCGGCGGCAGCGTGCGGCGCAGCACGTCCTGCGTGCGCCAGAACTCCAGCCGGTTGCGCCCTTCGCGAAGCCGGGCGTGCTCTCTGTCCTGCTCGTAGTAGGCGTGCAGTTCCCGTGTCACCGTCATACTTGATCGTGGCGGGCTGCCCGCCCGGTTTCAAACGATTTACGGCTGATGGTCAAGTTCTCACCGCCGCCCTGCGCGCCTTGTGAGCCCGTCGCAGGGATCCGCCTAACGTGACTGGATGGAGACACCGGACAGGGCTGACATCGCCGAAGTGACCACGTACGTCATCGGCGAGTGCACGCGGTTCGGCACGCGGCTGCGGACGCTGACCCGACGGCTCGGCCACGCCCCGGCGGTCGCGGCCGAACGTGAGGAACTGACGCAGGCCATCGCCTACGTCAACGCGGCCCTGGCCGATCTGCTCGTCACCGTTCACCCGGTCCAGCACGAGGACCTGCAACAGCTCCTGAGCGCCAACGGCCACCGCCACCCGTCCCGTGAGCGCGGCCCCCGGGAGCCCGCCGAGGCCGGCGCGTCCGGCCCGGCCACCCGCCAGCACCCGTCGGTCCGCGACCTGCCATGGGTGGCCACGGCTTGACGGGAAGTTGGCGCGCACCGTCCCTCCAGCACGTTTCGGCGGCCGTCACCGGGCACGGGGCAGGAGAGGCCCGCCGGCGTACACCGGCACGGCCGCCCGACGGAGGGAGCCCGCCATGGCCACGCAAGAGGACGTGATCGAGGTCCTGGTCACCGATCATCGCGAGGTCGAGCAGTTGTTCGGCGAACTCGAGCAGATGATCGGCAGCATCGGCGAGCAGGCCAAGACCCTGGCGGAAAAGGTGGTCATCGAGCTGGTCAGGCACTCGATCGCCGAGGAGCAGTACCTGTATCCAGCCGTGCGCGAGCACGTGCCCGGCGGTGACAAACTGGCCGACCAGGAGATCTCCGAGCACGCCGACGCCGAGCGGACGATGAAGCGGCTGGAAGGGCTGGAGCCCGGCGAAAGGGAGTTCTGGCCCACCATGGAGCTCCTGATGAGCCAGATCAGGAACCACGTCCGGGAGGAGGAGAACGACCTGTTCCCCCGGCTGCGCCAGGCCTGCCCGCCTGAGCAGCTGACCGAGCTGGGCGGCAAGGTCGAGGCGGCCAAGAAGCTGGCGCCGACCCGCCCGCACCCCCTGGCGCCCGACACCCCGCCCGCCGACAAGCTGCTGGCGCCGGGAACCGGGCTCGTGGACCGCATCCGCGACGCCATCACCGGCCGGGGACGCTCCTGACCCGCAGATCGCTCGACAGAAATGACCGAATCCAGCGGAACGGAGCGCATGCTGGTCGCCCTGCTAGAGGCCAGCCACACGAGCACGCTGGAGCGCCTGCCTGCGCTGGCCGCCGAGTACGGTGCGTACGCCGGCCTCGGCGAGGTGGCGATCTATCTCGCCGACCTGCAGCAGATGACGCTACGCCGGCTGCGCTCCCCCGACGCGCGTGACCAGCCCGCCGAGGAGCTGCGCGTGGACGGCAGCCTGGGGGGACGGGCCTTCCAGGAGGTACGCTTCCTGCCGCAGAGCGGGGAGCACGGCGAGCGCCACTGGTGGGTCCCGCTGCTGGACGGCACCGAACGGCTGGGACTGCTGCGGGTCCGCAGCGACGCGGACGACGTCCCACCGGCCGCCGTCCACCTGGCCAGTCTGGTCGCGCTTCTGGTCGTCAGCCAGCGCTCGCAGAGCGACGAGTACCAACGCCTGGTGCGTTCGCGGCCCATGAACGTGGCCGCGGAGATGCAGTGGCAACTGCTTCCGGCACTGACCTTCGCCACCCCGGAAGTGACCCTGGGCGCCGTGATCGAGCCCGCCTACGAGGTGGGCGGCGACGTGTTCGACTACGCCCTGTACGGCGACACCCTTCATCTCGCCGTCTTCGACGCGATGGGCCACGACGTATCGGCGGGCCTGACGGCCAACCTGGCCATGGCCGCCAGCCGCAACCACCGCCGCCAGGACATGGACCTCACCGAAAACAGCCACGCCATCGAACGCGTGCTGATCAGCGAGTTCGGCCGCGGCACCCGTTTCGTGACCGCCGTCATGGCCGACCTGAACCTGCGCACCGGCCTGCTCACCTGGATCAACCGCGGCCACCCGCTGCCGGTGCTGATCCGCGGCGGCCGCTGGATCACCACGTTGACGTGCCCGCCCGCCCACCCTCTCGGCCTGGACCTCGGCCTCCCCGTCACCGTCTGCCAGGAGCAGCTGGAGCCGGGCGATCGGCTGCTGCTGTACACCGACGGCATCGTCGAGGCCGGCGCCGCCCAGGGTCACGAGTTCGGGCTCGCGCGGTTCGTGGACTTCATCATCCGCCACAGCACCTCCAGCCTGCCCGTCCCCGAGACGCTGCGCCGGCTGGTCAAGAGCATCCTCGACTACCACGACGGCAAGCTGTACGACGACGCCACCGTGGTGGTGACCGAATGGCATGGTTTCGCCGGATCGGCCTTCCCGGAGGGAAGATCATGAGTGACGCGTACGACCAGGTGGCGATCGTCACCGGGGCGGACTCCGGCATCGGCAAGGCCACCGCCGTGGCCCTCGCCGAGCAGGGCTTCGACGTCGGCATCACGTACCACAGGGATCGCGAGGGCGCGGAGGACACGGCGGCCCAGGTACGCGGTCTCGGCCAGGTGCCGGCGGTGCGCAGGCACGACCTGACCGATCCCGAACGGGCGTCGGCGGTCGTCGACGAGCTGGCCGAGGAGCTGGGCGGGGTCGGCGTGCTGGTCAACAACGCCGGCACCGGCACAAGCGAGCCGCTGCTGGAGATGGGCTACGAACGCTGGCGCTCCGTCCTGGCGGTGGACCTCGACGGGGCGTTCCTGTGCGCGCAGCGGGCCGCCAGGCGCATGGTCGCGTCGGGCAGGGGCGGCCGCATCGTCAACGTCACCAGCGTGCACGAGGAGTACCCGAGGGTGGGGGCGGGGCCGTACTGCGCGGCCAAGGGCGGACTGCGCATGCTCAGCCGGGTCCTGGCGCTGGAGCTGGCGGAGCACGGCATCACCGTGAACTCCGTGGCGCCCGGCGAGATCGCCACCCCGATGACCGGGCAGGAGGACCTGCCGCCGCAGCCCGGCACCAGGCCCGGCTATCCCGTCCCCCGGCCCGGGGACGCCCGCGAGGTGGCCGCGGTCGTGGCCTTCCTCGCGAGCCCGTCCTCGTCCTATGTCACCGGGACGACCGTGTTCGTCGACGGCGGCCTGGGGCTGATGGGGCCGCAGGCCGCCGGCGCGCTCGACTCGGGCGGCTGGCGTACCGGCTGAAGCGCTCCCAGGGCGGCCGGTCAGCGCTCGCAGCGCACCGGATAGCCGGCCTGGGCCGTGGGCTTGTTGTGGTTCAGGACCTCGATCCTGACCGTCCCGTCGGTCCTGGCCGACCGGCTCCAGCTCCACGCCTGGATGCCGAGGACGCCGCTCTCCGGGATCTTGTGGGTGAAGGTCTCCCGATCCTGGCCGTCGATCACCCACTTGTAGGTGACCTCCGTCCCCGGCGCCGCCCTGAACTCCCCGAAGGCGGTCATGTACGGGTCGGCCACGCAGTCCCCGTAGTAACCCATGGGCTCGATCTGGGTGATCTGCACCGTGCCCGGGGAGGGCTCGGCCGGCACGCACGCCCAGCTGTAGGGCTCCTGCTTGGCGGGCCTGTTCTGGTTCAGGATCTCCAGGCGGACCACGCCGGTGCCACCCGACTTGGCGTTGCTGTACCAGAAATCGCCGATCCTGCTCCGGACACCCGGCTTGAGCTGGGCGGTCCTGAGCGTGCCCGGCTTGCCGTCGACGACGAGCCGGTACTTGACCTCCGCCTCGCGATCCGTCGTGACCATCGCGTCGGCCCGCAGGCTGAACGGGCCGTCGCACCGGCCGTGGAAGTGGGACGTCAGCATGTACTCGACGGTCAGCTTGGCGTCGCCGCCCTCGTCGGCGCAGGCGAGGGTGAACGTGCGCTCCGCCGGCTCGGCGGGGCCCCCTCCGGCCATGAGACCGAGGGTGTGGGTGCCGTTCCTGCTGGAGTCGAGGCTCCAGGCGGCGGAGACCTCACGCGTGCGGGGCTGGTCGCCGGCGGGGAAGTCGACGGCCTGCTCCTTCCACTTGGACCCGTCGAGGATCCACCAGTACGTGACCTTCCGCGCCGGACCGGCCGGAAGCGAGATGCGACCGGTCGCCTGGTACGCGATGGGCTCCGTGCAGGCGCCCTCGTAGTCGCCCGGGATGACGTCGACGATCTGCGGCACCGGCTTCTGCGCGGGCGGCTCCGTCGTCGGGCTCGTCGTCGGCGTGGGAGTGGGCGTGGGCGTGCGGGTGGGGGTGGGCTGCGGCTCGGTCCCGCAGGTCACCTGGTATGCGGCACGTCTCGAGTCGTGGCCGCCGGCGTTGAGGATGCGGATGGCCTTCCAGCCGCCGCCGGAGCTGCCCACGGCCAGCGGCAGCGTGACCTGCCGACTGCGGGGCCCGCCCGCCGCGAAGAAGAGCGACTCGGGCCGCCCCTCCCCCGCGCCGCTGTCGATCCACTGGTAGTCGACCCTGGCGGGCGTGCGCGACACCTGGATAGTGCCCGTGAACGTCACCGTCGCCGGGCAGGCGCCGGACTGCTTGGCGGGGAGCGGCGGGAGCGGCGAGCGCAGGAGGGGCGGCCAGCAGGCTGCCGAGCAGCGCGGCGCCCAGCAGCAGAGCTGTCCTTCTCTTGAAGCGCTCCCCACGGAAGAATCCGGGGGATTCCAGCCGTCCCAACCGTGCGGCTACGCGCATGGTCGCGACGCTGTTGCTTGACGATTCACCTTCCGGCCCCGCATGCACGGGTTTCCACGCCCCAGCCCGCACACCCGGCCTGGGCTGCGCGGACTCCGCCCTCCCGGCGGTGAGTAGATCCTGCCTTGGCCTCCCTCGCGAGCTTGGTTATCACACGCGTGTTCGACCACGACCCACCATACCCACACTGGATGGGCCGCCGCAGCCTGTTCCCGTCAATGCACGCTCGCGCCCTGACGGGCACTCCCGCACCGGGCTTACCCCCATGGCTGAAGCCAGGGGTCCACGCCCGGCATCCCCGATCGGGGGTCCCTTTCTCTTCATCGAGCGGGGACCATGCTTCACGGCACGTCTTGGAGTCACTTGGACCCCTCTTGCAATACCGGCGACCCGGTCAGACGCCCTTCACCGCGTACGTGACCAGCGTCGTGAGCACTTCCTTGACCGACTCGCGCTCGCGCACGTCGCACAGCACGATCGGGATGTGCTCGTTGAGCGCGAGCGCCCGGCGCACCTTGGCCGGGTCGTAGCGGCGGGCGCCCTCGAAGCAGTTCACGCCCACCACGAACGGGACGCCGCGCTGCTCGAAGTAGTCCACCGCGGGGAAGCAGTCCTCCAGGCGGCGGGTGTCGGCGAGCACGACGGCGCCGAGCGCGCCCAGGGCCAGTTCGTCCCACATGAACCAGAAGCGGTCCTGCCCGGGGGTGCCGAACAGGTACAGCCACAGCCCCTCGCGGATGGTGATGCGGCCGAAGTCCAGCGCGACGGTGGTCGTGGTCTTGGACTCCACTCCTGAGGTGTCGTCCACCCCGATGCCCCGCTCGCTCAGCAACTCCTCGGTGTGCAGGGGCCGGATCTCGCTGATCGTGCCGACCATGGTCGTCTTGCCGACACCGAAGCCACCGGCGATGAGGATCTTGATGGCCAAGGCGGAGGCGACCGCCGTCGCCCCCGGCTCAGAGGCTGCGTAGTCCATGCAGAACTTCCCTGTAAATCCGTTCGTCGATCGTCTGCGCCACGGGGCGCGGACGATCGATGGTGACAAGCCCCTCCCGCCGCAGATCGCCCAGGATCACCCGGGTGATGTTGAGCGGCAGCCCGAGGTGCGCCGCGACATCCGCGACGGGTGTGGGCTTCTGGCACACCGACAGCACGGCGCGGTGCTCGGGGATCAGTTCCGCGGGCTCGTAGGCGCCGGCGACTGTCGAGACGATGGCCACCAGGTCGAACGTCTCTCCCTGCGGACGCGCCCGGCCCCCGGTCAGCCCGAAGAGCCGGATCAGCGGCCCTGGATCCTCTCCGGTCACAGTCTCGCGCCGTTCCAGGCGGGTGCCGGCGCCGCTCCCCTCGGCTGCGAGGAAAGGTGCTCGCCGACCCGCTTGACCAGGAGGGCCATCTCGTACGTGACCATGCCCAGCTCGGCGTCGCCCGACGCGAGCACGGCCAGCCGGGCGCCCTGTCCGGCCGCGGTGACGAACAGGAAGCCCCCCTCCATCTCGATGATCGTCTGCCGCACGCCGCCCAGGGCGAAATGCCGTCCGGCGCCCATGGCGAGGCTGTGGCTGCCGGCGGAGATGGCGGACAGGTGCTCGGCGTCCTCCCTGGTCAGGCCCCGGGAGCCGCCCATGGCCAGCCCGTCCGCGGACAGCACGATGGCGTGCCTGATACCGGGAACACGCTGGGTGAGGTCGTCGAGCAGCCAGCTCAGTTCACTTCTGGAGTCAGGCATCGGGATGGTCGTCCTTTCGGTTCCGCAAATCTCGTCCCTGCTCGGCCTGGCGGCGACCTTGCTGCCAGCCGCGTTGCATGGACGACATGATCTGGGCGAGCTCCTCCGGTGAGCGCGCCGAGGTGGCGCGCTGGTCCGCGCGCCTTGCGGCGGCACGGAGCTGGGGAGCCATGTTGGTCTGCGGCACCCGCATCGGCAGCCCGTCGAGGTCCTCGTCCGCCGCCGGTGCCAGGTCCGTGATGCTCCACTCCCCTGGCTGGTCGGAAGGCGTGGCGGAGCCGGGCATCGGCGTCGGGATCGGCCCGGTGCCGGGCTCGGCCGCCGGCCCGGGCCCCGACCCGTTCGCAAGGCCATGTCCTGACCCGTTCGCAGGGCCGTACCCCGACCCGTTCGCAGGGCCGCACCCGTTCGCAGGGCCATGTCCCGACCCGTTCGCAGGGGCGCCCCCCGATTCGTGAGCGGGCTCGGGCTGGGGTGCGGTCTCGGTCATGGGCTCCGTTCTCTGCGCGGGGGCCTCGAACCAGGTCCCGCGCTCGAAATCGGTGACGGCCGTCCCGTTGGCCCGGGCCTCGGCGGGTGCCGTGCCGAGCGCGCGCATGGGCCTGCTCGTGCGGGTGACGACGTGCTCCGCCGGGGCCACGGCCGAGGGCTGGACGTTGGCCAGCAGGGAGGCGGGCAGCAGCACGATCGCGGTGGTCCCGTCGTACGGCGAGGGGCGCAGCGAGACCTTGATCCCGTGCCGGGCCGCGAGCCTGGACACCACGAAGAGGCCGAGCCGGTCGCTGTCGGCCAGGTCGAACTCCGGCGGGTCGGCCAGCCTGGCGTTGATCTCGTGGAGGGTGGCGTGGGTCAGGCCGAGGCCGCGGTCCTCCACCTCGAGTGCGAAGCCGTTGGCCGCCGTCATGCTGCGGACGTGCACGGTCGTGTCGGGCGGGGAGAAGGCGGTGGCGTTCTCCACCAGCTCGGCCACCAGGTGGATCACGTCGGTGACGGCGCCGCCGACGAGGAGCGGGGCGTTCGGCATCGGCACGACCGTGACGCGGGTGTAGTCCTCGACCTCCAGCACTGCCGCGCGTACGACGTCGAACAGCGGCACCGGGTCGCGCCAGCGGCGGGCGGGGACGGAGCCGGACAGGATGATCAGGTTCTCGGCGTGCCGCCGCATGCGGGTGGTCAGGTGGTCGAGCTTGAACAGGTCCTCCAGGACCTCCGGCTCGTCGACCCGGCGCTCCATGGTGTCGAGCATCGCGAGCTGGCGGTGGAGCAGCGCCTGGTTGCGCCGGGCCAGGTTGAGGAAGACCTGGCCGACGCCCTTGCGCAGGGTCGCCTGGCCGACCGCGGCCTCGACCGCCGTGCGGCGTACGGCGGAGAACGCGTGCACCACCCGGTCGACCTCGGCCGTGTCGGCGGAGTCGAGGTCGGGGGCCTCGGTGGCCGGGTCCACGTCCTCGCCGCGGCGCAGCCGCTCGACCAGCCAGGGCAGCCGCTTCTCGGCCAGTTCCACCGCCGATCCCTGCAGACGGCTGAGCTCGGCGATCAGCGAGCGGCCGAACCGGTACGACAGCGCCACCGACGCCAGCACCGCCACCAGGCCCAGGACGAGGACGAGCCCGATCCGCCAGTACGCGCCCGTCTTCAGCGCGTCGGACTCCGCCGTGGTGCGGGCCAGCTCCGTCTCGGTGTCGCGGTTGATCGCACCGAGGAGGGAGTCGATGTCGCTCCGCCACTGGGAGGGGTTCACCGGCGGCGCGCCACCGCTGGTGTCCCACGTGAACAGCAGGTCCTCTGTCTCCAGCAGCCTCCGGTATGGGCCGCCGTCAACCAGCTTGTCGTAGTTCACCCGCAGTTCGGGGCCGATGTCGCGCTCGGCGTTGGCGAAGATGAGCCTGCGGCTGGTGAACGCGGCGACGAACGCAGCCCGGTCGGTCGGCGTCATCCTCCGGTGCACCAACGTGGCGGTGAGCACGGCGTGCTCGCGGCCCAGGTACTCGGCCGTGGCGCTGTAGGCCGCCATGCCGCGCACCGACCGGAAGGACGAGACGTCGCTCAGCGCGTCGCGGTCGTTGAACTGCTTGTTGGCGACGCTGATCAGGTTGTTGTACGCGTCGATCATCGTCACCGGCGGAGCGAGCACGCCGCCGTCGGCGGACTCGCGCAGCGCCTGCAGTCCGTCGAGCGCCTGCAGCAGCGCGTGCACCTGGGCCGGGGTTCCACCCGCCTGCCCGTCAACGGATCCGACGATCTGGCGCAGGCGTTCGGCCTTGGCATCGGTGGCCCGCCGCTGCGCGCTCAGCGGCGCGTACCTCGCCGTGCCGCGTGGCGCCTCGGCCGAGAGCTGCCGCTCCCTCTGTAACTCCACGATCAGCTGGTGCACCGGCGAACCGATGGCCTCCCAGCGGTCCTGTGCCTGGGAGACCGTGACGATCTCGTCCACGCTCGAGTAGGCGATGAAGCCCCACAAGGCGATCATGGAGACCAGCGGAAGCAGGAGGATCCTGAGCAGCTTGGTACGGATCGGCGGGGGCGAACTCATCCTTCATGTCCAATTCCGCGCATGGCGATGCGCTTCTGGGCAGTCGTGAACCGGCACCGCCCCCGAGAACCTCTGCCACGACTGGCATTGTGGTCCGTCCACTATGCCGATGGGGCAGAAGTACTTCAAGGTACAGATGCGAAGAATCAACACGAATGGCGGGTTGACTCTTTGTCAGCACACGGTTCGTGACCGTAACAGTTGGCATCTCACGCTGAGTTACCAGAATCGGACTCGGAATTACGGCCGGTCAGACCGGGAGGCCGCGCGGGTGACGCTCAGGGCTTGCGGCCGACGCCTCCGTACAGCCACCTCGTCGCCTCGGGGGCCGGGTCGTCCGGGTCGGGATGCCACATGTCGATGGTGACCAGACCGGGATCGACCAGATCGAACCCGTCGAAGAAGCGGGCGACCTCCGCGTGCTCACGGAAGTAGATGGGCGTCGGGGTGGCCGCGTACACGGCCTCGATCTGGGCGACCGAGTCCGCCGAGTGGCCGTCACGGGTGACGTGGGTGGCCGCGAAGTGGCTCCCGGACGACAGGACGTCACGCAGCTCGCCCATGATCCGGCTCTGCTCGTCCATGGTGAGGAAGTGGACCATGGCGATCATCAGGACGCCGACCGGCTCGCTGAAGTCGATCAGCTTGGCCGTTTCCGGATGTCCGATAACCGCGGCCGGCTGCCGCATGTCGGCGGAGGCCACGGCGGTGTGCTCGTCGGTCGCCAGGAGCGCGCGGCCGTGCTGCAGCACGACCGGGTCGTTGTCGACGTAGACCACGCGGGCGTCCGGGACGATCTGCTGGGCGATCTCGTGCGTGTTGCCCGCGGTGGGCAGGCCGGAGCCGATGTCGATGAACTGCCGGATCCCCTGCCGGGCCATGTGCCGCACGGCGCGGCGCAGGAAGGCGCGGTTCTCCTGAGCCAGCCGGCGGACCTCGGGCATCGCCTTCTCCACCCGCCGCACGGCGTCGCGGTCGATCTCGAAGTTGTCCTTTCCCCCCAGGTAGTAGTCGTACATCCGGGCGACGCTCGGCCTGGTGACGTCGATCGCCGCCGACACGCCACCGCCCTGCTCCGTCATGACACGGCCTCCGTTCGTGATCACCTGATGCCCCAAACTAGCGGCCAGGTGAGCCCTCATTCCAGCTAGCTAGCACGCCGAAGTGCCGTTTCCCGGGATCGAAGATGGGTGCTGGTGGTGAAGACGGCGACCCACGGCAGCCGGAATCGTAAGGGAGTACGAGCAACGTTCGCAGCCGACGAAGGGAGGCGATGACCATCGACATCCACGATCTGTCGATCATGGGTCGTGCCGTCTTGCGCTGTTCCGGGCCACGCCCGCCGAGCAACACCGACACGCTCGGCCATAACAGACAACTCATCCCGAGCCCGAATGGGGACCGCCCGCGTGGCCTGGAAGCCACAGCCCGCCGGCTGCAAGGCCTCGTGCGCAGGGCGAGAGCGGTTCTCGAGGACCGCCACGCGTCGTGGGAGCTGCCACAGGATCCGGCCTCGATCCCGGCCGGGCGTCACCTCATCAGCAACAAGCTCAGCGAATGGGGGATCCACCGGCGCAGTGAGATCATGGACACCATGCAGCTGCTCGCCAGCGAGCTGCTCACCAACGCCGTGGAACATGCCCGTGGGGACCCGGTCCTCACCCTCTCGTCCCGCGGCGACACTCTTCGCTGCGAGGTCTGGGACGAGGACCCGCGGCTCCCGTGCACCCGGCGGCACGGCCCCAACGACGAGGGCGGGCGTGGGCTCTTCATGGTCCATCTGCTGGCCAAGCGCTGGGGAGTCGATCTCACTCACACAGGCAAGGCCGTGTGGTTCGAAGCAAGCTGACAGCCGCCGCCGGGCCTGGACCTACAGGTCCTCGGGAACGTCGATCATCTTGTTGAGCAGCGGCACGAGCTGCTCTTCCTCGTAATCCAGGTGCGCCTCCAGCTCCGCGCCGAGCCGGTCGAGCTCGGTCGCAAGTTCGGCGGGATCGCCGGTGTCAAGCAGGGTCCGGATCTGGGCCAGGATGCGCGCCACCACCTGGTGCTCGCCGCGCAGCCGGGTCAGCACCGCGGCCAGTTCTGGGTGCAGGCCGTCCAGGTGCGGGAAGAGGACGTCGTCCTCGCCGGCATGGTGGGCGTGCAGGGCCTGGCAGAAGGTCAGGCAGTGCTCTCGGATGCCAGGGCTCCAGCCGGCCGTACGCCGCAGTTCCGCGAGGTCGCGGCGGAAACCGTCGTGCAGCTTCACCAGTTCGTCACCCCATGCGATCAGTCGCTGCTCGGCGGCGCTGCCGTCGTGGGTCATGCCCATTCCCCCTTCGCCAGGCCCGGAACCCGGGCCAGAGCACCATGCGCGTAACCGAAGATCGCGGAGACCAGGGCCGCGAGCGCCGAGGCGCCGAAGCTCCATCCCGCTCCTGAGCCGGACATCACGGCCGCGGTCACCGCGCCGGCCAGGCTGCTTCCGACGAGCCTCACCAGGGCGTTCACGCCTCCGGCCGCCGCGGTCTTGGCGGGTTCGACGTGCTCGACGGCCATCGTGCCGAGCGCCGCGTACCCGAGGCCGAGGCCCACGCCGAGGACTGTCGCCGCCCCGTAGAGGTCGAACGGCCGGTGGTGGGCCAGGCTCAGCCACAGGGTGGCCACGGCCACCAGCGAGGAGCCGCTGCCGACCAGCGACGAGGCCGGGAAGCGCCGCATGAGACGGCCCGCGAACAGCGAGACCACCAGCATCAGCAGAGCCGCCGGCAGCAGGTACAGGCCGACCTGGAGCACCGAGGCGCCCAGCGCCGTCTGCGCCACGGACGACAGCGTGGTGATGGCCCCGAACAGCGCGAACCCGAGCAGCAGCGACGCCACCGTCGCGCCCACCGTCCCCCGGTGCGTCAGCATGGGGATCTCGATCAGCGGCGACGCGGTCCGCCGGGCCGCCGCGATCCACAGGGCGAACACCGCCACGGCCGCTCCGAGCAGCCCCAAGGTGGGCGGGGACGTCCAGCCCCAGGCCGCGCCCTTCGTGATGGCCAGCAGCAGGCAGACCAGCCAGGCGGCCACCAGCGCGGCGCCCGCGAGATCGGGACGCCCGTCGGGCGCGGGCGGGGGCGGTTCGGGGACGAAGAGGGCGACGAGCACCAACCCCGCGGCGCCGAGCCCCGCCAGGATCCAGAACAGCGCCTGGTACGTGCCGCCGACCAGGCCCGCGAGGATCATGCCCGCGCCGCTGCCGACCCCCATCATGGCGCTCAGCACGCCGATGGCCGTGGGGAGCCGGTCGCGGGCCACCTGCTGCCTGGCCATGCCCATGGCCAGCGGCAGCAGGGGCGCGACCACGCCTTGCAGCACCCGTCCGGCGATGACGAGGGCGAGCGTGGTGGCCACGGCGCTCACCAGCGCCCCGATGATCAGCAGGCCGAGGGCGGCCATGGCCACGCGCCGCCTGCCGTACAGGTCGCCGAGGCGCGACAGCAGCGGGATGGAGACCGCTCCGGACAGCAGCGCGGAGCTCACGATCCAGGAAGCGGAGGTGAGCGGCACGTCGAGCTGACGTTGCAGCAGGGGAAGCAGGGGCACCACCGCGGTCATCTGCAGGGTTCCCACGGCCACGGCGAACGCGAGCACGCCGACAGCCGCCCAGGGGGACTTTTTATACATGTATAGAAAGTAACATGACAGGATGCCGGCGCGTACGGGGCGGCCCCCCAAGATCTCCAGAGCGGACATCGTGTCCGCGGCCCACCGCATCATCGGCGAGGAGGGCGTACCGGGCCTGACCATGCGCAGGCTCGCCCGCGAGGTGGGCACCACGCCGATGGCGCTCTACCACCACGTCCAGGACAAGGACGAGCTGCTCCTGCTCCTCCTCGACGACTACGCGAGCGGCATGCCCCGGCCGGAGCTGCCCGACGAGCCTGAGGACGAGCGCATCGTGGCCGCCGCCGTCGCCATGCGGCAGGCGCTGACCGGCGTGCCGTGGACCGTCGAGGTGCTCAGGGCCGACGACCTGATGTCCGTCCACGCGCTGTGGTATCCGGAGAGCATCATCGACGCGGCCGTACGCGCCGGGCTCACCCCGGAGGCGGCCGTGGACCTCTACCGGATCATCTGGCACTACACCGCGGGCGAGATCACCGCGCGGGCGGCCGCCGGCCGCCGGCGCGAGGGCGGCAGGCCGACGTACCGCGGCCGGCTGTTCGCCGACCTCGACGCGGCCGAGCTGCCGCGCCTGGCCGCGCTGGGCGAACGCTGGGAGGAGCTGACCGCCCGCGACACCTACGAGAAGGGCGTACGGGCGATCGTGCGCGGCCTGCTGAACCCCTAACCCCTGCCGGCGCGTTCCTCCGTGAGCGCGGCCGTCGGCGTCCCCCAGAACTCGAGTCTCGTACGGATCTCCTCGGGCACGGCGTGGGTCAGCGCGTCGCGATAGGCCTCGTCCAGCAGCGCGTCGATCTCGACGCGCCTGCCCGACTCCGCGGAGCGGACGGCCGCCGCCACCATGGCGAGACTGCGGATGTTGCCGGCGATCGTCCCTGACGGCTCCACGCCCGTACGCAGCGCCGCGACGAATTCCACGAGCGCTCCGGCGATCTGCTCGTTGCGGCCCGGCGGCACGGCGACCGCGCCGCTGACGCTGGAGGCGACCTGGTCCTCGCCGTCCCAGGTGGCCGTGCCCTCGGAGCCGGAGGCTCGCCACTCGCCGTTCCAGGACGTCTCCAGACCGTCCGCGCACCAGCTCCCGGTGAACACGTAGCGGGCGCCGTCGTCGAAACGGAAGTTCGCCGTCGCCGCCGCGTCGCCCCGATACCAGCTCCAGGCCGGGTTCCAGCTCTCGCAGACGACGGAGACCGGCTCCGCGCCGAGCAGGTACCGGGCGGCGTCGAAGGCGTGGATGGCCATGTCGACCAGCAGCGGCTGCTCCATCTCGTCGCGGAAGCCGCCGAACCTCGGTCCGCGGAAGAAATCGGTGGTGAGCAGCCCGACCGTGCCGAGCTCGGCGACCCGGCTCCGGTACTCCGCCAGGGCGGCGAAGTACCGGCGCGACTGGCTGATCATCAGCAGCTGCCCGGACGCCTCGGCGGCCGCGGCCTGGACGAGCGCCTCCGCGAGCGTCGGGGCCGCCGGTTTCTCGCACAGGACCGGCAGCCCGGCGAACAACGCCTCGGTGTTGACCGCGCCGTGCGCGGCCGGAACGGTGACGTTTACGACCGCGTCCGGCGCGGTGGGCGCGAGGATCTCGCCGAGTGATGCGCCCACCTTGGCGTCGCCGCCGACGGCCCGTACGGCCTCCTGTGCCAGCTCCGTGTCGAGGTCGACCACCCCGACGAGCTCGACGTCGTCGGAGTCGGTCAGGGTCCGTATCCAGGCGCGCCCCATCGAGCCGGCCCCGACCTGGACGACACGGAGCGGGCGCGCCGGGTCGGCGGCACGGGCGAAGGCACTCACTCGGCGCGCTCCTTGTTGTTCATGGCGCCGCGGTAACCGTGACCGTTGAAGAAGTCGCCCATGTCGTAGCGGAGCAGGATGGGCAGCTCCCGCTGTGACCGGTCACCGGCCGCCCACTCGACGCCGTTGGCGATGACGTGCAGGACGTCCGGGTGGTGGTACACCGGGTAGTCCTGGTCGCCGGGGCTGAAGTAGAAGATCCTGCCGTTGCCGCGCCGGAAGGTGCAGCCGCTGCGGAAGACCTCGCCGCCGGTGAAGGAGCTGATGAAGATCAGCTCGTCGGGTGTCGGGATGTCGAACTGCTCGCCGTACATCTCCTGGGCGGGGATCTCGATGGGGTGCGGGATGCCGCGGGCGATGGGATGGGTCGGGTTCACCGTCCAGACCAGCTCGCGGTCGTTCTCGCTACGCCAGCGCAGGGTGCACGTGGTGCCCATGAGCTTGACGAAGATCTTCGACCAGTGGCCGGAGTGCAGCACGATCAGCCCCATGCCTGACAGGACGTGCCGGTGCACCCGCTCGACCACCTCGTCGGCCACCTCCGCGTGAGCGGCATGCCCCCACCAGATGAGCACGTCGGTGTTCTCGAGCACCTCCTCGGTCAGGCCGTGCTCGGGATCGTCCAGCGTGGCCGTGGCGACGGTCGCCTTCTCGCCCAGCCAGCCCTCGATGCCCCGCCGGATGGCGTTGTGCATGCCGTCCGGGTAGATCTCGGCCACACGGGGTTCGACCTGCTCGTGGCGGTTCTCGCCCCATACGGTGACGTTCAGCTGCACGCGCATTCCTTTCTCATTTGATCGCGCCGTTGATGGTGCCCGCCGGGATGGAGGGGGACGCATCGCTCTCAAGGGATGGACAATAGGGATGTAAAGCGCTTAACCGAGCTCGTTCGTGATGCATGGTGCGCCTGTCGCTCTGTGATGTCAATAACTAGTTAAGCGATTTACCGAGGCAGCCACGATAGGGTTACCCTGCTCTTCGCGCGCCCTCACGAGCCGGGAGGCAGCATCCATGGTCACGATGCGCGACGTCGCGGAACGCGCCAATGTCTCCATCGCCACGGTCTCCTTCGTCCTCAACGGGACCAAGCGGGTCGCGCCGGAGACGCGCGCCCGCATCGAGGCGGCCATCGAGGAGCTCGACTACAAGCGGAACGTCGTCGCCCGCGCCCTGGCCAGCTCGCACACGCGCATCCTCGCGCTGCTGCACCCCTGCCGCGAGGCCTGGCCGAACGCCACCGGCAACCGGTTCGTCATGAGCGCCGCCAACGGCGCTCGCGAGCGCGGCTACGACTTCGTCCTGTGGCCCCTGAACGACGACGAGCAGATGTCCCACCTGCTCGCCGGCGGTCTCGTCGACGGCGTGCTGCTCATGGAGGTCCAGCTCCGCGACCCCCGCGTCGACCGGCTCATCGCCTCCGGGCTCCCCTTCGCGCTGATCGGGCGGACCGAGGACGAGGAGCTGCCGTACGTCGACATGGACTTCGCCACCACGATCGACCAGGCGGTCGAGCATCTCCGCTCGTTCGGCCACCGGCGCATGGCGCTCGTCACCCTGCGCATGAAGGACCCGGCCGGGAACGAGCCGGGCTGGATCACGCGGGTGAAATCCGCCTACCTCGACGCGATGGCGGCCCTCGGCGAGCCGGCCACCGTCATCACCGTGGAGGGCTCCTCGGCCGGAGGGCGGGAGGCGGCCCGCCTGCTCAGCGAGGACTTCCCGGAGGCGACGGCCGTCATCCTGGTGAACGAGCGCGCCTCGGCGGGGCTGATCAAGGGATCACGAGCGCTCGGCCGCACCGTACCGGACGACCTGTCGGTCATCTCCGCGGCGACCAGCGCCGAGCTCGGCGAGATGATCGAGCCGTCCCTCACCGTCATGGCGGCCCCGGCCGGCCAGTTGGGACGCCTCGGCGTGAACGCCCTGATCGACCAGCTCGAAGGGGCCCAGGACGCGCCTCCTCACGTCCTCATCCCCTGCACTCTGGTCCCGGGCCAGTCAGTCGGCCCCGCCCCGATTCGCCAGTAGCCGTTGGACGATCACACCGATCAGCAGCGGGACCACCGCCCACCCGGCGAGCACGGTGAACGCCGCCCAGGTCGGCATGGTGTCGGGCAGCTGCTCGATCAGCTGGAGCGCCGGATACGTGGGCAGGAACCTGTTGATCTCCTTGCCCCAGGGCAGCACGGTGGCGACGAACGGCAGCAGGAGAACCACGGCCACCAGCGCCGCGCTCGCCACGACCCCGTTGCGCAGGATCGCGCCGAGGGCCAGCCCGAGCAGCGTGGTCACCACGATCATGAGCGTTCCGCCGCCGATCACCTTCCAGGCCCCCGGCGGGCAGCAGCGACGGGTGGAACTCCGCCGCCACGAGCCGCCCGTAGAGATAGCCCGGGACCGCGATGAGCAGCGAGCCGGCGATCGCGGCCCCGCCCAGCACCACTGCCTTGGCCAGCAGCACTCGCGCTCTGGACGGCATGGCGACGAGGGTCGTGTCGATCATGCCGGACGCGTGCTCGCCGGTGATCGTCATCGCGCACAGCATGCCGAGCGGCAGCTGGGCCAGGATCACCCCCACGTAGACGGCCACGATGATGCCCATGGCGGCCTGGTCGGGCGTGTGGCCGTGGTTCCAGCGCGAGATGACGGTGGCGGCGCCCAGCGCGGTGAGCGCGAGCGACACCAGCACCCCGATGCCCAGCGCCCACCAGGTCGAACGGAGCGTGCGCAGCTTGATCCACTCTGCGGCGACCGCGCTCACGGCTCGTTCCTCCCGACGACGTCCATGAACACGTCCTCCAGCGACAGGCCGGGCCGTACCAACTCCGTGATCTTCGCGTCGGCGAGCAGCCTGCCCCGCGCGATGACGATCAGGTGGTCGGCCGTGACCGCCATCTCGTTCATCAGATGGCTCGACACGAGGACGGTCCGGCCCTCGGCGGCGAGCGACTTGAGCAGGCCGCGCATCCAGCGGATCCAGCGGTTCGTCGATCCGGCACCACCGCCCCGCGGCCTTGCCATAACCGAGCGCGAGCGTGAGGTCCTCGTCCTGGTGGCCCGGGGCCTGTCCAACGCGGAGATCACCCGCACCCTGTACGTCAGCCTCAGCACGGTGAAGACCCACGTCAGCAGCCTGCTGACCAAGCTCGACGCCCGCAGCCGCGTCCATCTGGTCAGCGCCGCCTACAAGGCCCGCCTCGTCTGTGCGGAACCGGCCGTACATGTCCGGATCCGGCCGGACGCGCCCCGGCGCCACGGAACATCCTTTCTTCTCGTTGACGTGCGGTGCCGCCGCGCCCCGATCGAGAAGGAGCTCTCATGCTCGCCAAGGTGTTCCCCATCAACCTCAAGCCCGGCAAGCAGGCCGAGGCGGAGGCCATCGTCCGCGAGTTCGCGCCGAAGGGCCCCGAGCAGGAGGACGGCACGCTGTCGTTCCGCGTCTACCGCGACCCGGCCAACGTCGACTACCTGCTCTTCGTGGAGCACTTCGCCGACCAGGCCGCCTACGACGCCCACACCGGCTCCCCCGCCTACCAGGAGCTCATCGCCGGCCGGTTCGCGGAGCTGATCGTGGAGTTCGTCGAGATCGACCACGAACTCCTGGTCAGCATCTAGCATGACGCCGACCACGAAGACGCGGGCGGCCACCGTCCGGGCGGTGATCGAGGCCGGCGCGGTGGGCGTCAACCTCGAGGACTCCCCCGGTCCCGGCGGCGCGCCCGTGCTGACACCGCAGGACCAGGCCCGGCGGATCGCCACGGCGCGGGCGGCGGCGGAGGCCGCCGGGGTCGACCTTTTCGTCAACGCCCGTACCGACGTCCACCTGGCCGGGGTGGGCGCGCCCGGGGACCGGCTCGCCGACGTGGAGTCGCGGGCGCGGGTCTACGCCGACGCGGGCGCCGACGGGCTGTTCGTGCCGGGCCTGCTGGACCTGGACGCCGTCGCCCGCCTGGCCGGCGGGCCGTTGCCGCTGAACGTGATGGCCGGGCCCGGCGCCCCGCCGGTGGACGAGCTGGCGGCGGCAGGCGTCGCGCGGGTGAGCGTCGGCTCGGCGATCGCCCAGTCCGCCTACGGGCTGGCCGCGCGAGCGGCCGCCGAGCTGCTCGCCGGCGGCACGTACGCGGCGCTCGCGAACGGCCTCGACTACGGCGCGCTCAACGCAGTCTTCCCGTAGGGCGGCTCTGTGGGGCGTCGGCGCGTTCCGGCGGCTCTGTGGGGCGTCGGCGCGTTCCGGCGGCTCTGTGGGGCGTCGGCGCTTGCCGGCGCCCCTTCCCCGTTTCAGCCGGTCGGCCGGGTGTAGGTCAGATGCGCCACTCCGTTGTCGAAGCCCTGGCATCCGGCGAGGGCCAGCGTCGTCCTCGGCGCCCCTCGGGGAAGAGCCGCGCGCCGGCGCCCAGCGCCACCGAGCATGAGCCCGTGATCGCGCCGATGGCCTCGCCCAGCGCGGGCGTGAACCCGTAGTCGAAGGTCCAGGTGGGCGTGTCGATCACGCCGTCGATGGTGGTGAACTCGTGCACCTTGATCGTTCCCATCGTGCGCCTTCCAGTCAGCCTGCCGGACCCCTCGGCGCAGCATGGCGGCGGACGATGCGGCGATCTACGACGGCAGAGGTTTACGACGGCGGGAGCTCCGCCTGCGGCTCGGCGGGCAGCGGCGGTCTGCCGGTGTGCGGTACGTGCAGGTCGAAGGCCGGGCGTTCGGAGCGGATGCGGGGCAGAAAGGTGAAGTTGTGCCGCGGCGGTGGGCAGGAGGTGGCCCACTCCAGCGAGTTGCCGAAGCCCCATGGGTCGTCCACGGCCACCTTTGGCGAGTGGCGGTAGGTCCAGTAGACGTTGTAGATGAACACGAGGGTCGAGGCCCCCAGCAGGAACCCGCCGACCGAGGAGATCTCGTTGAGCGTCGTGAACCCGTCGGCCGGGCTGTAGTCGGCGTACCGGCGCGGGAAGCCGAGCACGCCGAGCCAGTGCTGGATGAGGAACGTCGTGTGGAAGCCGATGAACAGCAGCCAGAAGTGCAGCCTGCCCAGCCTGTCGTTGAGCATCCTGCCGGTCATCTTCGGCCACCAGAAGTAGAAGCCGGAGAACATCGCGAAGACCACGGTGCCGAAGACCACGTAGTGGAAGTGGGCCACCACGAAGTAGGTGTCGCTGATGTGGAAGTCCAGGGGCGGCGAGGCGAGGATGACCCCGGTGAGCCCGCCCAGCAGGAACGTCACCAGGAAGCCGACCGCGAAGAGCATCGGCGACTCGAAGGACAGGTGACCGCGCCACATCGTTCCGGTCCAGTTGAAGAACTTCACCCCGGTCGGGACGGCGATGAGGAACGTCATGAACGAGAAGAACGGCAGCAGCACCTGTCCGGTGACGAACATGTGGTGGGCCCACACGGTCATCGACAGCCCGGCGATGGCGATGGTGGCCCCGATCATGCCGATGTAGCCGAAGAGCGGTTTGCGGCTGAACACCGGGATCACCTCGGTCACGATGCCGAAGAAGGGCAGCGCGATGATGTACACCTCGGGGTGGCCGAAGAACCAGAACAGGTGCTGCCAGAGCATCGCGCCGCCGCTGGCCGCCTCGAAGACGTGGGTGCCGAGCTTGCGGTCCGACTCCAGCACGAGCAGCGCCCCGGCCAGCACCGGGAACGCCATCAGCACCATCATGCTGGTCAGCAGGGTGTTCCAGGTGAAGATCGGCATCCGGAACATGGTCATGCCCGGCGCCCGCATGGAGATGATGGTGGTGACGAAGTTCACCGAGGTGAGAATGGTGCCGAGACCGCTGAGCGCCAGCCCCATCAGCCACAGATCGCCGCCGACGTTGGGGCTGAAGTCCACGGTGGACAGCGGTGTGTAGGCGAACCAGCCGAAGGGGGCGGCGCCGCCGGGCGTGCAGAAGCCGCTCACCACGATCAGCCCGCCGAACAGGAACAGCCAGTAGCCCACCATGTTGAGCCGGGGGAAGGCGACGTCGGGGGCGCCGATCTGCAGGGGCATGATGAAGTTGGCGAACCCGGCGAAGAGCGGGGTCGCGAACAACAGCAGCATGACCGTGCCGTGGATGGTGAAGAGCTGGTTGAACTGCTCTGCCGTGACGAACTGCAGCCCCGGGGCGACCAGCTCGGCCCGGATCACCATCGCCATGACCCCGGCCAGGAGGAAGAACAGGAAGCTGGTCGAGAGGTAGAGATATCCGATCACCTTGTGGTCCGTGGTGGACGCCACCGAGGCGATCAACCGCCCGGTTCTGGCCCGGCGGCCGGCCGGGGTGGGGATCGTGGGCTCCGGCTGCGGCTCGATCTTGGTCACGACGTGTTCCCTCCGACGGCTGCCGGGGGGACACGAATCGGACTTCCCGCTCCGCCGTATGGCTAATCGATCCGGACCCTTAGAAGTCGGTCATGTTCGGAGATTCCAGCTAGCTGCAATGCGCGGAGAGGTACCCTGCTGCGATTCTGAACGTGTGGGTCTGTGCTGTCTGATCGTCGACGACAACGATCACTTTCTCCAGGCGGCGAGGCAGCTCCTGGAGCATGAGGGGATCGATGTCGTCGGTGTGGCGTCTACGGGCGCCGATGCGCTGGCGCGGTTCAAGGAACTGCGCCCGGACATCGCGCTGGTCGACATCGACCTCGGTGGAGAGAGCGGTTTCGACGTGGCGCAGCGGTTGCTGGAGGCACAGAACGGCCATCGTGCGAACGTCATCCTCATCTCGGCGTACGACGAGAGCGATTTCGCCGACCTGATCTCCGAGAGCCCCGCGATCGCGTTCCTGCCCAAGTCCGAGCTCTCGGCGCGGACCATCCAAAGGATCATCGGCGTCGCCTAGCGGGACTCGAGGAAGGTGAGCACGGCGAGCACGCGCCTGTGGTCGTCCTCAGTCTCAGGCAGCCGCATCCTGGCCATGATGCTGCGTACATGCTTCTCGACCGTGCCCTCGGTGATCCACAGCCGGTGGGCGATCCCGGCGTTCGAACGGCCCTCTGCCATCAGCGAGAGGACCTCGCGTTCCCGCTCGGTGAGGGTTTCCAGCGGGTCGTCCCTGCGGCGGGCCGCGATGAGCTCCTGGACCAGGCTCGGGTCGACGACCGAGCCGCCCTGGGCGATGCGCCGCAGCGTCTCGACGAAGTCGCCGACGTCGATCACCCTGCTCTTGAGCAGGTAGCCCACCCGGCGCCCCGCGGCGATCAGCTCCATCGCCTGCTCGACCTCGACATGCGCCGACAGCAGCAGGATGCCCGTCCCTGGCGACTCCTCCCGGATGACCCGGGCCGCCTCCAGGCCCTCCGTCGCGTGTCCTGGAGGCATCCGGATGTCCACGACGACGAGGTCCGGTTTCCGCTCGCGGACCAGAGCGAGGAGCCCGGGCGCGTCCCCCGCCTGGCCGACGACCTCGAACCCCGAGCTCGTCAGCAGGCTCGCGAGCCCCTCACGCAGCAGGACGTCGTCGTCCGCCAGCGCCACCCGCGTCGCACTTGCGTCCACAAACCTTCTCTGCCCGCCTGAGCTGCGAGGATTCAACGGATGCTGAACTGCCTACACGCCGGCGACAGGGAGATCGACGACAAGCGTCGTGCCCCGGGCGGGCGGGCTGGTGATGGTCATGCTCCCGCCCAGCGCCTCGACCCGGTCGGTCACTCCGACCAGGCCCGACCCTCCGCCGGCCGCCGCGCCGCCCGCGCCGTCGTCGTGTACCTCGAGGTGCAGGACCCCGTCCCTGGCCTCCGCCCGCACCTTCGCGACCGTCGCTCGGGCGTGTTTGGCGGTGTTCGCCAGCGCTTCGCAGACCACGTAGTACGCGGCCACTTCGACCGGTTCCGGCAGCCGGGCGGGCACGTTCACATCGAGCTCGACCGGGACCGGACTGCGGCGGGCGAGCACCTTCAGCGCCGGGCCCAGGCCGGCGCGGCTCAGGATCGCCGGGTGGATGCCGCGGGAGATCTCGCGCAGCTCGTCCACCGCCTCCCCCAGCCCGTCGGCCAGCCGGTCCAGCCGCTCGCCGAGCTCTGCCCGATCTTCCGGGGGCCCGGTCGTGAGCGCGGTCTGGGCGGTGCGGACCTCGAGCGCGAGCGAGACCAGCCGCTGCTGGATGCCGTCGTGCAGGTCGCGTTCGATGCGCCGGCGGGCCTGGTCGGCGGCGGTCACGATACGCGACCGCGAGGCGGCCAGCTCCTCCCGGTTGCGGGCGAGGGTGGCCGCCATCGTGTTGAAGCTGCGCTGCAGGATGCCGATCTCACCGACACCGCGGCCCGGCACGCGCGCCGCGAGGTCGCCGCCCGCCAGCCGCCCGGCGGTCGCGGCCACGCGGCGTACCGGTGCGACCACCGCGCGCGTGAGGTAGGCCGTGTACGCGGCGATGAGCGCGATGGAGGCGATCAGACCCGCCGCGCCGACGGCCCCGGCGCGGCGCGCGGCCTCGTAGGAGCTTCGCTGCTGGGCCTCGAGCAGCGACTGCTCGGCCGCCACCAGCGCGGTGAAGTCGGCGCGGATCGCGTCCACGCGCCGCTCCCCCTCGGCCACCGCCGTGACCGTGACCGCGCCGGGGCCGCGGCGGGCGGCCTGCACGAGCGGCTTCGTGTAGTGGTCGATGTACGAGGTGCCCGCGGTCACGATCCGGTGCACGCGGCCCCGCTGCGCGGGATTGTCGGCGACCAGCCTCTCCAGCTCGCCGGTCTCTTTGGGATATACGGCGACGGCCTCCCGCCACGGCTGAAGGAACCGCTCCTGACCCGTGAACGCGTATCCGCGCAGGCCCGTCTCCATGTCCATGATCCGGCGTTCCAGCCGGTTGGCCACGACCAGGACCTGGGTGGAATGCCCGGCCCGGAGCTGTGAACGGCGCATGCCGGCCATCGAGTACAGCAGCATCACGAAGGTGGCCCCGACGACCAGCGCGAGCACGATCCCCGCGGCCACCGCGCGCTGGGTCAGGCCGCTACCCACGCCAGCCCCCGGTCTGTGTGCCGACCTGGGCCTACTCCCCCTGCCCGGCCCAAGCCTCTGCACAAAAGTCTATCGCCCACCTCGACGCGGACGACAAGGCCGGTCACTGTCGGTATGCGGACCGCCTTTCCGAGAGGGCCGGCGTGGGATCAGGCGGGGGTCACCGGCAGCCGCTCCGCGTGCAACTGGTGCCGGTGAGGTACGTCCAGGCCCGGCGGCCGTTCTGCTGCAGGAGATCCACGGTGACCTCGGTGATGCCGCCGCGCTGGTCGAACTGGCGGCTGAAGCCGTGGCCCCTCGTCCCGGAGCAGGCCACCCGCTCGGCCTGTGCGACGAGCTTGTGCCCGTGCCAGAACTTGTAACGCGCCTTGGCGCAGTTGTCCTCGGTCGCCTTCAGCGAGGCGCCGATCTGCACGGTGCGGTTGTACCAGATGATGTTGCCCTTGAGGGTGTTTTCACGACTACCCCTTCTGCTGTCTGTCGCTGTTGACCTTGCACCCTTCTTGGATGCGGGCGGCGTCGGGGAATGTTCGTGAACGAATCCGGGCAATTCAGTGAACCCTCGCCGTCAGATCGCCACCGCGCCCGGCCTGCGGGTCAGCGACGCTGACCGAGACCTCAAGGAAGGCGCGAGACCTGGTAGTGGCTGATGAGCCAGTCGTCGCCCACCCGCCGCGCCATCACGCAGAGGTTGACGGTCAGGGTCGGCCGGTCCCTGAAGGCGAAGTCCACGCTCATGTAGCCGAGGACGAGGTCATCGGCCGGCCGCCGCGTTTCCAGGATGGAGTACGCGGCGGTCAGGCCGATCGGCTGCGCCTCGTAGTACTCGGCGACACCACCGGGACCGACGCTGTACGGGTGCAGGCCCTGGAAGATCGCGTCGTCGGTGAAGTACGAGGCCACGCGCTTGGAGTCGTGTGCGTTGACCGCGGCCTCCCACCGGTCCAGGACGTGGTGAAGAATCTGGGTCTCGGTGTCGGCCATGCTGCTTTCTCCTGTTCGGCGAGGTGTGACGGGCGTCAGCCCTCGGCTGCGGCACGCCGGGCCGCATGGACGCGGCGGGGCAGAGGGCCGAGGTGGTGCGGGAAGCGATGGCGCAGCGCGCCCGCGGCGGCCACGGCCAGCGCGACCAGGGCGGCGCCGACGAGCAGCGCCGGACGGTAGCCCTGGTGCAGGAGCGGGGTCACCACCACGTCCGCGCCCCCTCCCGTGGCGTGCTCCGCTACGGAGGTCAACGTGTGCCTTTCTTGCTGAGCGGACTCAGTGACCGGCGATCTGGCCGCCGTCGACGTGCAGGATCTCGCCCGTGACGAACGACGCCGTCTCGATGTAGACGATCGCGTCCACGATGTCCTGGATCTCACCCATCCGGCCGACCGGGTGCAGGCGAGCAAGGAACTCGTGGGTCTCGGCCGGGTGCATCGGGGTGCGGATCACGCCGGGTGCGACCGCGTTGACCCGGATGCCTCGCGAGGCGTACTCGATGGCCAGCGATTTGGTGACCGAGTTGAGTCCGCCCTTGGTCAGCGCCGCCAGCGCGGCCGGCACGTTGCTGTCGGCGTACTCGGCCAAGGTGGTGGTGATGTTGACCACGTGTCCGCCGCCCTGGGAGAGCATCACGTCGAGGGCCTGCTGCGAGATCTCGAAGAACCCCCGCAGGTTGACCCCCGTCACCAGCTCGTAGTCCTCGTCGGTGTACTCGGTGAACGGCTTGGACACGAACACGCCGGCGTTGTTGATCAACGTGTCGACGCGGCCGAACGCGTCGAGTGCCTCCCCGATGACGCCCGCGCCGACGGACGGGGCGGCGATGTCGCCGGCGGCGGTCCGGACCATGGGGTCATCGGAGGGTGTGATCGTTCGAGCGTTCGCGACGACCGCGTAGCCGAGCTTGCGGTACGCGGCCACCAGTGCCGCGCCGATGCCTTGGGACGCGCCGGTGATCACGGCGACTTTGGGTGTGCTCATGGGTTTCTCTTCCGGCTGCTATGGCATGGCCGGCCTCCGGCTGCGGGCGAGGGGCGGCTCTCGGGATTCAGTACTCAGATAGTGCGTCAACCGGCGGCGATCTCGCCACGACCGGCATTCTCCCTGCTGGGAGGCGCATCCTCTTACCAAACTACGATGGGCGGATGGAGCTACGCCAGCTGCGTTACTTCGTCGCAGTGGCCGAGGAGCTGAACTTCGGCCGGGCCGCGGCCCGGCTGCGCATCGCCGGCCCGTCGCTCTCCCAGCAGATCAAGGCGCTGGAGCGGGACCTCGGCGTACGCCTGTTCGACCGGGACCGCCGCTCCGTCACGCTGACCACCTCGGGGCAGGCACTCCTGCCCCAGGTCCGGGCGCTGCTCGGCCAGGCCGACGAGCTGCGTCGCTCCGCGTCCGGCATGGCCGCCAGCGAACCGGTCCGGCTCGGCTACGTCAACTGGCGGCCGCCCGACCTGGCCGCCCGCGTGTCCGGCGTCGCGCAGCTGCACGTCGACGCCTGGGTCATGCCGTCGCACACCCAGGCCGCCCGGGTCGCCGACGGCAGCATCGACCTGGCCATCTGCTGGGTGCGTACCGACGATCTGGCCGCCCATGACCTCGAGGCCCGGCTGATCGGCGCGGACCCGCTCTTCGCGATCTCCACCGGCCCGGACGCGTCCCCGGTCCAGGCCAGGGACACGCTGGTGCTGCTGGACGACGACACCGCCACCTGGGACTCGTGGAACCGCTATGCCGAGGAGTTCTCCCGTGGCACGGGAGCCCGCGCCGTGCGCATCTCCGACGGGGGCGTCACCGGCGCGGCCTTCTTCGACCACGTACGCAGGCTCCGCCGCCCGGTCGTCAACTCACCGAAGGGTCAGGCCGTACCGGTCCCGCCCGACCTCCGCAGACGGCCGGTGGTCGACCCGACGCCGTACTGGACCTGGGCCCTCGTCACCCGGCGCGGTGAGACCCGCAAGGCCGTACGGGCCACCGTCGAGGCGCTGACCCGTGACGTCGGCACGCTCGGCCTGGACGCCGGCACGGCCTGGCTGCCGGCCGGCGACCCGTTCCGCGTCCCCGGCCCGGCCGGCCCCACTCACTGACGGAGGGGTCGGCGAGCGGCGGACGGCCCCGCCCGGCTGTGTGAGGATCCGTGTTCGTGGAAGCTTCTGAGATGAACACCTCCGCCGACGACGGCTCACCAGGACAGGCAGGCTACCGGCGCTCGGCGAGGTCGCCGCGCGGCGAGGCCAGGCGCCGCGAACTCCTCGACCGGGTCACCGACGATCTCGCGGTCAACGGGCTGGTGGACTTCTCGCTCCGGCGGGCCGCGCGTGCGGCCGGCACCACGCACAAGGTGCTGCTCTACCACTTCGACGGGGTCGACGACCTGCTCAAGCAGGCCGTACTCAAGCTGCGTGACAGGCGCACCGTCAACGCCATGGCCGCCGCCACCGCGGGACCCCCCGACCGGACGCTGGCCGCTCGGGTACGCGCCATGTGGCCCATGCTCAGCGGGGACGATCCGGGCCTGCGCCTGCTCGACCAGGCCATCGGCCTGGCGATGTACGACCCCGGCCGCTACGGCTGGCTCGGCCGGGAGGCGTCGCGGCTCTATCTGCCCTCATTGGTGTCGCTCTGTCCGGTGAGCTGGTCCGAGCAGCGCAAGTTCGAGGTCGCCGAGATGGTCCTCGGGACGCTCCGAGGCTTCCTGGTGGAGTGGCGGACCAGCCGGGATGCCGAGGGGATCGCCGCCGGGTTCGAGGCCTTGGTCCGTGCGCTGGAGCGAGAGGAGGCCGCGGCGTCGGCTTGATGGACAATTTGCGAACCAGATGGTTCACTTTAGCCATGACATCAGCAGAGGCCGGCGCGCGGCAGCCGGTTCGCTTCGTCAGCGGCGACACCGAATGCGCCGCCTGGCACTATCCCGGAACGAACGGCGCATGTGTGATCATGGCCGGCGGGTTCGCGGTGCCCAAGGAGCCGGCCACCGACCTGTTCGCCAGGCGATTTCACGATGCCGGTTTCAGCGTTCTCGCCTTCGACTACCGCGGCGTCGGGGAGAGCGGCGGACAACCGCGTCTGGTTCTTCCCGTCAAGAACCAGCTGGCCGACTGGGAGGCCGCGATCGCGTTCGCCGCGAGCCTGCCTGGTGTGGACCCCGGCAGGCTCGCGCTGTGGGGATTCTCCGCTTCCGGCGGTCACGTCATCCGTGTGGCGGCACGCCATCCGCGACTCGCGGCGGTGATCGCCCAGACGCCGAACGTCGGCGGCCCGGCCGCCATGCGCAGCGTGACGAGCCACCAGAAACCGCTCGCGATGCTCCGCTTCACCGGCAGGGCCGTCGCCGACGCCGTCGGCGCCCTCGTCGGACGGCGGCCGCTGCTGGTGCCGCTCGCCGGCGAGCCGGGAGCTGTCGCCATGCTGGTCACGCCGGACGTCCTGGACGGCCCGGGCGCGCTCGACCCCGACAACAGGCACCCGGACTGGCAGCAGAAGGTCGCGGCCCGCTCCGCGCTCCGCCTCGCGTTCTACCAGCCCGGCCGCGACGCGTCCCGCGTACGGAGCCCACTGCTCGTCCTCACCTGCGATCAGGACCAGACCGCTCCCCCGGGACCCGCGATCGACGCGGCGCGGCGAGCGCCCAGCGCGGAGCTGGTCCGCCTGCCCGGCAGGCATTACGCGCCTTTCGTCGAGATGCACGAGCAGGCCGTCGAAGCCGAGCTGTCGTTCCTCCGCCGGCACCTGCTCGATCAGCTGACCGAAATTGCGACATCGGATCTTTAACCCGACTTGCGGTTCAAGGCGAGCAGGCTGGCTTCTTGCGCGCGGGGTGGCGCTGAGCTGGGGTGCCGGTTCGTCCCCGAGATCGTCCCGGACCTGCCTTGGCACCCGGACTACGTCCATCGGGATCTTCCTTTCCGAATACGAAACTTGTGTTGCGTAATTGCCTGGGGCGGCTGTAGCCTCTATTTCGCTACCTCGGTACCGGAATAGGAGGGCATGATGGCAGCTCGCGGACGCCCGCGTGACACGCAGGTGGACGAGCGTGTGCTGCGAATCGCCGCCGCCTTGATCTTCGAGCGCGGCTACGCAGGCCTGTCCATCGATGAGGTGGCCGAGCAGGCGGGCGTGGCCAAGACCACGCTGTACCGCCGCTGGCCGACCAAGGACCACTTGGCCGTCGCGGTGGTGGCACGGCTGCAGGCCGACCACGAGATCGTCGAGACCGGCGACATCCGAGCCGACCTCGTCGACAATCTCGACAAGGTCGCCACCGCGCTCAACCGCATGCGCGCGGCAGGCGGCCGCGAAGGCCCATCCGCGGGGGTCGCCGGCGAGCTCGTGGCGGCCGCAGCCAGGCACGAGGACATCGGCAAGCTGGCCCGCCAGCAGTACGCCGAGCGCAACGCCCTCGGGATCGCCCTGATCGAGCGGGCACGCGTGCGCGGCGAGCTGCGCGCCGACCTGGACGCCGAGGTGCTGTTCGACCAGCTGTCCGGCGCTCTCTACTACCGAGTACTGATCACAGGAGCGCCGGTCGACAGAGCCTACGCAGAACGGCTCGTGTCCTCCGCGCTCGAAGGGAGCCTGACATGTCAATGATCGTAGAAACGGCGATCGTCCGCGAGATCGACGCCGAGACCATCATCTCGCCCGCAGCCACCGGACGACTGCTGCTCGACTCCAGCGACACCGGCGGCGCGCTGAGCACCATCAGGATGACGCTCGCCGAAGGCGCGGACGGCGCCGTGCCTCACCACCACACCACCTCGACCGAGCTGTTCTACATCTTGGAGGGCAAGGCCCGCGTCCTGACGGGCGAGGAGATCGTGACATGTGCTCGACCGCCTGCGCAGGGGCGAGGCCACCCTTGAGGAACTGCTGGCCTCCCAGGACTTGTACGACAACCACTTCCTCGACAGCCCTGCCTGGACACGCGACCGCCAGGCGTCACCCCACCAGCATTGAGGGAGATGCTTGATGTCCGCAAAACTGCCATCTCGTACCACGATCGGTACTGTTCTCGCTTTCGTCGGCGCCCTGTTCATCGGCTATGTCGGGGTGAGTTACCTGCTGGCTCCCCAATCCATGGCGCCCAACTTCGGCCTACCGAGCTGGCCGCACGGCGAGGGTGCGGGATTCCTTGCCGTCAAGGGAGCCCGGGACCTGGCGTCCGGCCTGGTGATTCTCACGGTCCTGATGACAGGCAACCGCCGCGTCCTGGGGTGGGTCATGCTGGCTACGGCGCTCACCCCGATCGGCGACATGTTCATCGTGCTGCTCTCCGGCGGAGACCCCGCAACCGCCTTCGGCGTCCACGGCGCCACTGCCGCGGCAGTCGTCCTTGCCGGCGGCCTCGTGCTCAGCGGTCCCCGAACCGGGTCACCGCAACCCGTCGCCTGACAGCCAACCCAACGGTGCGGATTCCGGCCCACAGGCTGGGCCATATCCCGCAGCGGCACTCCGTCACGCCGGAGCCTGACCCCATGCCACTCAATCGTGAGCGACCAGGACCCGGCGACACCCTGAAACGCAATCCCGATACTGCCTCAAGATGAGACCGGACCATGGTCCGGCCCTGCATGAGAGTGAAGGTCAGCACACATGAGGAAGATCCTCAACTTTGCCCACTTCTACATGATCCTCGGTGTGGTCAGCGGCTTTTACTACCGCGAGATCACCAAGCTGAACGACTTCACCGGCGACACGCAGCTCAGCGTCGTGCACACGCACCTGCTCGCGCTCGGGATGCTCTTCTTCCTCCTCGTCCTCGCCCTGGAGAAGCTGTTCGCGTTGACCTCCAGCCGCCTGTTCGGCTGGTTCTTCTGGATCTACAACGCGGGCCTGGCGCTGACCGTGGCCATGATGACCCTCCACGGGACCCTGACGGTCCTGGGCCACGGCAGCAACGAAGCCATCGCGCTGGCCGCCGGACTGGGCCACATCCTCCTGACCGTGGGCCTGATCCTGCTGTTCGTCACCCTGGGCAAGCGCATCCCTGCCAAGCAGGCGGCCCACCCCGCCGAGGCGGCCGAGCCTTCGACCGTCTAGCCGAGGTTGGCTCGAGTTTGTCACCGGAAATTTCGCCATTATTGGTCCATAACGGCATTTCGGTCCTTACCATAATGGCCGCGGTGATCACCGGTGAGAGTCTCCGGTGCGGACACCGCAGGGAGTCCCACGTGCGTAAGATCGCAGCCACCACCCTCGCCGTCCTCACCCCCCTGGCCGCGGCCGGCGCGGCTCCGGCCAGGGCAGAGGCCGCCCCCGACCGGTCGCAGGTCGTCATCATCGGCCACCGCGGCTCGGCGGGCCACCGCCCCGAGCACACGCAGGGCGCGTACGAGCTGGGCGTGGCCCTGGGCGCCGACTGGATCGAGCCCGATCTCGTGCCGACCAAGGACCACGTGCTGGTCGTCAGGCACGAGAACGAGATCTCCGGCACCACCGACGTGTCCCTGCACCCCGAGTTCGCCGCGCGCAAGACCACCAAGGTCGTCGACGGGCGCAACGTGACCGGGTGGTTCACCGAGGACTTCACACTGGCCGAGCTGAAGACGCTGCGCGCGGTCGAGCGGCTGCCCGCCATCCGCCAGCGCAACACCGTGTACAACGGCTACTACCAGGTGCTCACCTTCCAGGAGGTGCTCGACCTGGCCAAGCGGCTCTCGCATCAGTACGGCAGGCAGGTCGGCGTCTTCCCCGAGACCAAGCACCCGACCTACTTCAGGTCGATCGGGCTGCCGCTGGAGGAGCCGCTGATCGAGACCGTCAAGCGCAACGGGCTCAACCGACCGAACAGCCCCGTGGTGGTCCAGTCGTTCGAGCCGTCCAGCCTCAAGCGGGTGGCCAAGGACCTGCGCGTACCGCTCTGGCAGGCGCTGGGCACCACCGGCCGTCCGTACGACCTGACGGCGGCCGGGGACCCGACGACCTACGCGGACATGATGAAGCCCGCAGGGCTGGCGAAGATCGCGGAGTACGCGCAGTGGATCGGGCCGGACAAGTCGTCGGCGATCCCGGTCAACCCGGACGGCAGCTCGGGCACCCCGACGACGCTGGTGTCCGACGCGCACAAGGCAGGGCTGAAGATCGGCGTGTACACCTTCCGCAGCGAGAACCAGTACCTCCCCCTCCAGCTGCGCCGCGGCCAGAACCCGATCGACCACGGGGACGCGCCGGCGGAGTACCGCGCGCACCTGGACCTGGGCGTGGACGCCTTCGTCACCGACTACCCCGACGCCGCCGCCCTGGTGAAGGGCGAGCGGGGCAAGCCGCACAAGCCCGTGCAGCCGCAGCAGTTCGACAACGGCCTGCCGGACGAGGGCCAGGCGTAGCCGTACGGGAGCTCAGCGGACGATCCGGCCGCGGTGGATGACGCGGACCGGGGTGTGCAGGACGGCGAGGTCGGAGCGCGGATCCACGTCGTAGGCGACCAGGTCGGCGGGAGCGTCGTGGCCGAGCCCGGGGAAGCCGAGGAAGGACCGCGCGGTCCAGGAGGCCGCGCCGATCGCCGCCGCGGCGGGCATGGGGGCCGCCGCCAGGTGGCGCACCTCGCCGGCCACCCGTCCGTGCGGGAGCTCTGGCGTCCCGTAGCTGTCGGTCCCGGCCAGCACCGTCACCCCGGCCTCGTACGCGGCCGAGACCAGCGACCCCAGGCGGGCGTGGGCCGCCCGGAACCACTCGCGGAACCGGTCGGACCCTGAGGCACGGGCGACCTGCTCAAAGGTGTCCCATCCGGATGCTCCGCTAACCCTTGCGGGCGATGCCGCCGTACATGAGCCGCTGCCCCACGGTCAGGTTCGCCGGCGCCGGCTCGTCCGGTCGCCACAGCGGCAGCGGGACGAGGCCCGGCTCCAGCAGTTCGAAGCCGTCGAAGAACGCGGTGATCTCCTCCGGGGTCCGGAACCGGCCGGTGCCGAGCAGCGCGAGGAACTTCTTCTCCGCGTCCCGGGCCTCCTGGCTGGAGTCGCAGAAGTGCGTGATGAACAGGTGGCTGCCCGGCGGCACCGCCGCCATGTACGCCTCGACGATCCCCTTGGGGTCCTCGTCGTCGTGCAGGTGGTGCAGGATGCCGACCAGCATCACGCCCACGGGCCGGTCGAAGTCGACGAGCTCGCGAACGGCCGGGTCGGCGAGGATCGACGCCGGGTCGCGCAGGTCGGAGGTGACGACCGCGGTGTTCTCGTTCTCCGCCAGCAGCGCCCGCCCGTGTGCCAGCACCATCGGGTCGTTGTCGACGTACACCACCCGCGCCTCCGGGTTCGCCCGCTGCGCGACGTGGTGGGTGTTCTCCACGGTCGGCAGGCCCGAGCCGAGGTCGATGAACTGGGTGACGCCCTCGGCGCACATGAACCGGACGCCCCGGCCGAGGATCTGCCGGTTGTAGGTGGCCACGTCGTAGATCTCGGGGACGACCTTCACGATCTCGGCGACGAAGGCGCGGTCGACCTCGAAGTTGTCCTTCCCGTTCAGGACAACGTCATAAGCCCTGGCGATGCTGGGCCTGGTCGTGTCGATGCCGGCCTTCCATGCGTCCAAGCTGTCCCCCACCGGACTGTCCCTTCTCGCGGCTCCGGGCTTCCAGGTACCGATGATCATAGGGCTACGGGACGTGGCGAAATGCGACTTTCTGCCACAAGCTTGCTCGATCCAGGGTGTCGGTCAGCATGCCGCCACCGTCCGGAGGAGAGGTCCGGCGGCGGTACGCAGTTCGTCGCTGAACGGCGCCGGCCGCAACGTGGCCGGGTCCAGGTTGACGTTGACCCGGTAGCCGTCCGCGTGCACCACCGCCTGGTCGGCCGACAGCACGCGGAAGCCGTACACGCCGCTGGTGCGGCCCATGCGCTCGAGCCAGAAGTGCACCAGCGGCTCACCCGCCCCGGCGATGGGCGCGTGATAGGTCACCTTGAACTCGCGTACGGCGAGGAACACGTCCTTGAACGCCGACCGCGCCGGATCGGGCGCCCAGCCGAGGCGCTGCCAGTACGCGCCGATCGCCCGCTCGACCAGCAGGGCGTACCGGGAGTTGTGCAGCAGGCCCATGGCGTCGAGATCGTCGAAATGCACCTGCACGGGCTCGTAGACACCGTCGTCAGTCATGATCAGTTCTCCGGGAGAAGTGCTGGGTGGGGGCAGAGCGCGCGCAGGCGTTGCAGGACGGCGCGGCGGGCGTGGAGGAGCGAGTCCGGCCCGTCGTGCAGGCGGGAGTGGATGATGACCATCTCGCCGAGGGCGTCGATCTCGTACGCGAGCTGCGCCGGGTCCACGCCCTCGGCCAGTTCGCCCAGCGCGACGGCCTCCTCCACCTGCCGCCGGAGGAACTCCTGCCATTCGCACATGGACCGCGCGACGCGGTCGTGCACGGCCCCTGGACGGTCGTCGAACTCGGCCTGCACGGTGAAGAAGAAGCACCCGCCGGGCAGCACGCCGTCGTCGTAGAACCTCAGCCGCGCCTCGTGCAGCGCGAACAGCCGCCGCACGCCGGCGGGGGCCTGCATGGCCGGTGCCACCACGTGCTCGGTCCACTGGCGCGCGGCCCACTCCACGGCGTCGAGCTGCAGCTGCTCCTTGTCACGCCAGTGGGCGAAGAAGCCGGACTTGCTGGTGCCGGTCGCCGCCGCCAGCCGCCCCAGGGAGAGCCCGTCCAGCCCTTCGACCGAGGCCAGGCCCACCGCCTGCTCCAGGATCGCCTCCCGGCTGCGCAACCCGCGCAGCCGCCGGCCGTCTTGTGTCATGGGCCCAAACTATATTAACGACCGATCGTTTGTATACATGAGCAGCCAAAAAATTGCGCATCACGCATCTTTTCGAGTCGCGCAAATTGAGTACTGTGGTCGCGTGAGCATCGAAGGCGTCGGCGAAGGGCTGCGCGAGCGCAAGAAGCGGGCGACCCGCATCGCGTTGAGCTGGGCGGCCATCCGCCTCTGCGCGGAGCGGGGGCTGGACAACGTCCGCGTGGAGGACATCGCCGCCGAGGTCGGCGTGTCTCCTCGCACGTTCAACAACTACTTCTCCAGCAAGGGCGAGGCGATCGCCTTCCGGCATCTGGAGCGCGCCCGGCAGATCACGGAGGAGCTGCGCGCCCGCCCGGCGTCCGAGCCGCTCTGGGAGGCGATCACCCATGCGGTGCTGACACGGTTCGGGCTTGGACAGGAAGCCCACATGGAGGACACCGACGTCCAGCAGTGGGCCTCCGCGCTCCGCCTGATGCTGGCCGAGCCGGCGCTGCAGGGCGAGACACTCAAGGCGGACGCCCAGGCCGAGGCCGAGCTGGCCGCCGCCGTCGCCGAGCGCACCGGGACCGACCTCATCGGCGACCTGTATCCCCGCCTGGTCGCCGCCTCCGTCGGGGCCGCCCTCAGGACGGTCATGGGCCACTGGATGCACGCCCGCTCCCCCGCCCCCATCACGGACCTGCTGATCGACGCCCTCCGGCAGGTGTCGGCGGGGCTGCCCGTCCCCTGACGCGAACCCCGGCGAACCCCACTCTGAGCAACCGGCACGCCGCCGGTCGCCCCGTCATGCCCATTTTCAGGAGGAACACCATGTCTGCCGATGTCGTCATAGCCGGAGGAGGCCCGAACGGGCTGATGCTGGCCTGCGAGCTGAGCCTCGCCGGAGTGCGTCCGGTGGTGCTGGAGCGGCTGCCGGAACGCACCGGCGAGAACCGGGCCAACGGCCTGGTCGGCCAGGTGGTCCGGCTGCTCGAACGGCGCGGCCTGTACGAGCGTCTGAGCGGTTCCAAGGAGCCGCCGCAACCGGCTCCGGGCTACGTGTTCGGCGCGCTGCCGCTGGACCTGAGCATGCTGGAGGACAATCCGCTCTATCTGTTGGGGGTACCGCAGCCGCGCATCGAAGAGGTCCTGGAGGAGCGCGCGGTCGAGCTCGGCGTCGAGATCCGCCGGGGACACGAGATCACCGGGCTGTCACAGCAGGACGATGCGGTCACGGTCGAGGTCATGGGACCGGCAGGCGCGTACCGGATGGACGCCCGCTACCTGGTCGGGGCGGACGGCGGCGGCAGCCTGACGCGCAAGCTGGCCGGCATCGGCTTCCCCGGCGTGACCAAGGACAGCACGGTCTCCCGCACCGTGCACGCCACGGTGCCGGATTCGATGCTCGATCCGGCCACGGGCGGGCTGAACGTGCCCGGCCACGGGCACATCCCGCCTTTCATCCACCACCGCACCGAACGCGGGTTGTTCGTGTACGCCCCGTTCCCCGGCAGGACGCCGTTGGTGGCCACCACCGAGTGGCCCCAGGACCCACCCGGCGACGAGCGGCCACTGTCCCTGGACGAGATGCGCGACAGCGTCCGCCGGGTGCTCGACGCCGATGTGCCGCTCGGCGAGCCTGACGGCGAAGGCCCATTCCTGCGGCGCACGCTGCTCGGTGGCAACACGCGCATCGCCGACCGGTACCGGGAGCGCCGGATCCTACTGGTCGGCGACGCCGCGCACGTGCACAGCGCGATCGGCGGCCCCGGGCTCAACCTGGGGCTGCAGGACGCGGTCAACCTGGGCTGGAAACTCGGCGCCGAGATCCGCGGCTGGGCCCCGCTCGGGCTGCTGGACAGCTACGAGACCGAACGGCGGCCGGCCTCCGAACGGGTGGTCATGCACACGCAGTCCCAGTCGGCGCTGATCACCCCGGGCGCCGAGATCACGGCGCTGCGCCGGCTGTTCACCGAGCTCCTCGCCGACCGGCGCAACGTCCAGCACATCGCGGACATGATGGCCGGTGCCGACATCCGCTATGAAATGGGAGCAGGTGACGCCCACCCCTTGATCGGCCGGTGGACCCCTGACCTGCTGCTGGACACCGGAGCCGCCCCCGTCCGGCTCGCCGGCCTGACCGGGGAGGCCCGCCCCCTCCTGCTGGATCTGACCGAGCAAGGATCACTCGCCGAGGAAGCGTCGGGATGGCGCGACCGGGTGGACGTCGTCACGGCCCGCCTGCACGAGCCGGTCACGACGCGCCCCCATGACTCCGCCGCGTCCGTCACCGCACTGCTCCTGCGCCCGGACTGCTATGTCGCCTGGGCCTCGGCGTCGCCCCGCCCCGGCCCCGACGACCGCGACACCCTCCGCACGGCCCTGTCACGATGGTTCGGGGCGTCGCTCGCAGCCTGACCTTCATTGGGAAAAGACAGTGACCGCAGCGGCGAGCGCTCGCCGGGCCCGCTCGTCCCCGCCCCTGGCGAAGATCGCGAGATCCCGCCCCGTGGGCAGCAGCACCACCTCCGAGCCCGAGATCACCGCAGGGGTCCCGTGGAGGTCGGTGTTGGGCGCGGCAGACGGCCGGGGCCGCTGAACGCCGGCCTCGATCCAGTCATCGGCCAGATCATGGGTGCCGTACTTGACCGACACCCGGGTCGCGACCCCATCACCCGGGTACGAGGTCACGACGCCGATCATCCGGCGACCGGCGCCGAGCGCCCCAGGATCGAGCGTGAAAGGCACGGAGACGGGAGCGCCGCGGCGCGGCAGCACACTCTGCGCCACACGGTGCGCCCGCTCCCTGTCCTCGGCCGGGGCCGCGAGACTCACGGTGCCCCACGCCCCCGGTGCCCACTCCCACGCCAGGCCACGGGGGGTCCAGCGGGCGGGGCGGTCGTTGACGGGCGGGGCGGGCTCGCCGGCGGGCAGGCTCGGCTGGTGGCCGGGGGCGTACATGGTGATGACCGCTGTGGTGCGCTTCGAGGGGTCGGTGGGGCGCAGGGTGATGATCTGGCGGTAGCGGCCGGTCTCGTACGTGTCCGGCGTCAGCCCGCCGGCCGAGCCCACCACGAAAGCGGGAGCGTTCACGTCGAACGTCTTGCTGTCGTTCGTGAGCTGCGACGCCGGTGTGACCGGAGGCGCCGGACGCGTCCACGGCAGCGACGGCAGGGCGATGACGAGCGCGGTCGCCGCGGCGGCGGCCGCCACCGCCGCGACCCGCCGTCCGCGCACGCGCCGCCGTCCCCCGCGGATCGCCCGCCCGATGTCGACGGTGCCGACCGGCGAGGGCTCGACATCGCGCAGCAGGTCGAGCACGGTCTCGTCACGCGCCGTGCCATACCGTCCATCAGGCCGTCCATCAGGCCGTCCATCAGGCCGTCCATCGGGCCGTTCAGTGGGATCCATGCCCACCCACCCCTTCCACCGTGAACTCCCGCGTCCCGAGCAGTTCGCGCAGCCGGGCCAGACCGCGCGCGGTCTGGCTCTTCACGTTGCCCGTGGAGCATCCGAGCAGCTCGGCCACCTCCGTCACCGGCAGATCACAGAGGAACCGCAGGACGAGGACCGCTCGCTGGCGCGGCGGCACCTGGGCGAGCGCGGCGTGCACCACCGTCTTCGTCTCCATGTCCTCGTCGGGGCCGGGCTGCTCGCGCGGCCGGTCGGTCAGCCGCACCCGCGTCCACCAGGCCAGCCGCTGGTCGTTGAGAAAGGTCCGCACCAGCATCTTGTCGACGTAGCGGTGCAGGTCGCGCGCCTCCCGGGCGCGCCGCCAGTGGACGTACAGCCGGGTGATCGTGCTCTGCACGAGGTCGTCGGCCCGGTGCTCGTCCCTGCACAGGTAGTAGGACAGGCGGCGCAGGGCCGGTAGTCGCGCCGTCACGTACGCGACGTAGTCTTGCTCCTCGTCTGGTCGCACCGCTCACGTTCTCCTCAGTCGTGGTCATCACCTACGACAGCGCCCGGGCGGGATCAGGTTGCACGATGGCGCGGACATCCCACAGCCACACCCCGGCGACCTGGCGGCCGGGGCCCAGCAGCGCGGTCAGCGTAGCCCGCAGCACCGCCTGTCGCTGGTGAGGCGCGAGCACGACGGCGTCGGCGCGCCAGAACGCCAGATCCTCGCGAGCGGCCCGGCGGTGCTCCTCGGTCACCCGCGGCACCTCGCCGGTGTCGCGTGCCGCACGCAGCAGGGTCGAGGTGGTACGGGGCGGGGCTCCGTAGACGCCCTGGCGATCCGGTCCGTACGGGCCGGCGAAATAGCCCTCGACCAGGGGGAAGCCCAGGCCCGCTGCCACCTGCCAGTGCAGCGGGCTCGCGTCGACGGTGTCCGGCGGCGGCGCGGTCACCACCGAACGTCCGGGCCGCACGTACTGTCTCCACACGCCGTCGGCGAAGAAGGCGGGGACCTGGGGGCGGTCGGCCGCGGCGATCGGGGTGGGGGCGATCGGCAGCAGGGCCTCGGCCAGCACCAGGCAGAGCAGGACGCGTACGGGGCCCCTGGGCAGGGCCGCGGCGGCGGCCAGGGCGTGGTCGGCGGCGATCGCCAGGAGCGCGCCGACAGCCGGGACGCACACCATCGTGAAGCGCGACTCCACCACCGACTCGAACAGCGGCAGCCGCGACAGGAGGTACCACGGGCCGTGGATCCCGGTGTGCCGTCCGTAGAAGACGATCTCGGGGCCGAGCGAGAAGCAGGCCGACACGGCGATCACGGCCGCCAGCGCCAGGACGGCCGCCCTGCGGCGCAGCCAGACGACGACGCCGACGGTCAGCACGAGCAGCGGCCAGCCGAAGAAGGCGTTCTGCTCGGTGGTGTTCATGGACAGGCCCGCCGCCACACCGGCATCGCCGGCCAGCGACCGGGCGGCGTGTTCCACCAGCGCGCGTACGTCGTTGCCGGCGGGCCCGTGGATGAGGCTCGCGTAACTCTGCGGCCCGGAGAACTGGAAGAGCAGCGCGGCACCGGTGAGCGCGAGGACCGTCGTGGCGGCCAGCGCCAGCCCCGCCGTCAGCGGCCGGTACGCGGCGCGCGCCGACTCCGGGCTGAGCAGCGCGTACGCCGCCGCGAAGACGGCCAGGCCGGTGGCGGCGAGCAGCAGCGCCTCCTCGCCGAGATAGACCTGGTAGGAGACGAGCAGCCCGAGCACGAAGCCGTCGCGGACGACCTGCTCACGCCGGCACAGCAGCAGGAACCGGTGGACGATGAGCGGGATGACGAAGAGCACGACCAGGTTCGGGTGCGCGTTGGCGTGCGAGATGACGGGCGGGGCGAACGCGCAGAAGCCCGCCCCGATGGCGGCCGCCTGCCACGAGCCGACGAGGTGCCTGGCGAACAGCACGTACCAGGCCGTCCCGGTCAGCGCCAGTCCGGCGGTCAGCACGACCGCCCACGTGATCGACGGCCCGAGCGCCAGCGTCAGCGGGGCCAGCGGGACCGACAGGCCGAGCATGACCGTGTTGGCCATGAGGTTCACCCCGGAGGGATGGTTCTGGAGCGTGGTGAACAGGGGGTTGTCCAGGTTCACCAGGTTGTGCGCGGTGACGGCGAAGAACCACTCCCACTGGTTCTGGTCCTGCCCGCCGTCGGTCAGGTAGCGGGTCCAGGGGTCGGCCCACAGGTGGACGTAGAGCACGACGGAGAGTGCCAGGAACACCGCGGTCACCCCTGCCGTGCGGGCGACGTCTCCGCCCCGGTACCGGAGCCCGACCCGCAGCACCTCGCCGAGCGTCACCAGGTACTGGTGGGGGCGCACCTTGGAGTCCGGCTGGTGCGCCCAGCGGACGGGCACCTCGCGCACCCGCCAGCCGTGCTCGGCGAACACGCGCAGGATCTCCACGTCGGCGCCCCACCCGTCCACGCCGCAACGGCGGAAGGCCCGCCTGGCCTTGTCCCCGTCGAACAGCTTGAACCCGCACTGCGTGTCGGCGATCCCCGGCACGACGAGCAGCCTGATCAGGACGTTGGCGAGCGCGCCGAGCAGCTCTCTGAACCACACCTGCCTGGCCTCGATGCGCGCCCCCGGCGCGGCCCGCGATCCGATGGCGGCGTCCGCACCGTCGGCCAGCGCCTCACGCAGCCCGGCCAGCTCCTCGATCGGGGTGGCCAGATCCGCGTCGCAGACCAGCACCTGACGGCCGGTGGTGACGAGGACCCCCTCGCGGACGGCACGGCCCTTGCCCCGGTTGACCGGCAGGCGCAGCGTGCGGACGCGCGGTTCCTTCCGCGCGGCCGTCGCGGCCACGTCACCCGTCGCGTCGGCCGAGCCGTCGTCCACGACGACGACTTCCCAGCTCAGCGGGCAGGCGCGGAGGTAGGAGGCGACGCGGGTGAGCGTGTGTGCCAACCGTCGCTCCTCGTTGTAAGCGGGGATGACGACGGACAGATCGACATGATGGCGATTCACATGGCGAGGACAGCCCCGGCGGGCGGCGAGGTTGCATCGCGGTCCATCACGGCCCGGCCTACGCCTATTTTGTGGTGCGGTGCGACCTACTGGGGGCTGTTCAACATCCTCGGTGATCTCGACCTCGCCGTCATGGTCGTCATCGCCGTGGGGCTCGGCGTGCTGACGTTCCTGGTGCCGTGGCTGCTCGCCGACGAGCTGGGCCTGGACCCCGGCCCGGCTCTGCGCGAGATGCAACGGCGGATCCTCGTCGCGGACATCCGCGAGCTGATCCGGCGCACGGCCGGGCTGCCGCAGGCGCTCGAGGCCGCGGGTTCGCGGATCGCCTCGCGGCCTGGCTGGAGCATCGCGGAGGCGAACCAGCGGCTCACCAGGCCCGGCCCGGACTCGCCGGTGCTCCCGCCGGAGTGCCGGGCCACCGAACGGCCGTACGTGTCAGCGGTGGAGCGGCTGTCACCGCCGCAGGCCAGGGCGTTCCAGCTGCTCTCCTTGGCGGAGGGGCCGGAGGTCTCGCTCGCCGCCGCCTCGGTCGTGCTGGACCTGCCGCCCGGCGACGCCTCGGCGCTCCTCGAATCCCTCGTGAACATGCACCTGCTCGAGTCCCGCGGCCTGGACACGTACTACTACCACGAGCCGCTCCGGGCATTCGCCCGCAGCCGCGCGTTCGCCGAAGACGGCCAAGCCGCCCGGTGAAGAGATCCGGTGAAGAGATCCGGTGAAGAGATCCGGTGAAGAGATCCGGTGAAGAGATCCGGTGAAGAGATCCGGTGGATAGATGAGGTGAAACTGGAAACGGTGCACCAGTGAGGGCCTGTCCGTGAGGACGTTAGGAGGTTCTGTCATGGACCGTTCCATTCAGGTCGCCGAACCCGGCGGGGACATGACACTGGTTCAGGTGGACATCCGCGAGCCCGGACCTGGCCAGGTGCGGGTCGCCGTCGAGGCGTGTGGGGTGTGCCACTCCGACGTGTTGATCACCTCCGGGAACATCCCGGGCACCACCTTTCCCCTCACGCCAGGGCACGAGATCGCGGGACGCATCGACGCCATCGGCGACGACGTCAGCGGCTGGTCCGCCGGTGATCGCGTGGCGGTCGGCTGGTACGGAGGCAGTTGCGGCCACTGCGACGCCTGCAGGGAGGGTGACGGCATCCTCTGTCCCGAGCTTCAGGTGCCGGGGGTCGCCTACGCCGGAGGGTTCGCCGACTCCGTCGTGGTGCCTGCCGTCGCCCTGGCCGCCGTCCCCGACGAGCTCACGGCGGTGGAGGCCGCGCCCTTGGCCTGCGCCGGCGTGACCGTGTACAACGCGCTGCGCCGCAGCTCCGCGCGGTCGGGCGACACCGTCGCGATCCTCGGTCTGGGCGGCCTGGGGCATCTGGGCGTCCAGTTCGCCGCGAAGATGGGCTTCGACACCGTCGCGATGGCCCGCGGGCCTGAGAAGGCGTCGCTCGCCCACAAGCTCGGCGCCTCTCACTACATCGACAGCGCCGCCGAGCGGACGGCCGACGCCCTGCGGGCCCGCGGCGGGGCCAAGGTGGTGCTGGCGACGGTGACCAGCGCCGCGGCGATGTCCGCGGCGGTCGAGGGGCTGGGGCGCCGCGGCGAGCTCGTCATCGTCGGCGTCGCCATGGAACCGCTGGACATCACGCCCCTGCAGCTCGTGAACGGGGCCAAGCGGGTGTACGCCCACGCTTCCGGCATCGCGGTCGACACCCAGAACACCATGAGGTTCGCCGCCCAGAGCGGCGTCCGGGCCTGGATCGAGGAGGCTCCGCTGGAGGAGGCCGGTGCGGCGTTCCAGAAGATGGTCTCCGGCCAGGCCCGCTTCCGCATGGTCCTGACCACCGGCCAGGCCCGCCAGGCGACGGGCCCGGCCCAGTGGTTCTAGGAGAGTGGATTCTGGGTGAGCAGGTGGGCCTTGAAGCCCTCCCCGTACGTGCTGGTGGGGGTGCCGTTGTAGTCGGTGATGAGCACGTTGCCCCCGCTGCAGCCCCACGGGTTCCACGTCCAGGCCGTGTATCCGACGCCGTGCGCGTCGGCCCACGCCATCACCTGGTCGATGTAGTCGTGAGCGCAGGAGTTCTGGCCGATCTCACCGGCGTGCACGGGCACCTTCGCGGCGACCGCCCCGACCTGGCTGTCCCAGCAGGAGGTGTTGGAGCAGCTGTTGAAGTTGTACGTGTGCCAGGCGGCCATCAGGTTGCCCGTCGGGTCGTTCGGCTTGTAGGTCAGCCACTGGCTCAGGTCGTTGGACCAGGCCAGGCCTCCGAGCATGATCACGTTGGTCGCGCCGGTGGCGCGTACCGTGTTCACCAGTGACTGCATGCCGGCCACCTGGTAGCCGATGCCGGTGCAGGTGCCGCCGTCACGCCAGCAGGTCCAGCCGGCGGTCGCGTTCCAGTTGGCGGCCGCGTCCGGGTAGGGCTCGTTGAACAGGTCGAAGACGACCGCGTTGTTGCCCTTGAACATGTTGGCCACCCCGGTCCAGAACGTCGGCGCGTACTGGGCGTCGGGCATCGGCTTCTGGCAGGTCGCCGCGGTGTCGGAGCAGCCGGCGCCCTGGCCGGTGTACTGGCCGTAGTTCCAGTGCATCTCCACGATCGGCGTGATGCCGTTGGCGACCAGCAGGTTCACGTAGTCCTTGACGTTCTGCTGGTACGTCGCGCCACTGGGCGAGCCGTTGGTGCCGTTCCAGCACTCCTCGTTCAGCGGGATCCGGACCGCGTGGATGTTCCAGGCCTTCATCGCGTTGACCGAGGCCTGGTCCACGGGACCGCTGTCCCACATGCCCTTGCCCTGCACGCAGGCGAACTCGCCGCTGGCCCGGTTGACGCCGAGCATGCGGTAGGTGGCGCCGCCGGCGGTGAGCAGCTTGTTCCCTGAGACGTGCAGAGCGGGTGCCGCCCCACCGGTGCCGCCGTCGTTGTCGGCCTCGGTGGCGTTCACGGTGACGGAGGTCAGGCCCGAGGAGGTGACGGTGATCGGCCGGGTGCCGTTGGCGCTGTCGGAGTCCTCCGCGGCGCGGAGCGTCACGGTCTGCGGGGTGTTCCAGTTGGCCGTGGTGAAGGTCAGCGAGGCACCGGCGCTCACGGTGATGTCGCCGTCACCGGTGCCGGCGGTGCTGGTGACCGTCACGTTGCCGGACGGCTGGGACTGCAGGCGGACCGTGTAACCGGCGGTCCCGCCCTCGGGCACGCTCACACTGGCCGGGGAGACCACCAGGGCCTGCTGCGTGCTTCCACCACCGTTCCCGGCGCACGAGACGCTGGGCGGGTTGCTGTTGACGCCGCCGGTGTAGGTGCCGTTGAAGCCGACGGTCCAGGTCGCCCCGGTGCCCTTGGCCGCGTTGTAGGAGAGCGGGTTGATGGTGATGACCGCACCCGCCGGCGTGGGCGTCGCCGGGGTGGGCGTGCCCTCCCACATCTGGGTGATCACCTGGCTGTTGGGGAAGTCGAAGCTCAGCGCCCAGGTGGTCAACGGGTCACCGGTGTTGGTCACCGTGATCGTGGCGCCGAACGCGCCGCCGCCGCTGTCCCAGGTCTTGGAGTACGTGGCCGAACACGACACGGCGGCGTCAGCGGACGTCTGGACGGTTGCGAGCCCGAATCCGGCGAGCAGGACGGCGGCTGTCGCCGTCAACGCTCTGCGCCACGGGTCCCGGAGGATTGCCATGAATGTTCTCCGCGGTCAAGGGGAGCGCAAATTGGGAGCGCTCCCAAAGATCCCCGCCCCCGGAGGGCTCCGCAAGGACGTCCCGGCGCCCGGAAGCGCGGCCACTGCGCTGACCATGGACGAAGTCGGGGACGCTGGTGAAACTTTCACCCCGGCGGTGCTGGATATCAGGTTCCCGGGTCCGCGGCGATGGACTGGCGCATCAGGCGTTCCAGGCTGTCGACGACCGCGTCGTTCTCGGTGCCCGGCCGCCTGCTGATGGCGATCTCGACCTGGGGCGCAGGCGGCAGACCGTGGCGGCTGCCGAGCCGTACGGCATGGGCCGGGACGTTGCCGGTCAGCAGCGTGCCGACGCCGATGCCCGCGCAGATCGCGGCCTGTACGGCGGCGAGGCTCGTGCTCTGGAAGGCGATGCGCCAGCGGCGGCCCCGCTGGTTGAGCACGTCGAGCACCGGCGCACGCCAATGGCAGGGCATGGAGAACATCACCAGCGGCAGCGGGTCGCGGGCCGGGTCGAGTGACGCCGCGGCGGCCCACGCGAGGGGCACCCGGCGGCGCCGGCGGACCGCGGCGTCCGGCATGACAGACGGGTCGCCGAGCGCGAGGTCGAGCCGGCCGCGTTCGGCGCGTTCGCGGAGAGCGTGGGCCGGGCCGATGACCACCTCCAGGTCGATGCCCGGATGCAGGGCGGCAAAGTCGGCCAGCGTGGTGGGCAGCGTGGTGACGGCGAGATCTTCGAGCAGGCCGACGGTGCGGGATCCGGTGGCCTGGCCGCCCTGCGCGTCGATGGAGGCGCGGGCCTCGTCGTGGAGGGCGAGCATGCGCTCGGCGTAGGCCAGGAGCTTCTCGCCGGCGGGGGTGATCCGGGTGCCGCGGGCGTCGCGGATGAGCAGGCGGTCGCCCGCGGCGCGCTCCAGGCGGTGGATGCGCTGGCTCACGGCGGGCTGGCTGAGCTGGAGCGCGTGGGCCGCCCTGGTGATGCTGCCCGCGCGGACCACCGTCGCGAACGATCGCAGGTCAGCGATCTCGAGGTCGTGTGCCATAAGCAAGCATTATGGCTCTTATAGCGATATTGCGCTTCTCAATGGGCTCCGCGCTTTCCTAGGGTGAGACGCATGCCAGTCGCCTACCACCACGTCGACGTCTTCGCCGACGGGCCGTACTCGGGCAACAGCCTCGCGGTCTTCGTCGACCCGCCGCCACTGAGCGCCGCCCAGATGTCCCTGATCACCCAGGAGCTCCGGCACTTCGAGACGATCTTCGTGCGCCGCTCGGGCGACGCGATCCAGGCCAGGGTCTTCGACCTGATCGAGGAGCTCGACTTCGCCGGGCACCCCGTGCTGGGCGCCGCCGCCGTCCTGCACGACCTCGACGCTCCCACGGCCGAGCGGTACCGCGCGTGGACGATCACGCTCCCGGCCGGCACCGTCAGCGTCAGCACCCGCCGGAGCGCGCCAGGACGCGTGGCCGCGCTCCTGGAGACGGAACGCCCCGAACTCGTCGCGCGCCCGCCGGCCGGCGACCAGGACGCGATCGCGGCGGCGTTCGGCCTGACGCCGGACGACCTGGACGAGGCGTTGCCGCCCGAGGTCTGGTCCACCGGACTGCGCTACCTGATCGTCCCGGTGCGCGGCGAGGCGCTGGCCAGGGCGAGGGTCGCGCACCGCGATCTCACCGGCTTCCTGGAGGCACGCGGCGCGCAGTTCGCCTACCTGCTGGACGCCGCCACACCCGAGGGCCGTCACTGGAACAACGACGGCCTGATGGAGGACGTCGGGACGGGCAGCGCGGCAGGATGCGTGGCCGCGTACCTGATGCACCGCGGCCGGCTCGGCGACGGTGAGCGGATGACGCTGGCGCAGGGCCGCTTCACCGGCCGCCCCAGCGCCATCTCGATCGGCGCGTACGGCGGCGCCGACACCGTCGAGCGGGTCACGGTCGGCGGCGAGGTGGTGCGGGTCGGCCTCGGCACGCTGGAGGTCCTGCCCGGCGGTGAGCGGTGAAGGTCTACGAGGCCGCGGACATCAGGCGGGCGGTCGGCTTCGGCGACCTGGTCGAACCGGTCGCGCGGGCGTTCGCCGACCACAGCCGCGGGCTCGGCGAGGCGGCGATCTCGGTGCTCGCGCCCGCGGGCGAGAACGGCGACGTGCATGTGAAATCCGCCTGGCTGCCCGGGCGTCCGGTCTTCATCGTCAAGGTCGCCTCCTGGTTCGCCGCCCGATCTCCTGCGGGCAGCGGCTTCGTCGCCGTGCTCGACGGCGAACGCGGTGACCTGCTGGCCGTGCTGCGGGACGAGCATCACCTCAGCGACGTGCGTACCGCCGCCGCCGGAGCGCTCGCCACCCGGCTGCTGGCCAGGCCGCACGCGCGCACGCTCGCCGTGCTCGGCACGGGCCTGCAGGCGCGCCTGCAGGTGCTGGCCGCCGTGGCGGAGCGGCCGTTGGAGGCGGTCGTGATCTGGGGCAGGCGCGAGGGGGCCGCCCACGCGCTGCGGGCGGCGCTCGCTGAGCGGATACCGCAGGTGTCGGTGACGGTGGCGGCGCGACCCGATCTGGCGGTCCACGACGCGGACGTGATCGTCACCGCGACGGCCGCCCGTGAGCCTGTGCTGCGCGGCTCGTGGCTGCGGCCGGGCCAGCACGTCACCGCTGTCGGCGCGGACGACCCGGGCAAGGCCGAGCTCGACCCTGACTGTTTCGCCCGGGCCGACCTGCTCGTCGTGGACAGCCGCGCCGAGGCGCCCCTGTTCGCGGGCGACCTGATCGGGGCCGTGTCGGCGGGCGCCGTCACGGCGGACGGCTGCGTGGAGATCGGCGATCTGGTCCTGGGCCGTCACCCCGGCAGGCAGAGCCCGGCGCAGATCACCGTGGCCAAGTTCATCGGGCTGGGCGTGCAGGACCTGGCCGCCGCCGAGCTCACCATGACCCGTCTGGAGCCGAGATGATCGCACGCACCTGGTCCGGCCGCGTCCCTCACCACCACGCCGACGGCTTCGCGGCGCACCTGCTGGACACCGGGGTGGCCGAGGCCGCCTCGACGCCCGGCAACCGCGGCGCTCAGGTGCTGCACGCCGCCTTCGACGACCACGTCGAGTTCCGGCTCATCACCTACTGGGAGTCGTGGGAGGCGATCCGCCACTTCGCGGGTGACGACGTCTCCAGGGCCGTGCTCTATCCGGGCGACGAGCGTTATGAGCTGACGCCTTCGCCCTCCGTCGAGCACCATCACGTCCTCACTGGAGGCTGCGCCACATGAACGTCGCGTTCACCGGAGGGTACGTCGTCCCGGTCGACGGCGATCCCGTCGAGGGCGGCACCGTGCTGATCAGGAACGGCAAGATCGTCGCTGTCGGGGCGCGGATCCCGGTGCCCGATGACGTCCAGGTCGTCGACGCCGCCGGGCTCTGGGTACTGCCCGGGTTCGTCGAGGCCCACTCGCACCTGGGCATCGACGAGGAGGGCGAGGGCTGGTCCGGCGACGACCTGAACGAGGCGACCGAGCCCAACGGCGCCCGCCTGCGCGCGCTCGACGCCGTCAACCCGGCCGACCCCGGGTTCACCGACGCGCTGTCGGGCGGCGTCACCACCGCCGCGGTGCTGCCGGGCTCGGCCAACCCCATCGGCGGGCAGGCCGTCGCCCTGAAGTGCCACGGCCGTACGGTCGACGACATGGTGCTGCGCGAGCCTGTCGCGGTGAAGAGCGCGCTCGGCGAGAACCCCAAGCGGGTGCACGGGAACCACGGCCGGCTGCCCTCCACCCGCCAGGGCACCGCCGCGGTCATCCGCGACGCCCTGACCAGGGCCCGCGACTATCGCGCGCGCAGGCCGCAGGAGAGCGATCCGACGCTGGAGGTGCTGGCCAGGGTGCTCGACGGCGAGCTGCCCTGGTGGCAGCACGCCCACCGGGCCGACGACATCGGCACCGCCCTCCGCCTGGCCGACGAGTTCGGACACCGGCTGGTCGTCCACCACGGCACCGAGGCCCACCTGCTGGCCGACCTCCTGGCCGAACGGCAGATCCCTGTCGTCAGCGGCCCGCTGACCACCGGGCGCGGCAAACCGGAGCTGCGCAACCGCACCCCGCGCAGTCCCGCGCTGCTCGCCGCGGCCGGAGTGACGCTCGCGCTGACCACCGACCACAACTCGGTGCCCATCCAGTACCTGGTTCACCAGGCCACGATCGCGGTCAAGGAGGGGCTGGACCGGCGGACCGCGCTGCGGTCGATCACCGCCACCCCGGCCGCGCTGCTCGGACTCGGCGACCGCGTCGGCGCGCTACGGCCCGGACTCGACGGTGATGTGGTGCTGTGGTCGGGTGATCCGCTGGACACCATGAGCCGGGCCGTGCGCGTCCACATCGACGGCAGGGAGGTCTACCGGTACGTGGACTGACTCACGAGGCGCCCGCGCCCGGCCGGCGCACCATGAAGACGTCGACCGGGTCCTGGGCCTCCACGGTGAACCCGTGACGCTCGTACAGCCGCCGGGCGGCACTGCCCTGGAGGACGTTCAGGCGGACGGGCACGCCGTCGGCATCGGCCTGACTCAGCACGGCCCGCAGGACAGCCGATCCGATCCCCCGGCCCTGCAGGCCCGGATCGAGATAGAAATGCTCCAGCCAGCGCCCGTCCTCGGCCGGGCGCACGGCGACGCAGCCCGCGAAGGCACCGGCGGCCACGATGACCGAGGTGTGCTGCGGGGCGAAGGCATCCCGCAGCCGCTGCCGGACCCGATGCTCGTCGAACCGTCCCAGCCGCTCCAGGTCCGGGCGCATCACCGTCGCCCGCAGCTCCGCGATCGCCTCAACGTCCGTCGGCTCCGCCGAACGCAGCGCCCATTCCACGGGACGGCCCGGCCCCCTCGCATTCGTATCCATGGTCGAAGTATCCCAATGACCCGTTTTAACCTATTTACCGGTCGTCTACAGGGGCCCCGGCCCAGTCCGGCAGCGGTTCGCACCTGCTCCTCCACTCCGGCGGCAGGTGAACGTCCTCGGCGGCCGCGACGATGCCGCCGACGATGGCGCACGTGGTGTCGACGTCCCCGCCGGCCGCCGCGGTGGTCCACATGGCCGCCTCGAAGTCGTGGCGCTCGCGGGCCGCCACCCAGAGGGTGAACGGGACCGTGTCGTGAGCGGCGACCTGCCGCCCGTTCCCGAGCATCCGGGCGGCAAGTGCGGGGTCGCTGATGGTGAGGAGCTGCCGCGCCTCGGTGATGCCGTCGTGGATCATGCCCGCGGGCACGTGTTCCCTGATCCGGTCGAGGAAGCGACCGGCGGGAAGATCGGGTTCTGTGGCGGTTACGGCCGTGGCCACGGCGACGGCTACGGCGCCGGCCACCGCTTCGGGATGAGTGTGGGTGACCTGTGCCGACAGGGCGGCCTGTCGGACGACGTGCGCCAGGTCACCGGCGAACCAGGCGCCGAGCGGCGCCACGCGCATCGCGGCACCGTTGCCCCACGAGCCCTTGCCGTCGAAGAGCTCCGCGGAAAGCGAGCGCCAGTCGCCTCCTTCGCGGACCAGCCGGAGCAGCCGGTTCGTCGACGGGCCGTAGCCGCGGTCGAAGTCATGGCGCGCGGCGAAACTCGCCGCGAGCCTGTCCTGGTCGATGGCGCCGTGGTCGGCCAGGACGCGATAGATGGAGGACGCCATCTCGGTGTCGTCCGTCCACTGCCATGGGCCGGGTGGAAGGTGACGGGAAGAGAGTGCGTGGTGATTGGCCGGTACGAAGAACTGGGAACCGAAGGCGTCGCCGAGAGCCAGGCCGAGGAGAGAGGCCGTGGCCCGCGCGGGAAGCTGAGCTGACATCACTCTCATTGTGGCCGGTCGTGGGCGCCGTCGCTGTAGATCAAAACTGAATGCTGGCAGGCGCTGCCGTGACCTACGCTGTACGCATGCGCGTGACGATGCGGGAGGTCGCGGATCGGGCCGGTGTCTCGATCAAGACCGTCTCCCGTGTGGTGAATGGCGAACCTCACATCCGTCCGGAGAAGGTGCGGCGGGTGCACGCGGCGATCGACGAGCTCGGCTGGGTCCCCAACCGGACCGCCAGGACGCTCAGGACCGGCCTGGTCGGCATGGTGGGCATCGCCGTCACCGAGCTGCGCCGCCCGTATCTCGCGGGTCTCGTCGAGGCGCTCGTCACGGAGGCGGATCGCTACGGAATGCTGGCCGCGGTCGAGCCGACGCACGGCGATCCGGCCCGGCTGGAGGCGGTGCTCGCCGCCCGGGGGAAGGCGTTCGACGGCGTGGTGGTCATCGGTCCGGCCACGCTGGTCACCGACGGGCTGGACGACCGCCCGGTGGTCGCCGTGCAAGGCGGCGCGGCCCTGATGGACAGCACAGTGGACAGCGTCGATGAGGACGTCGCGGAGGCGGCGGCGCTGGTGGCTCGCCACCTCGCCGTCATGGGGCGCTCCCGCCCGGCTCTGCTCGGAGCGGACCAGGCCCGGATGTGCGCGGCTCTCGCCGGGTCCGGCATCGACCCGGCCGCCGTACCGTACGTGGACCTCGGTGAGGTGGCCGACCGGCGCGCGGGCGCGCGGGCCGCCGTACAGGTGCTGGAGCGGCATCCGGACGTGGACGCGCTGCTCTGCGTCAACGACGAGGTGGCGCTCGGGGCGCTCGCGGCGCTCGTCAAGCACGGGGTGAACGTCCCGGGACGGGTGGCGGCCATCGGCTACGGCAACCTGGAGGACGGGCGGTTCTCGACGCCGTCGCTCACCACGATCGACCCCGGGGCGGCCCGGCTGGCGCGCGGCGCGCTGGAGCTGCTGGCCGATCGCCTCGCCGGTACGGCCCCGCGGCAGCCGCGCGCGCTCGTGTCACCCGTCGAGCTGGTACGGCGTGAGTCCACGCTCGGCCGGGACCCGCGATGAAGCGCCCGACGCTCGCGGATGTCGCCACGCTGGCCGGCGTCTCGGCGAAGACCGTGTCCAACGTCCTTCTCGGCCGCCCGCACGTCTCGGCCGCCACCCGGGCCAAGGTCCAGGCCGCGATCGAGGAGGCCGGCTACGAGGCGGGACACGCCACGAGCCAGGCCGGGCGTGGGCTCGCCTCCGGCCGGACCGGCAGGATCGCGGTCGTCGTGCCGAACCTCTACCAGCCGTACTTCGCGGAGCAAGCCGAGCGGCTCATCCTCGCCCTGGCCGAGCGCGGGTTCACCACCACGCTCCGGATCGCCCATGACAGGGCGGGCGAGCGCGACGCGGTCCTCGGCGTGACCACCGCCGACGTCGACGGCGTGATCATCTGCCCGCACCACCTGAGCGACGAGCAGCTCGCCGGTGCCGCCCCACGGCGCCCGGCGGTGGCACTCGGCGGCGCTCCGATCAAGGCGCTGGACTGCGTGTTGATGGCGGAGTACGCGGGCTTCCTGGCGATCACCCGGCACCTGCTCGCCACGGGCCGGCGTAAGCTCGCGTTCGTGTGGAACGGTCCGGTCGGCGCCGCCCCGACCGGAGACCGGTACGCCGGGTTCCTCGCCGCCCTGGAGGAGCACGGCATCGAGCATGACCCGTCGCTCGTCGCCAACAGCTCCGACTGGGACCGCAGGGCCACGGGTTACGAGGCGATGGTGGGGCTGCTGCGGCGCTGCGGCCCCCGGTTCGACGCCGCGGTGTGCGTCAACGACACGATGGCCGTGGGCGTGCTGAAAGCCCTGCGCACGCACGGGATCCGCGTCCCCGAGGACGTCGCGGTCACCGGCTTCGACGACACGGACGAGGGCGAGTTCACCATCCCGTCGCTGTCGTCGGGGAGCCCTGATCAGGGCTCCATGGTGGACGCCGCCGTCCGCCTGCTCATCGAGCGCCTCGACGGCTACGACGGCGCGGCCCGGCAGGTGCACACCGGCACACACCTGCTGATTCGCGACTCGTCCGCGTCGGCCTGACCCACTCTTCACTCCTTGTCGGGTCGCTTGTCATCTTGATTGTCTCGTCATTGACATCGCTGAACGGCCGCCCCTAACATCGCTGAAACATTCACTGAGATCCGGGTCACACCCCTCCGTCCCCCCGTAGGAGGACCCCCATGGCCACTTCACCGTTTCTGTCCCGCCGTGCCTTCGTCGTCGCGGCCGGCCTCACCGCACTCGCCGGCTGCTCCGGCAAGAACTCCGCAAGCGATCCGGGCACCTTGCGGATCGCTGTCACCAAGCATCCGTTGACCAAGCCGATGAGCACGATGGAGTGGCCCAAACAGCTGGAGAAGATCGCGGGCGTGAAGATCCAGTGGCAGGAGATCTCCGCCGACTGGGACCAGAAGAAGTCCACCATGCTGGCGGCCGGCGACGTGCCCGACCTGATCATCGGAACGAACTCGATCACGAATGCCGACCTGGGCACGTACCGGACGCTGTTCGAGAACCTGAGCGACGACCTGGACGCGCTGCCGAACGTGAAGGCGCTGTTCGCGGCGAAACCACAGCTGAAGTCGATGGCCACGCTGACCGGCGGCGAGATCTACGCGATCCCGGGCTACAAGCGGTTCTGGCCGACGACCGTCATCCACCAGTACATCAACAAGCAGTGGCTCGACCGTCTCGGCCTGGACATGCCGACCACCTGGGACGAGCTGTTCACGGTACTCGTCGCGTTCAAGGAACAGGACGCGAACGGGAACGGCGACACGAACGACGAGATCCCGATGGACTGGTCGCCGGTCGGCACGGGCGGCTTCGGGTACTTCCAGCCCAGCGTGCTGCTCGGCAGCGTCGGCCTGCCGATCGCGGGCGGCGGCGGCCAGGGCTACTTCCTCCAGGACGGCAAGGTCGGCAACTTCCTCGTCGACGACCGCTACAAGCGGGTGATCCAGTTCCTCCATCGCTGCTACGCCGCGGGCCTGGTCAGCAAGAACGTCATGACGCAGGACTACTCGGCCTACCAGGCGGTCGGCCGCGGCTCCGGCAAGGTGGCCCGGGTCGGCTTCAGCTGGGGCTGGACGGCCAGCGACCGGTTCGGCGCCCAGCTGGCGGACCAGTACGTCGCGATGCCGCCGCTGCTCGCGGAGGCCGGGCAGACGACACCGGTGACCTGGTCGTACGACTCCTACAACGAGAACTTCCCGGCCAACCAGATCCTCGTGTCCGCGAAGGCGAGCAACAAGCAAGCGGCGCTCAAGATCGTCAACGCCTTCTACGACAAGGAGATGTCGCTGCAGGTGCTGTTCGGCGATCTCGGCAAGTACGTCAAGAAGGTCAGCGACAAGGAGTACGAGGTCCTTCCGCCGGCCGACCCCAAGACCGACCCGTCGACCTGGAAGTGGACGGTCACCATCGCCGACAACGGCCCGGTCTGGATCCGGGACGACATCGACGTGAAGCTGCCGAGCGACCTGGACGAGGCCGTCGAGCAGACGAAGCCGCTGCAGAAGGCGCTGGCGAACATGGACGTGGACAAGGACGTCTACCCGTTCCAGTTCATCCAGATGAAGCCTGAGGACACCAACCAGCTGGCGCTGAACAACACCACGATGCTCAACTCCACGATGACGAAGTTCGCCGAGTGGATCACCAAGGGCGGCGTCGAGGATCAGTGGGACACGTACGTCCAGCAGGTCCAGAGCTCCGGCCTGCAGAAGAACATCGAGATCTACCAGCGCTACTACGACGAGTACGCGAAGACGCGCTGATGACGGAGACTCTTGTCGCAGCCCGCAAGCCGGTGGCGGCCGACGTCCGGAGGCGCTCCGGTCCGAGGGTTGTCCGCCATGTCGGCAGGTACTGGCAACTGTGGCTCATGGTCCTGCCGGCCGTGGGGTTCGTCGCCGTGTTCATGTACGTCCCGATGTACGGGATCCAGCTGGCCTTCCGCGAGTTCGACTTCACCGCGGGCCTCGCCGGCGGGCAATGGGCCGGGCTGAAGTACTTCCAGCAGTTCTTCGACAGCCCGCTGTTCTGGCCGTTGCTGCGGAACACGTTCGTCATCGCCATCACCACGCTCGTGGTGGGGTTCCTCGCACCCATCCTGCTGGCGCTGATGATCAACCAGATCGCCGGCGGCCGCCGCAAGAAGTTCATGCAGACGGCGACGTACCTGCCGCACTTCATCTCGATCGTCGTCATCGTCGGCATGCTGCAGGCGTTCCTCAACCCGTCCACGGGGCTGCTCACCCAGGTCTCCGCCTTCTTCGGTCTCAGCGAGGTGAACTTCCTCGGCGACACGTCGGCCTTCGTGCCGGTGTACGTGATCTCCGACGTGTGGCAGCACTGCGGGTGGAACAGCATCATCTACCTCGCCGCGCTGTCGCGGGTCGATCCCGCGCTGTACGAGGCGGCCAAGGTGGACGGCGCGAACCGGATGCAGCTCATCCGGCACGTCGACGTCCCGAGCATCGTGCCGACCATGGTGATCCTGCTCATTCTCACCATGGGCGGTGTGCTGAACACCGGTTTCGAGAAGGTGTGGCTGATGCAGAACACCCTGAACCTGCCGGTGTCCGAGGTCATCGCCACGTACGTCTACAAGATCGGCATATTCAGCACGCAGTTCAGCTACGCCACCGCGATCGGCCTGTTCAACACGGTCATCAACTTCGTGTTCCTGATCGCCGCGAACGCGATCGCCCGCCGTGTGTCGAACTGGAGTCTGTGGTGAGCGGGACCAACCTGCAGAGCAAGGGATTCTTCCGCAACAGGACGGCGGGCGACGTGGTCTTCATGCTCGCGCTCGGCGTGATCTCCGTGGCGGTCCTGTTCGCGGTGATCTACCCGGTCTACTTCGTGGTGATCGCGTCCGTGAGCGATCCGTCGCTGATCTCCACCGGCGAGGTCTGGCTGTGGCCCAAAGGCGTGAGCTTCTTCGGCTACGGGCAGATCTTCGACGACGACCGGATCTGGACGGGCTACCGCAACACGCTGCTCTACAGCGTGTTCGGCACCGCGCTGAACCTCATCGTGACCATCCCCGCGGCGTACGCCCTGTCGCGGCCGGAGTTCCGGCCCCGGCGGGTTCTCATGCTGTTCTTCGTGTTCACGCTGTTCTTCAACGGCGGCCTGATCCCGACGTATCTGCTCTATCGCGATCTCGGCCTGCTGGACAACTGGCTCGTCTTCGTCCTGCCGTCAGCGGTGAACGTCTACAACCTCATCATCGCCCGCGCCTTCTTCGAGCACTCGCTGCCGAAGGAGCTGTTCGAGGCGGCGTTGATCGACGGCGTGTCCTACCTGCAGTACTTCGCCAGGGTCGCGCTGCCGCTGTCCAAGGCGATCATCTCGGTCATCGGCCTGTACTACCTGGTCCAGCACTGGAACGACTTCTTCACCGGGCTGGTGTTCGTCCGGGACAACAGCCTGCAACCGCTGCAGATCGTGCTGCGTGACATTCTCCTGTCCAATCAGGCGTTCGCCGGAGGCGCCGGAGCCGGCGGAGGCAGCGGCGTCGGCTACGACCAGCAGTACGCCGACCAGATCAAGTACGGCGTGATCGTCGTCTCGAGCCTCCCGGTGCTGGTGCTCTACCCGTTCCTCCAGCGCTACTTCGAGAAGGGCGTCCTGATCGGGTCGGTGAAAGGCTGATGAAACGCGTCATCACCTGGCACACGAGGGCGGGCGAGGTGGGCCTGCTGCTGCTCAAGCTGCACCTGCTCTGGGTCGTCTGGAGCCTGGCCGGCGGCATCGTGCTCGGCGTCTTCCCCGCGACCGCCGCGGTGTACGGCGTCGTCCGCGGCGAGTTCCTGCGCTCCTCCACCCCTCGCGAGTTCCGCCGCCTGTGGCGGCAGGAGTTCCGCACCGCCAACGTGGTGGGCTACGTCTTCGCCACGGCCTGGGCGGTGCTCCTGATGGAGCGGCGGCTGCTGGAGACCCTCGACCTCGGCGTCGTCGAGCCGTTGCTCGGTGCGGCGCTCTGGCTGATGACACTGTTCCTGTCGTGCATGACGGTGAACGTCTGGGTCCTCGCCGCCCACTTCGCCGAAGGGCCGTTCGCGCTCGTCCGCCGGAGCGCGGTGCTCGTCCTCGCCCGCCCGCTCCAGGCGCTGGTCACGCTGCTCGTGGCCGGCGTGGTCCTCTGCGCGTACTACCTCGTGCCGGGGCTGGTCCCGGTCTTCGGCATCGCCGCACCGGCCTTCGTCTCGTTCGCCTACGTCTGGAGCACCGCGGTCCTCCCTGTTCGTTTGGAGCCTTCATGATCACGTACCTGCGCCACCCGCTGCCGCTCACCGCGGTCACCATCGACGACCGGTTCTGGGCCCCCCGCCGCGAGCTGGTCCGCACCCGTACGCTGCGGCACCAGGAAGACCAGATGCGCCGGCCCGGCCAGCAGTTCGACGCCCTGACCCTGACCTGGCGGCCGGGGGACCCGGACGAGCCGCACATCTTCTGGGAGAGCGACGTCGCCAAGTGGATCGAGGCCGCCAGTTACTGCCTGGCGACCACCGACGACCCCGAGCTCGACCAGGCCGTCGACCAGGCGATCGAGCTGCTGGCCGGCGCGCAGCAGGACGACGGCTACCTCAACGCCTACTTCACCGTCGTCAAGCCGGGACAGCGGTTCACCGACCTGCGCGACGCCCACGAGCTGTACTGCGCCGGCCACCTCATCGAAGCCGGCGTCGCCCACTTCGAGGCGACCGGCAAGACCCGGCTGCTCGACATCGTGCGCCGCTACGCCGACCTGATCGACACCGTTTTCAGCGCCGACGGCCCCTGCGCCGGCGGCTACTGCGGGCACCAGGAGATCGAACTCGCCCTCGTCAAGCTCTACCGCGTCACAGGAGAGCCCCGCTACCTCGACCTCAGCCGGCGCCTCATCGACTGGCGCGGGCAGCGGCCTTTCTACTTCGAGATCGAGATGGAGCGCCGCGGCACGCCCGGCTACTTCGGCACCACGCTCCCCCGGCGGCCGGAGGAGTTGCGGCGGTTCCGGGAGTACAACCAGAGCCACCAGCCCGCGGCCGACCAGGCCGAGGCCGTCGGCCACTCCGTCCGCGCCCTGTACATGTACAGCGCGATGACCGACCTGGCCGGCGAGTACGACGACGACCGGCTGCTCCAGGCCGTGCGGCGGCTGTGGACCAACCTCACCACCAAGAAGCTGTACGTCACCGGCGGAGTCGGCTCCGTCCCCGGCATCGAGGGCTTCGGACCGGAGTACCACCTGCCCGACGCCCACGGCTACGCGGAAACCTGCGCCTCGATCGGCCTCGTCCAGTGGGCACAGCGGTTGAGCAACCTCACCGGCCAGGCGCACTACGTCGACGTCCTCGAACGCGCCCTGTACAACGGCGTCCTCAGCGGCGCCTCCGCCGACGGCACCCACTACTTCTACGGCAACCCTCTCGCCAGCGACGGCACCGTCGCCCGCCAGGAGTGGTTCGGCTGCGCCTGCTGCCCGCCGAACCTCGCCCGGCTGATCAGCGAGCTCGGCCGCTACATCTACGCCCAGGGTCCCGACGAAGCCGTCATCAACCTGTACGTGGCCGGCACCGCCCGCTTCACCCTCGCCGGCGGCGAGGTCACCCTGCGCCAGGACACCGGCTATCCCCAGGACGGCCGGCTCACCGTCACCGTCACCCCGGCCGACGATGAGGCGGAGTTCGCCCTGGCCGTCCGCGTCCCCGGCTGGAGCCGGGCACTCGCGGTCGCCGTCAACGGCGAACCCGTTCACGAGCCCGTCCTTCGCGACGGCTACCTCACGCTCTCCCGCCGCTGGCGGGCCGGCGACCAGGTGGAGATCGACCTCGGCATGGAGGTCCGCCGGACGTGGGCCCACCCCGCCGTCGCCTCCGCCGCCGGCAGACTCGCCCTCGAGCGCGGGCCGGTCGTGTTCTGCCTGGAGGGCGTGGACCACGACTGCGCGGTGCACAACCTCGCTCTAGCCGGCGACGTCCCCGTCCACGCGGTCCCCGACGAGCGGACGGGCGTGGTCACCCTGCACGCCGACGCCACCGCCGCCGACGACTCAGTTGAGGATCTGTACAGCAGCCGCCCGCCCGGCCGCCGGAGCGTCGCGCTGACCGCCGTGCCCTACTTCTCCTGGGCCAACCGCGGACCCTCCGACATGACCGTCTGGATCCGCCACGAGGAATAAGGCAGCTGAGGGCGCTGTTCCCGCCAGTAATTCAGATTTCAACTTCTGACGAACGGATCGTCATGGAAATCGCCTTCATGCTCGTCATGAGCGTCATCGTCGGCAGTGTCCTCGTCGGTGGGGTGGCCGCCCTCGTGCTGAGCGGCATCAGGGACCGGCAGTGGCCGGTGCTCTGGCGGCGGCGCGTCGTCTACCGCGGTTTCGTCCCCCGCTGACCACTCTGCCTGACCGATACTGTCCACATGCGTGATCAGGGGGAGAACGCGCTGATGGACACGGCGATCGTGCTGTTCAACAGGGACCTGCGCGTGCACGACCACCCGGCACTCGCCGCCGCGTGTGATCGCGCCGCGCGGGTGGTGCCGCTGTTCGTGCTGGACCCGGCCGTACCGGAGGGGCAGCGGCACGGCTTCCTCCTGGAGTGCCTGGCCGATCTGCGCGCCTCGCTGCGGGCGCGCGGAGGCGATCTGGTCGTGCGGCAGGGCGACGTCGTCCGCGAGACGATGCGGCTGGCCACCGAACTGGGTGCGGCGGCGGTCTTCGCCGCCGCCGACGTCAGCTCGCTCGCCCGGCGGCGTGAGGAGCGCTTCGCCGGGGAGCGGATCGAGTTCCTGCGCTTCCCGGGCGTCACCGTCGTGCCTCCGGCCGAGCTGCTGCCCTCGGGCGCGCCGGCCAAAAGGGGCGACCACTACCGGGTCTTCACGCCGTACTGGCGCGCGTGGCAGCGTCACGTCCGCCGCCCGCAGCTGCCGCCTCCCCGCCGGGTGCGCATACCCGAGGGCCTGGCGGTGGGCCGGCTGCCCGATCCCGATGGGCGCGGGGCCATGCCCGGCGGCGAGTCGGCGGCCCGCGAGCGCGCCGCGCGGTGGCTGCGGCAGGGCCTCGACGACTACGCCGACGGGCGCGACGACCTGGCGGGCGACCGGACCTCGCGGCTCAGCCCGTACCTGCGCTTCGGCTGCCTGTCTCCCCTGGAGCTGGCCTGCCGCGCCGAGCGGAGCGAGGAGTTCGTCCGCCAGCTGTGCTGGCGGGACTTCCACCACCAGGTGACGTACGCGTTCCCGCAGATCAACCGCGAGAACTACCGCCACGGCGAACGGCGCTGGCGGCACGACGAGGACGCCTTGCAGGCCTGGCAGGCCGGCATGACCGGGCTGCCCATCGTGGACGCGGGCATGCGCCAGCTGCTGGCAGAGGGCTGGATGCACAACCGGGCCCGCCTGATCGTGGCGGCCTACCTCGTCAGGCGCCTCGGCCTCGACTGGCGCGACGGCGCCCGGCACTTCTTCGAGCTCCTGCTCGACGGCGACGTGGCCGACAACTCCGGCAACTGGCAATGGGTCGCCGGCACCGGCAACGACACCCGGCCCAACCGTTCCTTCAACCCGCTGCGTCAGGCCAGACGGTACGACCCGATGGGCGACTACGTCCGCCGCCATGTTCCCGAGCTCGCCGGCCTGCCCGCCGAGCACATCCACGAGCCGTGGCGGCTGCCCACGCCGCCGCCCGGCTATCCCCCGCGGCTCGACGGCCCGGACGAGTAGACGCCCCTCAGCGGTCGCCTGGCCGTCTCCGCTGCCGCCGCCAGGTTGACGGGCATGCGCCCGAAGACCAGGCCATGGAAGGGGGACGTCGCCCACCAGTAGAGGTGGCCGAGCAGGCCGTGCGGATGGAAGATCGCCCGCTGGTGGTAGTACGTACGGCCGGAAGAACGGGAGACGCTCAGCTCCAGCCAGGCCAGACCGGGCAGCCGCATCTCGGCGCGCAGGCGCAGGAGGCGGCCGGGCAGCACCTCCTCCACGCGCCAGAAGTCGACGGTGTCTCCCACCCTCAGCCGGTACGCGTCGCGCCGCCCGCGGCGCAGGCCGACCCCGCCGAAGAGCCTGTCCAGCAGGCCGCGCAGGTGCCAGGCGACCGGCAGCGAGTACCACCCGTTGTGGCCGCCGATGCCCTCGATGACCCGCCACAGGGCCTCCGGGTCCGCGGCCACCTCGATGCTGCGGGAATCGGTGTAGAGGCTGCCGCCGGCCCAGTCGGGGTCGGTCGGCAGCGGGTCGCTCGGGGCGCCGGGCGTCGCGGCCGAGGACCAGCGGGTCGCGACATCGGCCTCCTTGATCCTCTTGAGCGCGAGCGACACGGCCTCGGGGAAGCCGATCAGGCCGGCTTCGGGGTCGGGCACGTACCGGCTGATGTCGTGCTCGCCGCAGACCGACTCGTTGCGCAGCGACTCGACCAGTGGCCGCGCGATCCCCGAGGGGACCGGGGTGACCAGCCCCACCCACAGGCTCGACAGTTTCGGGGTGAGCACCCGCACCGGGATGATCACGCGATGGGGCAGGCCGGCCACGGACGCGTACCCCTGCATCATGTCGGCGTAGGTCAGCACGTCCGGGCCGCCGATGTCGAAGGCCCGGTTGACCTCGTCAGGGACGCTCGCCCAGGCGGTGAGGTAACGCAGCACGTCCCGGACGGCGATGGGTTGCGTACGGCTGTGCACCCAGCGAGGCGTCGTCATGACCGGCAGCCGTTCGGTCAGGTGACGCAGCATCTCGAAGGAGGCCGAACCCGAGCCGATGACCACCGCCGCGCGCAGCACCACCGCCGGCACGCCCGCCCTCAGGAAGATCTCGCCGACCTCGGCCCTCGAGCGCAGGTGCGGGGAGAGCCGCTCGCCGGGGACGAGGCCGCCGAGGTAGACGATCCGGCGCACCCCGGCCCGCTCGGCCGCCGCCGCGAAGGTCTCGGCCGCCCTGCGGTCGTTCTCGGCGAACCGGCCGGACCCGCCCATCGTGTGGATCAGGTAGTAGGCCACGTCGATCCCGTCCAGGGCCTGTCGCGTCTGTCCGGGATCGGTGGCGTCCGCCTGGACGATGTGCGTCCGCGCCGCCCACGGCAGGTCCCGCAGCCGCTGCGGGGACCGCGCCATGCAGCGGACCTCGTGACCGGCCGCGAGCAGCTCGGGGACCAGCCGGCCGCCGATGTAGCCGGTGGCCCCGGTGACCAGACAGCGCGCCATCTCCGTACCCTTCGCAGCCCCTTTCTCCGTTCGGTTCCATCAGGCGGCGAGGGGAATCCGGATCGGGCGCAAAGATGTCTTTGCCTTGGACCGGCGGCGTCCTACTCGACGGCCCCTGACTGGGCGAGGAGGTCCTGGTACCAGCTGCGGTACGGGTAGTTGGTCGCCGGATAGTTCGCCGGCGGGTCGGTGGCGTTGCCCGCCGAGTCGAAGTCCCAGCCGCGCACGAGCCGCCCGGCCTGCCGTGCCGCGGTGATGAACGACGACTGCGTGGCGGGCGCCGCGTAGAACAGCGCGCCCTGCTGGAGTTCCGCGCTGTCGCCCTGCTGGAACTCGTCGAAGGCGGTCTGCTGGTAGCGGATGCGGTCACCGGTGTACCTGTCGGTGTCCAGCCGCAGGGTCTGGGACGGGGTCGGGCCGTCGGCGCCGGTCCACACGTGTACGCGCGACGTGCCGCTGGCCGAGGTGGTCTTGTCGTAGCGGGCGTCGGAGGTCTTGGCGTTGCCGCTCCACGAGACCGTCATCGCGCCGGCGTCGAGCACGCCGTCCCAGGTCCAGTTCTGGCTGTTGCTCTGGCTGCGGTGTATCTCGCGTATCCGGGTGCCCGTCGCGTCGGTGAACCTGACCGTCGGCAGGACGCCGTCGTCGTACCGGTGGCTGGACGACCAGGTGATCTCGCCGTCGGCTCCGAGGCGGCCGGTGCGGTACCACAGCGTGGTCGCGTTCTCGGACTGGTGGACCTCGACCAGGTCGCCGTTGTCGTTCAGCGCGACGGCCGGTGTGACACCGGTGTCGTACCTGCCGTGGCGCAGCCAGGTCACACGGCCGTCGGGTCCGTACGTGCCGCTCCAGTACCAGAGCGCGCCCGAGCCCGAGTCATGCACCTCCACGACCTGGCCGCGGCCGTTGATCGCGACGGCCGGGTGATAGCCGATGTCGCGTTTGTACAGGGTACGGGTCTGGCCGTCGCCGGAGAGCAGCGGGAGCACCCGGCCGCGCAGCGCGTCCACCGTCGGCGGGCTCGCCGGGTAGTCCTTGGCCCAGTACAGCCGCGACCCGAAGACGGAGGTGAGCTCCTGGTTGAGCGCGGCCAGGTTGCCGGCGGCGTACGAGGCGTTGTCGGTCAGGTCGTCCTTGACGTCGAGCGCGACGACGATCGGGGCGGCGGTGGGGTGCTGCGCGGACCAGGTGTTGATCACGTTGAGCCAGTCGCGCAGGCGGTTCGAGGCGGGGTTCCCCGTGTGGTCGACCTGGTTGCCCGGGGAGTCGTGGCCCACGGAGTAGTCGTGCGAGGTGGCGTAGTCGTTGTCGTGGATGTCGAGTTCGATGAAGCGGATGCCGTGGTCGAGTTGGTAGGCGATCGAGTTCTTCGCACCGTCGACGTTGCCGGAGTAGCTGTTGTGCGTGGCGCGGAAGATCGCCGAGGGTAACGGCAGGTCCGCCGTCGCCTCGGCGTTTCCGCTGATCAGCAGCGTGGAGGCGGCGACAGCGAGCACCGACAGGGCGGCTCTTGAGGGGGGCATTCCCTGATCTTCACATCCGGGGTGGTCCCCGACAATACGCTCCAGATGCCGGGTTCATGTGACGACTTCGATCCACCGCGACATTTCCGGCGGCCCGATTTGCTAAATTCCTTGCACGATGGGGCACTGTGTTGCCCAAGGGGAGAGCGGATGCGCAGGTGGACTGCTCCGTCCGTGATCGGCTGGACGCTCGCGTCGATCGTTGTGCCAGGCGCCGCGCATTTGCGCGCCGGGCGCAAGCGCACCGGTCTGATCATGGCGGGGATTTTCGGGGTGTTGCTGATCGGCGCCGTGGTGGCGCTGCTCAACGCTGGGGCACTGGCTGGTCTGCTCCTTGACTCGACCTGGCTGGCCGTGGTCACAGGGCTGTGCGTGGTGGCAGGGCTGGCCTGGGCCGCGGTCGTGATCAGCTCGTACATCGTGCTGCGCCCTGGCAGGCTGAGCCGGTGGGGTCAGATCGGAACGGCTGCCGTCGCGGGCGTGCTGGCGGTGACCGTGGTGCTGCCCTTCGGGTTGGCCGCCACGACCGCCCACACCTCCAACGACGCGATCGGCGGCGTCTTCCAGGACTCGCCCTCGCAGCCGATCGATCACAAGGATCCGTGGCGGGGACGCGATCGGCTCAACATCGCGCTGCTGGGCGGCGACGGAGCGAACTCGCGCAAGGGGGTGAGCATCCGCACCGACAGCATCAACGTGGTCAGCATCGACGTCCACACGGGCGACGCGATGGTGTTCGCGCTGCCGCGCGAGATGGAGAACGCGCCGTTCCCGCCGGGCTCCGCGCTGGCCAAGCGGTTCCCGCCGCCGAAGAACTTCTGGCTGCCACCGGGCCAGGGCCGCGGCTCCGCGGACCTGATCAACGGCATCTGGGCCTACGCCGACATGCACCCCGAGGTCGCCGGCCACGCCCCCAACCGTGCCCCGGAGGCGGTCAAGGGCGCGCTCGGCCAGATCCTCGGCCTCAAGATCGACTATTACATGCTCGTCAACATGTGGGGCGTGGCGCGGCTGATCGACGCCCTCGGCGGCGTCACCATCCATGTCGAGCAGGACATCTGCTACGGCGTGGGCCGTTCCGACGGCGGCGTGGTCAAGGCCGGCACCCGCACGCTCAACGGCACCCAGGCCCTCTGGTACGGCAGGGCCCGCGACCATCCGGGCAGCACCTGCGCGGGCGCCGACAACCACACCCGGATGCGCCGCCAGCAGTGCGTGATGAGCGCCATGCTCACCCAGCTCAACCCGAGCAACGTGCTGCTGAAGTTCAACGCCCTGGCCCACGCGGCCAAGCAGACCTTCCGCACCGACATCCCGCGCGACCTGCTGCAGGACCTGGTCCCGCTCGCGCAGAAGGTCAAGGGCGCCCGCGTGTCCAAGCTGAACTTCGTTCCACCCGCGTACAACCCGGCCTACCCGGACTATCCACGCATCCGCCGGGCGGCGAGCGCCGCCCTGCGCTCCCGTGGCTCGGCCCAGGCGGTCCGCACCGCGCCCGCCACCCCTTCTCCGAGCAGTTCGGCCACCGCCACGCGCTCGCCGCGGCCGCGTACCACGCAGCAGCCCGGCCGGCTGGAAACGCTGGGCTCGTCCTGCGTGCCCGGCACCGGCAAGAAGGGAACCTAGCCGGGGCTGCGCGCCGGCGTCGGCACGCAGCCTCCTACTGCCCTTCCCACACAGGGAACACGTTCTCCAGGAAGGCCTTGGTCGACGTGAGGTAGGCCGAGCAGAGCATGCTGCCGAGGCGCGTCGCCCGGCCGTCACCGAGGCGCCGGGTGGGCACGCCCATGGCGTTCACGCTGCGCTCCACGGCCACGCTGGAGACCGCGACCACGGCGTCGCCGTGCTGATCGACCCAGCGGAACGCCTCCCAGATCAGCGCGCGGGCAAGGGGGCCGAAACCCGCCGCCACCGTACGGGACCAGGCGCCGCCGGTGGCCAGGCGGCTGAGCTCCCAGACGGCCGGATCCTGCGGAGCCTCGCCGCCACGTAACGCCTCCGGAAAAACGTCGCGGAGCATGTACGGACCGACGGTGGGCAGCAGCCGGCAGCACCCCGTGACCTCCTGGCGGCCCGCCACATGACTGATCACATAAACCGGGTCGCAGTCGTCGAAGACATCGCGTTCCCTTCCGCGGACGCTGGCGACGTCCCAGCGGAGGCGTTCGTAGAACACTCTGTGGCGGAGGCGGAACATGCCGTCGAGCAGCCACGCCGGCAGTTCGCCCGCTCCACCGACCACGATCCGTTGCGCACGTCTGTCCCCCGGGAAATCGTCCACGAACACCCCTTCGCGAATGAACCGGCTCCTCGCCGATCGCTTCTTTTCGAGTTGTTCGCGGACCCGGGGGCTCAAGATGACATGGACTGCCGCCTGACGATCTCTAGCAGGACAGCGGTGACGAGCCGAGTGCCACGTCGTCGTACCAGAGGGTGTCCTGGTCGCTGCCGTAGCTCTCCCAGCCGAGCCGTAGCGTGGCCGGGCGCGGCGCGGTGGTGCGGCGCAGCCACTGGGAGTCGACGTCCTGGGTCGGGGTGCCGTCCACGCGCAGGCCGGGGATCTCCTGGTCGTCCAGGTACGTACGCATCGACTGCCTGGTGGTGTCGACCTGGTAGCGGAGGCAGACCCAGCGGTTGACGGGGAGCGGGGTGCTGAGCGCGACGCCCGCCGGGCTCTGCTCGGGCAGCGTGGCGTCGTCGGACTCGCGGTTCCATTGCAGGGCGCCGTTCTGGCCGCCGATGCGCAGGTCGCGGTTGCCGTCATTGGCATCGGCCATGGTGATCATGCTGACGTGCGTCGCGGGCAGCGCGGTCGTGTGCCGGACCCACATCCTGGCGTAGACGACCGGGCCGACGTGGGAGACGTCCCGGGTGGTGCCGACGAAGAGGTGGTTGCAGTAGCCGCCGCCCCCGTTGACCCGCAGGGACTTGCCGCCGCTGTGCGCGATCGCGGTGTCGATCGCGGCCGTGCCGGTGCCGGCGCAGTTGGGGGTGACGACCTGCCAGTCACCCGACGGGGCGCCCGCCTGGTCCTCGAACCCCGAGCAGACCGTCGCCCCGGAGCAACCGGGCGGCACGGTGGGGGTGACCGTCGGCGTGACAGTGGGTGTCACCGTGGGTGTCACCGTGGGTGTGACGGTGGGGGTCTGGCTCGGGGTCGTGGTGCCGTTGCAGGCCACGTCGTTGAGTGTGAAGTCGGTGGGCGCGGGGTTGGCCGCCGACCAGGTGGCCTGCAGGCCGAACTCGGCGCTGCCACCCGTCGCGAGCGCGCCGTTCCACGCCACGTTGACCGCCGTCACCACCTTGCCGCTCTGCTCCACCTGGGCGTTCCAGGCGCTCGTCACCCGCTGGTCCCCCGCGTACGTCCACCGCAGCCGCCACCCGCTGAGCGCCGTCCCCAGGTTCGTCACCTTCACCTGCGCGGTGAAGCCTCCCTGCCACGAGTTGGCGGTGTAGTCCACCTTGCATCCGACGGCCGCCGAAGCGGGCACGCTCACGGCGATGCCGCCGATCGCCAGGGCGACACAGACAACGACTGCCCAGAGCCGGGCGGGCAGCGCGAGAGGACGGGACATGACATCGCTCGCCTTCTGGGCTCGGTGGGGCGCGGCCACAGAATGGGAGCGCTCCCAAACCATCTCCTGACGACGATGTTTCGCGGCACCAGGCCGAAGTGTCAACGCCGTCCCCTCCCCTGCGCCCCTTGACCACACCTCCTTCTACGCACCTGACCAGGCAAGCTCACCGCCTGACCGGCCCGACCCGCGCCTGAACCTTTCATCACCGTCACCGGCAGCAGCCCGCGGTGTCGTTGACCGGTAGGGTCACCCAGGACACCGCACGGCGAAAGGGAATAACCCGGCGTGAACATGGGCGTCATCGGGCAGGCAGCGGGACTGTTCGCCGCCACCAACATCGACGACATCTTGCTCTTGGCGCTCTTCTTCGCTCAGGGCGCGGGACGCCGGGGCGCGGCAGCGCGAGTCGTGGCCGGTCAGTACCTCGGATTCCTGGGCATTCTCGCCGTGGCCACGGCGGCGGCCTTCGGCGCCACCTTCCTGCCTGCGCCGGTCCTGCCCTATCTGGGCCTGCTCCCGCTCGCTCTGGGGCTCAGGGCGGCGTGGCAGGCGTGGAAGAACCACCGCGACGGTGGCGAGGACGACCTCGCCGGCGAACATGACGGCGGGCCGAAGGCGCTGGAGGTCGCCGCGGTCACCTTCGCCAACGGCGGCGACAACCTCGGCGTGTACGTCCCGGTGTTCGCCACGGCCGGTGCCGGCTCGATGAGTGTCTACATCATCGTCTTTCTGGCGCTGGTCGCCGTGTGGTGCGCGGCCGGGCGGTTCTTCGCCACCCGCCCGGTCATCGCTCGGGCGCTGAGCCGCTGGGGTCACCTCCTGCTGCCGATCGTCCTGATCGGCCTCGGCGTGCTCATCCTCGTCGAGGGCGGCGCCTTCGGCCTGTCCTGATCCGCGGCCGGCAGCCTAAGATCATGGACGTGAAGTGGGGACCGCTCACCACGGACGATGCCCCGGCCTGGGCCGAGTTCGCCGCCGCCGTCGAGGCGGTGGACAGGACCGGCAGCCACGCCACCGTGGAGCAGATGGCAGAGCGCCTGGCCAATCCGCTGCTCAACCTGCCGGAGGGCACACTCGCCGCCAGGCAGGACGGCCGGATCGTCGCGCTCGGGCTCGCCCCGGTCAGAGAGGCGGCGGACCCCGTCCATGTGATGGATCTCTGGGGCGGCGGCGTGCACCCCGACCACCGCAGGCGCGGATACGGCAGGCGGATCATCGACTGGTCCCTCAGAACCGCTCCCGCACTACATGAAAGGCGCCATCCCGGCAGACCTCTCCATCTCCATCTGCACGTCCATGACGGCAACCATGACCTCGCCAAGCTCGCCGAGGAGGCGGGGTTCGCACCCGCTCGCGTCTTCCAGAGCAGGCGGCGCGAACTGGCCGTGCCGATCCCCCCGCCGCGAGTTCCCGAGGGGGTCGCGATCGTCACCTGGGCACCGGAGCTGGACGAGCAGGCCCGCAAGGTACGCAACGCCGCCTTCCGCGACCACTGGGGTAGCACGCCGCACACCCCGGAAAGCTGGAAGCGCCTCATCACCGGCACAACCGCCTTCCATCTGGAAGGCTCGTTCCTGGCCACGGCCGGCGGGAACGCGGTGGGCTGCCTGCTGACCCACCGGCGAGAGGCGGACCCGACGGCCATCGGCGCACACGAGGCCTGGATCCAGATCGTCGCCACTGTCGAGGAGTGGCGCGGAAGGGGCGTGGCGAGCGCGCTGATCACGCATGCCCTCACCGCGTTCAAGGCCCAGGGGTACGGCACCGCGGGGCTGAGCGTCGACGCCGCCAACGGAACGGGCGCGATCGCGATCTACGAGCGTGCCGGCTTCGCTGCCGTCAAGTCTGTCACCACCTACGTGCGTGCTTTCTGAGTGGAGTTCATGCGCACGTGCAGGTGCCCCTCGGAAGGGAAGACAGGGGGCTGGGCGGGGAGCACGGAGCTCAGGACGTATCGGCATTTCTCGGCCACGCGGCAGGAAGCGTGGTTGTCCACGGCGTGCAACAGATCAAGGCGGGCCAGCGGCATCACGTCCTGCGAGCCGAGCGCCCACCGCGACACGCACTCAAGGGCGCGGGAAGCGATTCCTCGGCCCCGGGTCTCGGCCGATGTCCAGTAACCCACCTCGGCGGAGGCGCCGGCGGGATCGACGCCTCCCTTGACCGCGATGTGGCCGACGGGCCGGCCGCGCTCCACTATGGCGAAGCTGAAACGGACGCCGTCGTCCCACCCCCTGTTCTGATCGTCGATCCATTGGCGAGCGTCTGACTCGCCGGCCAGAGAAGTGATCAGCCAGCGGCGCATGAGTGGGTCGCGATGAGCCGTCACCAGGGCTGCTGCGTCCTCGGCTCGCCATGGTCGAAGACACAATGCCGGCGCGGACGCGGTGGGTGCTACGTACAGGACTGTTTTCATAGGCTCCCCAAGCTTAATGCCGGCACTGGCGCCCGCTTCGCCGAAAGGGAATCCGCAACCCCTTCTTCAATTTCGGAGGCAATAAGATCGACATAAATTTCGGTCCGATCCTCATGGCGCTCATTGAGCGTGTCGCATCGATTACTCATAGGCGTTCCCGCCGCCACTCACTACGGGAAGCCGGCATTCAAGACCGCCTGACCTGGGCTTATCCGACGCCGACCCGCGGACTCCGAAAGGGGATCTTGACAGGACTCCGCCGGATGTTAGCATTACGCTGGATATCGGACGGACCGTAATAGGCGGAAAGGACGAGAAATGTCAGCGCTTCTGGAGATGGAACCCCGAGTGGTCGGCACCGACGTGATGGAGCCGGTCGTCGAGTTCGAGCAGCGGTGGGAGAGCCAGGCCGATCAGGACCGCTGCCCCGTGACGCGACCTGGGGTTTCGCTTATCTGCTGATCGCCGAGACCGGCGCGGCGCGGACGTAGCGGAATTCACTCAGATGGGGGCTGCAGGAGATGGATGAGACGGGTTCCCCAGACTGGGTCGAACAAGTCGTCCGGCAATACGTCAGCGCCGACCACACGGTGACGAGCGGCCCTGTCTGGCTGGTTGTCAGGCCGGGCGGGGCCGTTTTACCGGATCACGGATGGAAGTTACACGTATCTTCCCGCACCTCGAACTTTCCCGCGCTGGTGGAAAAACTGGTCCCATTCCTGGTGGCCGAAGGCTGCGTATTCAAGCTGGCCCGTTCGCAACAGGTGCTCCACGAGTTGAACGACGGCCAGTCAGCCGCTGAAAGCGTCGGCAAGGCATTTACTGTCTATCCGGACCAGCGACTTGTCCGTGAAGTCGGCACACGGCTCGCCCAGGCACTGCGCGGCCACCAGGGACCGCGCGTACTCAGCGACCGGAGAGTGTCCGCGGACGCTCCGGTGTACTACCGGTACGGGTCGTTCGTCGCCCGACGGACCACCGACGCGCGCGGGCAACAGATCACCCGGCTGCAAGGACCCGCCGGCGAGGAGTTCGACGAGCCCGCCGGGCTCAGCTACCGGCAACCCTCGTGGGTCGAGGATCCGTTCGTCGGTGCTCGCACAGGACCCGGCCACTCCCCTGGCGAGGTCCTGCTCAGCGGACGCTACCGCGTCGTCGTCGGGATCCGGGAAGCCGCCCAGGGCAACGTCTACCGTGCGATCGACGAGCAGACCGACCGACAGGTGGTCATCAAGCAGGCGCGCGCCTTCGTCGCCGAGCACGGCGATGGGAACGACGGCCGGATGCGGTTGCGCAACGAGCGTCGCATCCTGCAAGTTCTCGATGGAGTCGCCGGTGTGCCGCGCTTCCTCGACCACTTCCGGTACGGCGACGACGAGTTCCTGGTCACCACCGACTGTGGCCCTCGGACCTTGGCCGAAGACGTACGGCAGAACGGCCCCTACCCGACCGGGCCAGGCACAGGGGCGCGCAGCCTCGATCGGCTGGCGGGTGAGCTGGCGCGTGTCCTCACCTCGATGCACGAACGTGGCGTCATGATGCGGGATCTGTCCCCCAACAACGTGGTGATCGGCGATGGCGCCAGCATCATCGACTTCGGTCTTGCCTCCTATGACGGAGTGCACCTCCCCGGAAGGACACCAGGCTATGCGCCCGCACGGCAGGTGCGCGGCGAGCCACCGCGAGATGTCGACGACTTGCACACGCTCGGCATGACCTTGCTGTACGCGGCCACCGGTCTGCACCCGGTGACCCTTGGCGACGATCCGGAGCTGCCAAGAACGCGGGCGCTGCAAACGATCTCGCGGTACCACGGTCAGGCGCCGTCGGAAACCATGTCCGCCATCGTTGATCTGCTCGGCGACGAGGAGCATGCGCGCGCCGCACTACGGCGGCTCGCGTCAGGGGACCACCGTCGGGCAGCGTCCCCGCCGTCGCCGTCGACGCCTGTGGTCACCGCGGAACTGGCCGCCGAGGTGATGGACAACCTGGTGGGCGACCTGCTCGATCTGCTGGACAACGTACTGGAGGCCGCGGCCAACACGAAGGCCGCCAACGACGCGAGTGTCTACAGCGGAAGTGCGGGCATCGGCCTGGAGCTGCTGCACCATCGGGATCGGCCGGCCGTGCAGCGGAAGGTGCGTGAGCTGGCGGCTTTCACCGAACGCGTCACGGCGGCACCGCTGAGGACGCAACCCGGCCTGTTCACCGGCGTGACCGGGACGGACCTGTTCCTCCAGGAGGCGGTCAACTGCGGCATCAGTCTGACGGACTGGCCGGGCCGGAGCCTGCCGCCACCGGAGTGGAACTACGAGACCTTTGACCTGATCGACGGAAACGCCGGTGTCGGCCTGGGGCACCTGTATTTCTACCGCGCCAACGGCGACCCGGCAGACCTTGAGGTGGCGCGGCACTGTGCCCGCATGGTGGCGGCGGAACAGCCGCTCAGTCCCAGCACCACGCCGGGCAAGGCCGATGTGACAGCCGGACGCGCACATGGCCTGGCCGGCGTCGCCGAGTTGCTGCTCAGCCTCGCCGAGGAAACCGGCGAGTCGTGGGCACTCGAAGCCGCCGCGGACTGCGTGCGCCACCTGTCGAAACGCACCCGGACTCTCGTGCTCGAAGCGAAGGACCCGGCGGCAGAACCGATGACCATGTCGTGGTGCCGCGGCCTTTCCGGGATCGGGCAGACGCTGCTGCACGCGAGCAAGGTGCTGGACGACGCGTCGCTGGCCGACCTCGCGCGTCAGGGAGCCGACGTCTGCATCGCCCACATGCCACGACTGAGCACACTCGGCCAGTGCTGCGGCGTGGCCGGTGTCGGCAACCATCTGCTGGACCTGGCCGTTCTGGAACAGTCGGAGCGTTACCTGGAGGCGGCTCACGACCTGGCCACTCATCTGCTGCTTCGAAGCGCCGGCCCGCCGGCCCACCCCAGCTTCTTCGCCCCCGACGACCCTCCCGCCCGCTCGCTTTCGTGGGCGCAAGGGCTGACGGGCGTCCTGACGTTCGTCCGCCGATTGGCGCGCGGCGGTCCTGACTGTCTCGCGATCGTCAGGTAATGACCGTGTCGGCATCACGCCGACTGCGGCCACCGACCGCCCGGCCAGGCCAGGCCGGTGCTGCTGGTCAGGTGTGCCCGCGCCGCCGCCTCCCGCTGACGGCGGTCCGGGCCGTCCTGGTCACCTAGGGCTTTCCTCAGCGCCTACCGCACGGTGGGCACCGGCGCTTGGGAAGGCGCTGTGCTCTCGAGAGGCGGCTGCTCAGAGGGTGCCGAGGTGGGCGGCGGTGTGGCCGCCGGCGGCACGGACGTGGCCGGCGGGCCGTGCAGGGGCGCGGCGGACGCCGTGCCGCTCGGGGCAGTGCTCGCGGTGGCCCGCGTGCTGATCAGGGACGGCGTGGGCGAGAGAGCCGGGGATCGCCCACCCGACGGTGGTGCGGGCGTGACCGGGCGGGAGCGCGGCTGCCGCCATGCCGGCTCGGTACGCCGCTCCTTGGGCCCGTGCCGCCGGCCGGGCTCGGCCTTCGCGCGGGTCTTGCCGTTCACCTGGTCGGCCACCGTCTCCCCGGCGAAAATCCGGTAGATGAGGATGCCGCCGAAGCTGATCGTGAACACCAGGGCGCCCGCCGCGCCCAGGCGGAGCCACCTCAGCCGCCTGCGCGGCGGATCCGGCGGCGCCCCTGTTTCGAAGCGCTTCCGCCAGCCGGTGGCGGTGTGCTGCTTGACCTTGTTGCCGGTGCGCCGTAGGTAGTGGGCGTAAATGTCGGTGCCGACCGTGGTGGCCACGCTCATCACCGCCGCGCCGATCATCGTACCCGCCACCCCCAGGGAGGAGGCCATGACTGCGGCGGTGAGCGCGGCCAGGGCGCCGCCGGCGATCTGTGCGACGCTCAGCCGCACACGGCGCGGCTTCCCCCGCCCGCTTCGGGTGGTGCTCGTGCTCCTGCTGCCGGTCGGGGTCTTTCGCCTGGCGGTCATGCCTCCGCTGGCCAGCCTTCCTCGTGATCGGGCGCGAGCGCGCCTGGCGTGTTCGGTGCTCGCGCCCGGGTCGATGACCCCAGCGGGTACGGGGATCGAGTCCGGCTCACAACTCGGAAGGTGACACGTCAACCATGGCCATGACGGCCGAGCGGCGGCTCCCGGGCGCTGCTGGAACCAGCCACGATGGCATGGCCGGGCAGGGCCGCCGGCCGTGGCGCGCGGTGCCTGCCCTCCTCCTGATCAGGACGTTGCCATCTTTGGGACATCCGTCGCTCACCGGAACCCTGTGCACGACACCGCCCAACCATCCGATTGCGGTCGCAGGCGTTGAAGCTCTCTCGGCTGCGGGGGGCTTGACGCCCTTCGCGGAAGCCGGGCCGCTGTTAGCGACCGCCGGACGGGGGTCAGGGGATGAGCAGCGTCTTGCCGAGGGCCGTCCGCGCCTCGATGGCGGCATGGGCCTCGGCGGCGCGAGCCAGGGGGTACGTCTGGCCGATGACGGGACTGAGGCGTCCCGCTGCGGCCTCCGCCAGGGCGTCGGCAGCGAGCGCGCGCATGGCCGCCGGCGAGGCGAACAACCGGCGGCCGGTGATCAGATCGACGCCGCGCCGGAGGAACTCGGCGGAGGACACGTCAGTGAGCGATCCCCCGGCGGCGCCGAACATCAGAAAGCGGCCACCGGGCGCGACCAGCCCGAAGGACGTGCGGCCGATCTCGCCGCCCACCCCGTCGTAGGCGACCTGGACGCCCGCGCCGCCGGTCGCCCGGCGCGCCCGCTCGTCCCAGCCGGGCTCGGTGTAGTCGAGGGTGACGTGGGCGCCGAGCTTGGCGGCGAGGTCGAGCTTGCGCCGGGAGCTCGCGGTCGCGATCACCTGGGCTCCGGCGCCGAGGGCGAGCTGCACGAGCAGGGTGCCCAGGCCGCCCGCCGCCGACTCCACCAGCACCCACTCGCCGGGCCGCGGTTCCGCCGAGCGGTGGAGGCCCAGCGCGGTACGGCCGTCCGCCAGGAGCGCCACCGCGTCGTTCAGGCCGAGCCCGTCCGGCACGGGGATCAGGCCCGCGGCCTCGGCCACCGCCTTCTCGGCATAGCCGCCCGACCCGCCCAGTGACGTCACCACGCGCCGACCGGCGAGCGCGGGATCGGCCTCCGGGCCGACCGCGATCACGGTGCCGCCCACTCCGTTACCGGGGATGATCGGCGGTACGGGCAGAGGCACCGGCGCGCTGCCGGACCTGATCTGCGTCTCCACGAACGGGATGCCGATCGCGGCCACCTGGACCACCACCTGACCCGGCCCGGGCTCGGGGTCGGGCGCCTCGCCGGGCACCAGAACCTCCGGACCGCCGAACTCCCTCAACCACACAGCTCTCATGATTCCTCCTGCAGCCTTTATCGGAGCGTACCGCTCCGATAAAGGAGCGGAGTGATTCGCTCCAAATGCAAGCAGCTCTCCGTAAAAGAGAGGGCACTACTCGTCGGCGGGAAGGGTCAGCGTGGACACGAGGGCGTAGTCGACCCGGACGTGCCGGTAGGTCACGTCCTTCTCCACGCGGTCCGGCAGGTTGGCCCGGTCGCTGCCGGAGCTCGACTCGCGCTCGGGGCTGCCGGTGAAGTCGACCCGCGTCCGTGGCACCTCACCGAAACGGAGCTCGTCCGCCTCCACCGTGGCTGTGAGCTCGATGTCCGCCGATTCAGGCGGCACCGGCCTGCCGCTGCCGGTCATGAAGGTCCCTCCGATCGCCGCCGGATGAGCCGAGACCGCCGGGGCCGCTCCTCAGGTTCGGGCTCCTCTTCGGTGCGACGCCGGACGGGCCTGCCCTCGCGTACGGGACGCTTGGCGGGCCTTCTCGCCACCCGCTCCCGGTCGTCGGCGGGCTCGCGCTCCTGGCCTCCGGCGACTCCCCGCACCGTGTCACGCACGGATCCGGCCGTCTTTCCGACCTCCTGGCCGACCTCTTCCACGGCCCCGCCGGTCCCCCGGCCAACGTCCTCCACGGCCCCGCCGGTCCCCCGGCCGACCTCTTCCACGGCCTCCCCGGCTCCATGGCCGACGTCTTCGACGGCGCGCCCGGCGCCGCGGCCGAGGTCCCGCACCGCGCCCCCGGCGCCCACGCCTACCTGCTCCACGGCTTCACCGGCCCCCCGGCCGAGGTCGCCGACGGCCCGGCCGGCGCCGCCGCCGACGTCACGAACGGCCGACCCCAGGCCGCGCGTCAGATGCTCGAGGATCTGCGGGTTGTCGTCGATGGTCTGCAGCACCCTTTCGAGGATCAGGGCGACGTTGTGCAGCCGTACCTTGAGCAGCGCCTGCGCCTCGACACCCTTGATGTCCAGCTCCACCCGCCCGAGCGCCACGTCGGCGCCGACATTGAGCCTGAGCAGGTCGAGGACCTCGGCGCTCAGCGACACCCGCGCCCGGAGGTCGTTCACCTCGAGGTGGATCTCCTCGACCTTGACGACGGGGACGTCGAGGAGGACGTCCGGCTCGTCGCTCGGCGCCACCTGGTCGTGCCGCTCCCGCTCGCGCCTGCCGGCCCCGCGGTCGACGTCCTTCCGCTCGCGCCGGCTCCAGAATTGGTATCGGCGCGGTTGCTTACCTGCACGGTCGTCACCCATGAGACCGCCTTCGGTTTCGGGTCTGAATCCCTCCCTGCAGGATATCGAAATCGCCCGAAAGGCTACAAAGGGCGCGTAAAAGAACATAACCTCTCCAGGAGGCGAGAGCCCATGGTCGACGTGTTCGCGAAATGCCGGCTGCCTGAGGCGTACCAGTTCGTCAAGGACCTCGGCGTCTATCCCTATTACCGGGCCGTCGGCGAGCGGCCGGGCGAGGGCGAGGTCGTGATCGACGGGCGGGTGCTCGTACAGGCGGGCTCCAACGACTACCTCGGCCTGTCGGGCGACGAACGCGTGAAGGAGGCGGCGGTCGAGGCGACGCGGCGGCTGGGCACCGGGACGGGTGGTTCACGCCTCAGCAACGGCTCGCTCACCTTGCACGAGGAGCTCGAAGCGCGGCTGGCCGCCTTCCTGGGCCGGGAGGCGGTCATGGTGACCAGCGCGGGTTACCTGGCCAATCTGGCCCTCGCGGCGCTGATCGGGCCCGGCGACACGGTGATCGGCGACCGGCTGGTCCACGCCTGCCTGATCGACGCCGTACGCGTGGGCGGAGCGCGGTTACGCCGCTACCGGCACAACGACATGGACCACCTGGAACGGCTGCTCGACGCCGGCGACCCCGGTGCGGGGCGGCTGATCGTCACCGAGGGCATGTTCTCCACCTCCGGCAGCGTGTGCGCACTGCCGGGCATCGCCAAGCTCGCCCGCGCGTATGGCGCCCGCGTCGTCATGGACAGCGCCCACGACGTCGGCCTGCTCGGCGCGAACGGGCGGGGCGCGGCCGAGGAGCAGGGGCTGGAGAACGCGGTCGATCTGCAGACCATCACCTTCTCCAAGGCACTCGGCACCCTCGGGGGCGCGGTGGCCGGCCGCGCGGAGATCATCGCGTACCTGCGGCACTACGCGCGGTCCATGGTGTTCACCGCCGCACTGCCCCCGGCGTGCGCCGCGGCCGCGCTGGCCGCCCTGGAGATCATCGCCGCGGAGCCGGAGCGCCGCCACCGCCTGCGGGCCACGGCCGAGCGGTTGAGCGGGGACCTGGCCGCGATGGGGTACGCGGTAGCTCCCTCCGACCGGCCGGTCATCGCGGTACCGGTCGGCGACGACCTGCTCTGCTTCCGGCTGTGGCGGGAGCTGTTCGACGAAGGCGTCTTCACCACCGCCATGATCTCGCCCGGTGTCCCGCCCGGCCAGGCGCTCATCCGGGTCAGCATCACCGCCACCCACACCGATGCCCAGGTGGAACGCATCGTGTCGGCGTTCGCCGCCGCCCGGGACCGCCTGCGGCTCTTCTCCGATGCGTAGGAACGGCTGATTGAAACAAGTTACAGTCAGCCCTTAGGCTGGTGGGCATGATCCTGGACCGCTTCCAGATCACCGGCGCCGCCGCGATCGTCACCGGCGCGGGCCGGGGCATCGGCGCCGCCACCGCCGTCGCGCTCGCCCAGGCAGGGGCGGACGTGGCACTCTGCGCCCGCACAGAAGAGCAGCTCCGCGCGGTCGCCGACCAGGTGGAGAAGGCCGGCCGGCGAGCCCTGGTCGTCCCCGGCGACCTGGCCGTGCCGGGCGCTGCCGAGGCGCTCGCGGAGCGGGCCGCGGACGCCTTCGGGCGGCTGGACATCGTCGTGAACAACGTGGGCGGCGCGCTGCCCCGCGCCTTCCTCGACACGAAGCGCAAGCATCTCGAGAACGCGTTTCAGTTCAACGTCGGCGTCGCGCACGAGCTGACCAGGGCCGCCGTCCCCCATCTCCTCCAGGGCGGCGGCGCGGTCGTGAACGTCTCCTCCGCCGTGGGCCGTGTGGCGGGGCGCGGCTACCTGGCCTACGGAACCGCCAAGGCGGCACTCGCGCACTACACCCGGCTGGCCGCCCTCGACCTCGCCCCCGCCGTGCGGGTCAACGCGGTGGCCGTCGGCGCGGTCGCCACCTCCGCGCTCGACATCGTCATGAACGACGAGGCCATGCGCACCCAGATGGAGCAGGCCACGCCGCTGGGGCGGATAGGCGAGCCGGAGGACGTGGCGGCCGCGGTGCTCTACCTGGTCTCCCCGGCCGGGCGCTACCTGACCGGCAAGGTGCTGGAGGTGGACGGCGGCATCGACCGGCCCAACCTCGACCTGGGGCTGCCCGACCTCTCATGACCTGACGGCTCATACGGCGACGGGGAGGTCCGTGCGCCGGTGCAGGGACTCGGCGGCGTTGATGAGCATGTTCGTGGCGTGGGCGAGCATGGGGTTGGGGTCGGTGGCGCGGCACACGGTGAAGACCCGGCGAACGTGCGAGGGGTCGCTGAGCCGGAACACGCACACGTCGCGCGACTCGATCATCGCCAGCTCCGGCACGATCGCCACCCCCAGCCCCTTGCGTACGAGCTCGAAGGGCAGGTTGTAGTCGTTGGTGCGGAACAGCACGTCGGGATCGAAGCCGCTGGCCGCGCAGATGTGCGACAGGTTGAGCGAGGCGTCCATGCCCTCGGTGTAGGAGATCCACCGCTCGGCGGACAGCTCGCCGAACTGGATGCGCTTGCGGGCGGCCAGCCGATGGCCGGTCGGCACGAGCACGTAGAGCGGCTCCTCCATGATCAAGGTCAGGTTCAGGTCCTTCGGCCGGCTGTGCGGCACCATGCCGTACTCGAAGACCACGGCAAGGTCGAGCCGCCCCTCGTTCACCGCGGGAATGGTCCTGTGCGGATCGCCCTCCTCGTAGCGGATGTCCACGTTGGGGCGGTCGCGGAGAAACTCGGCGAGCACGGCGGGCACCAGCCGGAATCCGGCGGACCAGAAGCTGCCGAGCCGCAGTCTGCCCCGGTGGGCGGTGGCGAAGGAGCGCATCTCCTCCTCCGCCGCCTCGAGGTCGGCCAGCAGCCTCGTGGCCTTGCGGGCCAGCTCGGCCCCCGCCGCGGTGGGCCGGATGCTGCGCGGCAGACGCTCGAACAACTGGACGCCCAGCGTCCGCTCCAGCGAGGAGACCTGCTGCGAGATGGCCGACGGGGTGAAGCCGAGACGCTTGGCGGCAGTCCTCAGTGAACCGGTGGCGACCACCTCACGGATGGCCTGCAACTGCGCCGGGGTAAGCATCGATCCAACTTAACAGTACGGCGATGAGCATCACCAGATCGCGAGCCGAAATGTGGCCACGCGATCGCCTGCCCGGACTCGGCTGGCTGGTGAGATCGAGGAAGAGAATAAGGACGACTGAACAGGATGTGCACCAATGCGCATGCTCGCTCACCTTGTCGTATCTAAACGGACCCCCAATATTGGTGTTTACGGAACGTAGTAGTACTGAGCCAGAGAGGGGGTGTCCTGCGCGATGCGGTCCACCCAAGCAGCCGCCGCAATCGGCCTGGCGGGACTCCTGTCCCTGACCGCTTGTTCGGGAGGCGGCGCTTCCCAGGCGGCCGCCCCGGCACAGCAGAAGAGTCAGGAATTGCACGACCTTCTGCCTGACAAGATCAAGAAGAGTGGCACGCTCAACGTCGCGGCGGGTCACAACTATCCGCCGCTGGTCTTCCTCGACACCGACAACAAGTCGGTCATCGGCCTGGAACCGGAGCTGATGAAGGCCGTCGGCCAGGTGCTCGGCGTTGAGGTGACGTTCAGCCAGGCCAGCTTCGACAGCCTCATCGCCGGTGTGCAGGCACGCCGCTACGACCTGGCCATCCAGGCGATGCTCGACAAGCCGGAACGCCGCGAGAAGGTCACTTTCGTCGACTACTTCAAGACCAGCAGCTCGCTCCTGGTCACGGAGAAGGACGCGCAAACGATCAAGTCGCTCGACGATCTCTGCGGGAAGACGGCGGCCGTCGAGCAGGGCACCGCCCAGGCCGACGACGCCGAGCAGCAGAACAAGAAGTGCACGGCGGCGGGCAAGCCGGCGGTCAAGGTGCTGGTGTTCCCCGACACGGTCGGCTGCCTGCAGGCCGTCTCCACCGGCCGGGCCAACGCCTTCATCGGCGGCACGCCCACCATCACGTACCAGGCCGAGCAGTCCGGCGGCCGGATGAAGCAGGTGGGCGAGCCCTACCGCTTCCTGCCGTACGGGATCCTCGTCAACAAGGAGGACCAGAACCTCTCCAAGGCCGTGCAGCAGGCGCTGCAGAAGCTGATGGAGAACGGCTCCTACGCCAAGATCCTCGACAAGTGGAAGATGTCGTCAGGCGCCCTCGACAAAGCAGTGATCAACGGCGGCGAGTCGTGACCACGGCCCGGCAGACCGCGCCCCCGGCCGCGCAGGAGCGGATCCAGGCCGTCCCGCTCCGCCATCCGGGGCGTTGGGTGGGCGCGGCCGTCCTGGGCTTCCTGGCGATCTTCCTGCTGCAGGGGTGGGTGGCCAACCCGCGCATGCAGTGGGAGGTGGTGGGCGAGTACCTCTTCTCCCCCGCGGTCCTGAGCGGTCTCGGCACCACGCTGCTGCTCACGCTGCTCGCCATGGTGGTGGGCATCGCGGGCGGCGCCGTGCTGGCCGTGCTGCGCATGTCGCCCAACCCCTTGCTGTCGGCGCTGAGCGCGTTCTACATCTGGATCTTCCGTGGCACGCCGCTGCTGGTGCAGCTGCTGTTCTGGTACTTCCTGTCCGCGGTGGTGCCGAAGATCGGGCTCGGCGTGCCCTGGGGGCCGACGTTCTTCGAGTTCGACACCAACCAGATCATCACGCAGCTCGCCGCTGCGGTGCTGGGCCTCGGCCTGCACGAGGCGGCCTACATGGCCGAGATCGTGCGTGCCGGCATCAGCTCCGTCGACCCCGGCCAGACGGAGGCGTCCCAGGCCCTGGGCCTGACCCGCTTCCAGACCCTGCGCAAGATCATTCTTCCGCAGGCCATGCGGGTCATCATCCCGCCGACGGGCAACCAGGCCGTCTCCATGCTCAAGACCACCTCCCTGGTCTTCGCCATCGCGGTGCCAGAGCTCCTGACCTCCATCCAGGGCATCTACTCCAGGAACTTCCAGCAGGTCCCCCTGCTCACGGTGGCGTGCTTCTGGTACCTCGTGGCCACGACCGTCCTGAACGCCGGGCAGCACTACATCGAACGCAGGTTCAGCCGATGAACACCCTCATCCGCGCGGAAGGCGTGCACAAGCGTTACGGGACGCTCGACGTGCTCAAAGGCATCGACCTGGAGGTCGCGGAGGGAGAGGTCCTGGCCGTGATCGGCCCGTCCGGGTCGGGCAAGTCCACGTTCCTGCGCTGCATCAACCACCTCGAACGCATCGACGCCGGCCGGCTCTACTTCCGCGACCGCCTGATCGGCTACGAGGAGCGCGACGGGAAGGTCTACGAACTGCCCGACAAGGCGATCGCCGCCCAGCGGGTGGACATCGGGATGGTCTTCCAGCGCTTCAACCTCTTCCCGCACATGACCGCGCTCGAGAACATCATGATGGCGCCGATCATGGTCAAGAGGGAGCAGAAGGACGAGGTGCGCGAGCGCGCCCACGCCCTGCTGGCCAGGGTGGGACTGGCCGACAAGGCGCACAGCCGCCCCGACCAGCTCTCCGGCGGCCAGCAGCAGCGCGTCGCCATCGCCCGCGCCCTGGCGATGCGGCCCGATCTCATGCTGTTCGACGAGCCGACCTCGGCCCTCGACCCCGAGCTCGTGGGCGAGGTCCTGGACGTCATGCGCGATCTGGTACGCGCCGAGGGCATGACGATGATCATCGTCACCCACGAGATGGGATTCGCCCGCGAGGTGTGCGACACCATCGTCTTCATGGACGACGGGGTCGTCGTGGAGTCCGGGCCACCCGGCGCCGTGCTCGGCGAGCCCCGGCACGAGCGCACCCGGGCATTCCTCAGCAAGGTTCTCTGACCCCGAAGGAAAGATATCCACGTGTCCCGCGTCATCGTTCTCGGCGCCGGAGTGCTCGGCGCCTCCGTCGCCTACCATCTGGCCGTCGCAGGGGTTCAGGTCGTCGTCATCGAAGCCGGCGGCCCCGCCGCGGGAACCTCCAGCGCGACGTTCTCCATGGACGTCACCCATCTGAAGACCCCGCGCACCTACTACGAGCTGAACCGCGCCGGCGCCGCCCTGCACGCCACGCTGGCCGAGGAGCTCGGGGGCACGTCGTGGCGGCACCCCATGCCCGCCATCCAGTGGGGCGACAGCGAGGAGAGCCAGCGGGGGCTCAGGGAGCGGGCCGTCCGCCTCCGGTCCTGGGGGCATCCCTGCCGCCTCGCCGACCCGTCCGAGCTGCGGGATCTCGCCCCCGCCGTCGATCCCGCGGCATGCACGGCGAGCGAGCTCGTGGTCCACGACCAGAGCGCGTGGTACGACGCCCCGCTCTTCGTTCAGCGCCTGCTCGACCGCGCCGCCACGCTCGGCGCCGACATCAGGTACGGCCTGCGGGCGAACGCGCTGATCCGCCGGGGCGACACCGTCACCGGCGTCGAGACCGGCACGCGGCGCTGGGAAGCCGACTGGGTGGTCAACTGCACCGGCCCGGACGCCGACCGCGTCGCGGCGCTCGCCGGCACCGACCTCCCCATGAACCGGATCCCCGGGCTGGTGGGCGAGAGCACCCCCGTCCCCGATCTCCAGCTCGACGCCATCCTGGCCACGCCCGAGGTGGACCTGCGCCCCGCCCCCGGCGACCGGATCTGCTCCATCTCCTGGCCCGTCGACGCGCTGCTGCCCGCCCAGAGCGACGACGCCCTGGCCGAACGGTTGCACGCCGGCGGCCAGCGCGTCCTTCCCGCGCTGCGCACCGCCCGGCTGGCCGGCGTCCGCCTCGGCGTCCGGCCCGTGCCGGCGGACGGCCTGCCGCTGGCGGGCACGCACCCCGGCGTACCCGGCCTCTATCACCTCGTCACCCACAGCGGCGTCAACCTCGCACCCGAGCTCGGCCGCCTCGCGGCTCAGGAGATCGTCAACGGCGAGGGTCCCGATCTCGCCGAATACCGCGTCACCCGGGGCGCCGCGACATCCGTGCAGGACGAGAGCCTGACCCTCATGACCACCCGCTGACCCCGCCCGGTCCTCATGAGTCGCGCCTGTTCAGCAGTCTGGGCAGGGTCGCCAGCGTCGCCCCGCCGGCACCGCCGCCGCTGAGCAGGGCGCCCGGCCATTCCGCGCCGGTGGCCAGGACGAGCGCGCACGTGATCGCGGCGATCATGATCGCCAGAGTGAGCAAGAGCAGCTGACGCATGGTGAACATCCACGTGCTGACCGGCGAGTCTCCGGCGGCGCGCTACTGGATCCACGCCGCGCTCCAGCGACGTCACCCTGGCGCCGAAGCCCTCGCGGGCGATCCGTACAACATCGAGCTCGCGGCGAACCTGTCCTGCGCCTACGGCCAGCAGTACGAACGGGAGGGCTCGGCCAAGCGCGACATCGCCAGGTTCTACTACCGGCTCGCCGCCGGCCACGGCCACCCGCGCGCCGTCGAACGCCTCCGGGCCCTGCGCGTCGTCCCGTTCGGCAAACTGCTTCCGGCCCCCATAGGCACCGAGCACCGACCAGGAGGTGGATGAGGTCAGCCTCTCCCGAAAGAGATGACGAACGGGCATTCGGGCCCGTGCCGGTCGTTGCGCGCCTCGTAGGAGTCCAGGTATTCGCCGTTGCGGCGCACATGGACGATGTTGCCGTCGAGCGTGCACCGGTTGCCGGATGCGAGGAGGTCGGCGAGGGGATCGCTGTGCTCGACCGGATAGAGGGACTCGACGCTCTCGTAGTCGATGTTCACCTCATCCGCCGACCGGGTGAGGGTCTCTCCGGTGAAGCCGTACATCCGCAGTTCCGAGACGCACAGCAGCAGTTTGGCGCTCTCCCGCTCGATCTCGTCGGCGTACGCCGGCAGCTCGGCGCGGATGACGTCGCGCAGGTGTCCGGCGTACTGCCTGGTGGAGGCGCAGGTATAGGAGCACGGCATGTACGCGATGAGCCCGTGCACGCGGTGCCGGATGAACGGGTTGCACAGCAGCGACGGCTCGCCGCGGGTGTTGCGGAGCGCCGCGTAGTAGGTGTTGTCGTCGTGCCAGTTGTTGCGGGCCCGGAAGAAGTCCTGGCAGCAGCGGGGATAGCCGAGGGCGTCGCCGAACTTGTCGTGGTCCGCCCGGTGCTTGTTGACAAGTTTGCCGTTCACGATCAGCGGATACCAGCCCGCCGCCACCACGCGGTCGAGCGCTGCGCTGTCGCGGGCGAGGAAGACGTGTGCCTCGGTGCCCTCGGTCAGCGCCGGGGCGAAAGCGGCGCGGGTGGTGGTGAGCTGACCCGGCGGAACCTGCGCGAGCTGCGGGGAGAACCGGTCGAAGCAGGCGTCCACGTGATACCGCAGGCCGAGCTCGGCGACCAGAGCGAGGAACGGGTGCCAGCCGTCCTCGGGGATCCACGCGTCCATCGCGGGTTTCAGGCCGTGAGCCACGGCGATGAGGGTCGGAAGCTGGGCCCCCGCGAGTGTCGCCGCGACGAAGTTCCAGTAAGGGCTGCCGCGCAGTTCGGCTTCTACCGGCTCTGACACCGGCAGCAGCACCGAACGGGGGTGGGCGGGAGGTGCGGAGGGCAGCGTGAGGATCGGCGCTGCTGACGGCCGTATGTCCTGGTTGACGGCGGGTGGCTCCGCCTTGGCCATGAGCTGCTCGGTCCGGGTGAGGATGTGCAGGGCCTCGTCGCGCCGCCCCAGATGCCGCAGCGCGAAGGCGTAGCACTGCCAGAAGTACGGGCTGCGCGGATCCAGCCCGACGCAGGAGGCGTAGTGCTCGGCCGCCGCGCGATAGTCGCCTCGCACGTACGCCACATGCGCGACCGCCAGGTCCGCGGTCAGTGACGTGCCGGGCGTGACGGACGGCAGTTCGACATCCTCCGGCAGCGCCCGGGCCGCCTCCAGCAGCGAGTCTCCCGTGTACCAGCGCCGGACGACGCCGTTGGGCACCCACTGTTCGGGCAGGCCCAATGCGCGCAGGACGCCGGCCGCCGCGGGATCCGGCAGAACCGGCGCCGGCTCGTCCAGCATGGGCGAGGGCGGGTTGCGCTCGTCCCAGCGCGCCCGGTGCGCCGCGAGGTCGGCGTCGATGCGGTGGCGGTCGCCGGGTGGGGGCAGCGGCAGCCCGTCGGCGCATTCTTCGGCCCACGCGACGATCTCCGCGACGAACGCCGCACCGAGCGGCGACAGGATGGCGTGTTCACGCAGGCCGTCCAGCCCCACGCGGATCTGGCGGACGATCCGGTAGGCGCGAGCCACGACCTCCTCGGGCCGCATCCCTCCCGCGTCCGGGAGGTCGAGCAGGCCCCGGTGGAAGTGCGCGGCCATGGCGAAGCTGTACACCGCGTGCAACAGGCCGGTGAGCGGCCGGGGATCGTCCCGCCAGGGCGAATAATGCAGGGCCTCGCCGGCGTCGTCGACGATCAGCGGGACGATCGTCATGATCGCGTTGAGCTTCTGGTGCCCGTACTCGTGCACGAGCGCCTCGACGATCGACAGTGGCCTGCCCAGGGAGAGCGCGACGAGGCCGGGCGCTTCGCGGAAGCTGCCGCTGAGATGCCGCCGCTCGTCCGGGGAGTGCACCGGGACGATCACGTTGACTCCGCCGGACAGCTCTTCCGCCAGCGGCTCGGACACCCGGGCGATCAGGTGCAGCTGCTCCTCCAGGGTCGCGCGCCAGTGCTCCGCGGCGGCCGGGTCCAGGTCGGCGAAGGAGAAGTCGGCGCGGCCGCCGAGCCGCAGATCGTGGTCGAGCCAGTTGAGCTCGATGCCGCCGGACAGCCTGGGGACCCGGGACGACGGCGGGTCGCCGGCGAACGTCGCTTCCTTGACCGCGAGCCGGACACGGCGGCGAGGCTCCCCCATGGTCAGCGTCAGGCCCGCGCCGGGCAGGCTGACCCGGCCGTGGGCGTCGGCGCGGACGGTCGCGTCCAGCTGCCCCGTCCCTGCCAGGTACAGCGCCGCGCAGGCCGGCCGCGCGAACTCCCGCAGGTGCGGAACGAGATGTACGTCGGGGAAGCGTTCGTGGGCACGCCGTCGGACCAGGTCCCAGGCCACATCGACCCAGAAGGCGACGCTGGGATGGCCCAGCACGCGCCGCTGGACGGGTGCGGCCGCCTCGGTCAACGCTTGGAGGCAGCCGGGGAACCCCGACGCGGCCAGCACCGGCTCCGGCAGCAGGGAGGCCAGGCGGCGCACTCCGACGAGGGTGTTCAGGTAGCGCGACGCGAAGACGGCCCGGGTGGTGTCGGTCCACCCGCCGGGCCTGGCGAACGCCGCGATGGTCGATTGATCGAGCCGGGGAGTCACTGGATGTGCCGCCCTTCGTCGCGCCTGGCCAGGCTCTTCAGATCGGTGCGGACCGTTCCGACGATGGTGCGGATCAGCTTCATCAGGTCCGCGCAGTACACCGACGGGTTGGCGAACCCGTTCTCGCGCGAGTAACGCTGGGGGAAGTAGCCGCCGCCGCAGATGCGTACCAGATCGCAGGCCCGGCAGGTGTCACTGAGGGTCGCCCACGCGTTCTGCCGCGCCCGGACCTTGGGAGAGGTCAGCGCGTCGTCGAAGCTGTGGTCGAACAGGTTCATGCCGAGCTGACAGGCGCCCGGATGGGTCACCTTGAGCGTGTCCACGGCCTGGATCTCGCCGTTGGTCTCCACGACCACGAAGTCGACCGGCTGCAGGCCCCACTCCTCCGAGCTCTGCGTCGCGCCGAGGAAGAGCGCGATGATGTCGCGGAAGCGCCGGATCCTGATCGGCTGGGGCTTCTCGGCGTACCAGACGTCGAAGATCGGCAGGAGCCAGTCGGCGTACGGCGTGGCCTGGGGGGAATCCTTGCCCGGCGGCCTGCGGTCGTGGTGGCCGAGCGGCAGGAGGAAGTCAACCGACGACGGGCCGAGCGAACGGAAGTAGGAGTAGGTCTCCAGCGGATCCGCGGCCAGGTCGACGACCGCGAGAATGCCGCCCCACAGCCGGGGCGCCGTCTGTAACAGGGCGATCGCCCTCTCCACGGCCTCGAACGAGGAGCGGCCCGCGTGGTCGAGCCGGTGCAGATCCTGGACCGAGCGGGGGCCGTCCATGCTGAGCCCGAAGGAGAGCTCCCACTCCTGGCAGAAGGCCAGGACCTGCTCGGTGTACAGGACGCCGTTCGTCTGCCCGTTCCAGCGGATCCGGACGTCGGGCGCGTGCCGGGTGACCGTCTCGAACAACGTCCGCAGATAGTCCACGCCGAGCAGCAGCGGCTCGCCGCCGTGCAGGATGATGTCGGCCTGCGGCAGGCCGTGGGCCAGGGCGTGCTCGTTGATCCGCTGCCCCAGCCGGGCCGCGGTCTCCACCGACATGCGGTGCGGCTGCCGCCGCCAGGACTGGTCGGCGTGGTGGTAGACGTAGCAGTAGTCGCAGTCGAGGTTGCACCGCGACGCCACCTTGCAGATGAACGACTTGAACGGCGCGGCCTCAACCACGTCCGGACCACGAACTGTGCGAGCTGAACGAGTCGAAGGAACTGAACGAGCTGAAGGAGTCGAACGAGCTGAACGCGCTGTGCTGGCTGTGCTGGCTGTGGGCGCTGAAGGCGCTGAACGAGCCGAACGCGCTGTGGCGGCTGTGCGAGCTGAACGCGCTGTGGCGGCTGTGCGAGCTGAAGATCTGCCCGAGCGTGCCGCCGGCCATCTCCTGCGGATAGAGCTCCGTCAGGATCTGCCCCAGCACCGTTCCTTCCAGTTCCTCGACGGAGCTCAGGTCGAACTCGCCGAGTTCCAGATCGATTCCCTCGAGAGAGATCTCCTCGCCATCCGATGACTCGGCCATCCGAAACCTCCAGAGCTGGACATCCCTTTGGGGGACTTCGCCCGATATGAGGCAGCAGGGTCTGCAGACATAGCACAGCAACTCCCCGTGATTAGTCAAGCCTAAGGAGTAGTGGACCCCGTCAGAGAGCGAGCGCGCGGACCGCGTCCTCGTCCACGCCGATCCCCAGGCCGGGGCCGGTGGGCACGTGGGCGACGCCGTCAGCGACGGTGATGACCGGATCCGTGGCGTAGGGGCTGGTGATGAACTGCCGGCCGTTGAGGTCGACCGGCGTGTCCACGCCGAACGCGGCGAACAGGTGGAGCGAGGCGGCCAGCCCGATGTCGGACTCCGTGAGGCCGGAGCCCATGATCGCCAGGCCGGCGTCCTCGGCGAGCTGGCACTGGCGCAGCGCCAGGGTCAGCCCGCCGCAGCGCTGCACCTTGGCGACGGCGACGTCGATGGCGTCGAGCCGGACGAACGTCGCCAGGTCGCTCGGGTGGCGCAGGCTCTCGTCCACGGCCACCGGGATGGGGCTGGCGTCACGCAGGCGGCGCAGACCGGCGATGTCGTTGGACGGCAGCGGCTGCTCGAAGACGGCGACGTTCAGATCGGCCAGGCGTCTGGCCACCCGGAGCGCGGCGGCGGCCGTGTAGCCCTGGTTGGCGTCCACCCAGAGCACGGCGTCGGGGGCGGCGGCGCGCACGGCCTCCACGATGGCCACGTCCTCGTCCTCGTCGTGCAGGCCGACCTTGACCTTGACGTGGCGGTAGCCGTGCGCGCGGCCCTCGGCCACGGAGCCGGCGGCCGCGTCCGCCGACTCGGTGGCCACGATCCAGGCCATCTCGATGGTGTCGCGCCTGCGCCGGCCCCACAGCTCGCCGAGGGAGACGCCGAGGCTGCGGGCGTAGGCGTCGTGGCAGGCCACGTCGACCGCCGCGCGCGCCAGCGGCATGCCGATCGAGAAGCCCTTGCTGATGGTGCGGTCGAAGGCGCGGCAGAGCCCGTCCAGGTCCCACAGCGGGCGGCCGACGGCCGCCGGTGCCAGGTAGCCCTCGATGGTGGAGACGATGGACTCGGTGGTCTCGTACGTCCAGGAGGGGATCGGGGTGGCCTCGCCCCACCCGGTGGCGCCGTCGTCGGCCGTGACCTTCACCAGGACTCTGACGGCCGGACGGCCGCCTTGGACGACGGAGCCGCCCGCGACGGCGAAGTCGCGCAGCGAGGGGAGGGCCACGGTGAAGGTCTCGACGCGTGCTATCCGATTCACGTTTTTCAGTACCATTCGGACTTGTCGACCAGGTTGATCAGTTCGCGCCCGGCCACGAAGCGCCGGGCGTTCTCCAGCAGTACGGCGAAGCGCCGCTCGTCGGCATGTGGCCCCACGCCCGCCACGTGCGGGGTGATGATCACGTCGGGACGCCGCCAGAGCGGGTGATCGGCGGGCAGCGGCTCGGTCTCGAAGACGTCCAGGGCCGCGCCGGCCAGGTGTTCCGTGGACAGGGCGGCGACCAGGTCGTCGAGCCGCAGGATGGGCCCGCGGCCGATGTTGACGACGTACGCCCCGGGCTTGGCCAGCGCCATCCGCCGCGCGTCCAGCAGGCCCTCGGTGGCGGGGGTGTGCGGAACGGTCAGGATGACCAGGTCCGCCTCGGGAAGCAGCCGGTCGAGGCCGTCTGCCGGCAGCACCTCGGCGAAGCCCGGCACGGGGCCACCGCGCCGGGCGTCCACGCCCACCACCCTGGTGCCGAACGCCGCCAGCAGCCTGCCGACCTCGGCCCCGACCGCGCCCACTCCCACCACCAGGGCGGTGGCCTCGCCCATGGAGAGCACCGCGCCGGGGTCCCAGTCGGGTGCCCAGCGCGCGCCGGCCTGTTCGCGGGCGTACCGGGGCAGGCCCCTGGCCAGCGCGAGCACCAGCGCCAGCGCGTGCGCGGCCACGTGGTCGGTGTAGGTGTCACGCATGTTGGTGACCTGCACGGGGTGCGCGACCAGGGCCGGGTGGTAGAACCCCGGGGGCGGCCCGGCCTGCGCGGCCTGCAGCCAGCGCAGCCGTCCGGCGTGCGCCAGCAGGTCCGCGGGCAGGGTGCCGTAGGCGGCGTCGGCCTCCGCCAGCGCCTGTGCCGCTTCCGAAAGGGTCCCGGGCTCAAGCACGACGAGCTCCGGCACCGCCTCCTCCAGCCGGGCCCGCCAGTCGGCGGTGGCCGGATCGTGCGGCGGCAGCAGCACCAGGGTGGTCCGGCTCATGCCCTCAGCGCCAGGCCGGACTCGGTGATCTCGTACAGCAGGGGCTCTCCCGCGACGTAGCGGGCGAGCTCCTCGGCCATCGCCTCCCCGTGGCGGCGCCGCTCGTGGCCCAGGCTGCCCGCCACGTGCGGGGTGACGACGATGTTGGGCATCGTGAACAGCGGCGATCCCGCGACGGGCGGTTCGGGGTCGGTGACGTCGAGTACGGCGAACAGGTCACTCCGCCGGCTCAGCACGTCCACGAGCGCGGCCTCGTCCACGAGGCCGCCGCGGGCCGTGTTGATCAGGGTGGCGTCGGGCTTCATCGACTCCAGCAGCGCGGCGCCGACGATGCGCCGCGTCTCGGGGGTGAGCGGCGAGTGCAGGCTGACCACGTCGGAGGTGGCGAACAGCTCCTCCAGGCCGACGAGGCGCACGCCGAGCTCCTTCGCCTGCTCCGGGTCGGCGTACGGGTCGAAGGCCTGCACGTCGAGGCGGTGGTGGGCGAGCAGCCGCGCCGTGGCCCGGCCCGTGGCGCCGAGCGAGACCAGCCCGACCGTCGCGCCGTAGGCCCCCAGCTCGGGGCCGCGCGGTGCGGTGGCGGCGGCGGCGCGCGCGGCCAGCACGTAGCGCCAGCCGTGCTTGAGCGCGTACAGGATCTGGGAGAGCGCGAACTCGGCGACCGGAGTGGCGTTGGCGGTGGCCGCCGAGGTGACCCGCACACCCCTGGCCCACATCTCCGGGGTGACCATCGGGCGGATGGAGCCCGCGCCGTACAGCACCAGGGAGAGCTTGGGCGCGGCGGCGAGCAGCTCGGCGTCCAGCTTGGGCGCCCCCCACCCGGTCACCAGCACCTCCAGGCCGGCGAGCACGTCGGGTGTGATCCGGTCGGCGGTGAGGAGGGGCGACGTGATGGTCAGGTGCCGCTCGATCGCCTGCCGGGCCTCGGGGCCGTAGACGTCGTCGAAGCGGTTCGGGTCCATCACGTACAGGCCGTTCAGCATGAACTCTCCTTCAGGCGAGCCGCGGCTCGCACGCTGGCCAGGCGGGCGGGTGAGCCGAGCCCGGCGTGGTAGTAACGTAGCTGCCGCGCTCCCCCGGCGACGAGGTCGGCGGCAAGTGCCGGGATCCGGGCGTGGCCGTCCTCCAGCACGGTGAGGTTGGCGACGAGGGGCACGTCGGTACGGCTCGCCGCGGCCTTCACCTGGGCCACGGCCGCCTCCTCCTGCCCCCAGTACTTGAGCACGTAGGCGTCGACCGGCGCGTCGAAGGAGGCCAGGTCGATCCCCACGTCGGGGCCGGTGACCTGCGGGTCGTCGGTGGCCATGAGCAGCAGCTCGCGGCCGCCGGCCAGCGCCGCCACGGCCCGGACCAGGTCGCCGATGACCTGGCCGCGGTGGCCGTACAGGGCCTGGGCGCGCTCGCGTCCGAGCACGTCGTCCAGGCTCGTCCCGGCCGGGACGCCCTCCTGGAGCTCTCCGTCCACGGCGGCGCGCACGTCGCGCGCCAGCTCCTCGACGTCCAGGCCGCGCCCGGCCAGCCCGGCCCGGCAGGCCGGGCAGAGGCAGATGGACAGCAGCGCCCTGCCGCAGGCGGACAGGTGGGCGCCGGAGGTCTTCTCGTGGTGGCCGGCGTGCTCGGCGCCCAGCCAGCCGCACGCCTCCAGCATCAGCGCGGGCACGTCGTACTGCTCGCAGACCTCGCGCACGAGGGTGAGCGCGTACTCGTGGACGTCGGGCTGGGCGGGGCAGAGCGCGTAGGGGTAGGACTCGCCGTAGGCGTTCCTGACCGTCAGGTCGGGCGCTTCGCGGCCCAGCACCGTGGAGTGCGTGAGCACCATCCAGGCCTCGGCCCGCAGCCCGGCCTCCGCCAGCGCGGCCAGCGCCGTGCCGAACCGGTCCTCGTCGGACACCCCCCAGCTCGGCGGGTACGGCCGGAGCCGCCCGCGCCAGCGGTCGGGGCGCAGCCGGAAGTAGGCCGCCGCGTGCTCGGCCTGCACGACGCGGTGGCGTGGATGCCACGGGGTGATGGCCCGGACCGAGTGGTAGGCGGCCTGCAGGGTCACCGTGCTCACGCCGAGACCGGCGATGCGCTCGGCTCCCGCGGGGTCTCCCACGAGGTCCCAGGTGTAGGCGAAGGCCCCGTGCCTCATCTTCACGTGGAGTGTCACCCCTTCGTGGCGCCGGCCAGGCCGCGCGTGAAGTAGTTCTGGAAGAAGAGGAAGATCATCAGCATCGGCAGGAACGAGATCGTCATCCCGGCGGCGAACCCGGTCCAGTCGGTGGCGTGCTCGCCCTGGAAGGACAGCATCCCGACGGCGAGGTTCTGCAGGTCGGGCTGTCCGAGCGTGAACACCAGCGGGATGTTGAACTCGTTCCAGCTGCTGATGAACTGGAAGATGACCACCACCGCGATGACCGGTTTGGCCAGCGGGAGTATGAGACGGAACGTCTTGAGGAAGCCGGCCCCGTCGAGCTTGGCCGCCTCGAACAGGTCGGTCGGGACGCTGGAGAAGAACCCGACGAACAGCAGGACGTAGAGCGCGCCGGCGCCGCCGGACATGGCCAGGATGACCCCGGCCCGCGTGTTCAGCAGGCCGAGGTTCTCGATCAGCACGAACTGCGGGACGATGATCGAGGCGACCGGGATGAAGAGGGTCCCCACGATCATCCGGTAGAGCAGGGTGCGGCCGGGGAACTCGTACCTGGCCAGCACGTAGCCGCACAGGGCCGCCTTGATCAGCTCGATGAGGGTCGAGGCGACCGAGTAGAGCACCGTGTTGACGAAGTATCCGGAGAACCCGGCGTTGACCCAGGCGCGTACGAAGTTGTCGAAGTTCAGCTGGTCGGGCACGAGGCTCGCGCCGCTGGTGAACATCCCCGCCTGGGTCTTGAACGCGGCCGAGATCGTCCACAGGAAGGGATAGACCCACACGAGCCCGACGACCAGCAGGATCGGCAGGGCGATGAGGTTGGCCCGCACGGCCTGGCTGCGCCGGGGGGCCTGAGCGCCGTCCGGCTTCGCGCCGCTGGTCCTGGTGCCGGCCGTCTTGGTGCCCATTGTCTTGTCGATCGTCACCATCAGACCCCGTACTCCTTCCTGAGCCGCTGGGCCCGGCGGACCGCGACGCCCTGGGCGGAGACCACGACGAAGGCGATGACGGAGAACAGCAGGGCCGCGGCCGACGCGTAGCCGTAGGCGAACGGCACCGCGCCGAAGGCGTTCTGGTAGATGAAGTAGGACACCACGTAGGTGCTGGTGCCGGGCCCGCCCGCGGTGAGGGTGACGACCAGCCCGAAGACGTGCATGGCGTTCACGAGGCCGAGCAGGGTGATGATCACGGCGACCGGCTTGATCATCGGCAGCGTGATGCGGGTGAGCTTCTTCCACTCCCCCGCGCCGTCGATGGCGGCCGCCTCGTAGACCTCTTCCGGCACGTTCTGCAGCGCCGCGATCCAGTAGATCATGTACTGGCCGAAGATCTGCCAGATGGAGACGAGCACGAGCACGAGCAGCGCGCTCCACCGGTTGGCGAACACGTCGAACCCCTGGTCGACCAGGCCGAGGTCGCGCAGGATCGCGTTGAGCGCGCCGTTGGACGGGTTGAGCAGGTAGGTGAAGACCAGGCCCGCCATGGCGACGGGGATGATGAGCGGCGCGAAGAACACGGTCCGGAAGAACCGCTTGCCGCGCAGCCACTTGCGGGTGAGCACGATCGCCGCCAGCAGCGAGATCGGGAGCTTGATGGCGGTCGTCAGCAGGGCGAAGATCAGCGTGTTGACGACCGAGAGCCAGAACAGCGGGTCGGCCAGGATCGTGCCGTAGTTGCCGACCCCGACGAAGTGGTCGATCGGGCCGATGCCCGACCAGTCGAAGAAGGAGTAGTAGATCGTCGCGAGCAGCGGCCAGATGGTGAAGCCGAGGTAGAGCAGGAGGAAGGGGGCCAGGAAGACGATCAGCCAGAGCCTGTCGAGGCCGCGGACGCGCTCGCGTGAGTGATCGGCGCGTTCGGGCACGCGCCCGGCGGGCGACCGGTCCCCTTCCGTCACCCTCTCCCTGCCGGGGGCGAGGGCGGTGCCGGTGGTTGTCATGGATGTCCTCACGAGGGAGAAGGGGGCGCCGCCCGCACGCGTGGCCGACGGCGCCGTCCGGTCAGCCGCGGTACTTGTCGGAGGTGTAGTCCTTGGTGTGGTCCCAGTCGGAGAAGGTGTAGCAGTCCATCGACACCTTCAGGCCGGCGGCCGCCTCCTGCTTGAGCCCTTCCTCAAGGGCGGCCTGCCGCTGCTTGACGATGGCGGCGCCCACCGTCGCCAGGGACTGGCCGCTGACCAGCGCCTCGCCCATGGCCTCCCACTCCCCGTCGGGGCTCTTCGCCAGCGCGTTGACGTACGCCTTGGACTTGGCGATGTCGGGGCACTTGAGCAGCGGCACGGGGAGCTGGACCCGGTAGCCCGGCTTGGATCCGATCTGCATGATCTGCTTGAGCGCCGGGTCGGTGACCATCTTCTCGTTGTCGACGTAGGCCAGCGTGCCGAAGGCGCTCTTGTAGTACTGCTTGACGAAGTAGCCGTTGGGGTCGGTCATCCACTGGATGAACGTCCACATGGCGTCGGGGTGCTTGGTCTGCGAGCTGACCCAGTACTTGTTGGTGTCGTACTTGCGGCCGGCCGCGCCGGTATGGCCGCCGTCCGGGTCGACGCGCGGCGCCACCACGTACTTGTCGCTGCTGAAGCCCTGGCTGGCCCACACGCTCGGCAGCCAGGTGCCGTCGAACATGATGCCGGCCTGGTCGGCGGCGAACTGCTGGCGGGAGAAGTTCTTGTCGTTGGTGCCCGGCGCCAGGTATCCGGCCTTGTTGAGCTCCTGGATGAAGGAGAAGGTCTTCACCTGGTCGGGCTGGGTCAGGTCGAACTTGCCCGTCTTGTAGTCGAAGAACTCGTCCGTCGAGACGCTGCTGATCAGCCCGTACCAGATCCGCTGCATGTCCACGCCCTTGGTGGGGGCGGCGATGCACTGCGCCTTGGTCTTGGCCTTGATCTGCGCGCAGGTGTTCTTGAGGTCGGACCAGGTCTTCGGCGGGTTGTTGACGTCCAGCCCGGCCTGCTGGAAGACCTGCTTGTTGAGGAACATGTAGCCGGAGCCCCAGTACAGGTTCTCCGAGAACGGGAAGCCGTAGGTCTTCCCGTCCTGCACGTTGATGCCTTCCAGGAAGGACCCGTCCGGCCAGCGCTTGGCGAAGTCGGCGGGGACGGTGCCGCTCGGGCTGAGCGGGCGGATCCACTTCTGGTCGAGCAGCTGGGAGAGCCCGGTCGCGTTCCAGTAGAACATGTCCGGCGCCTGGTTGCTCTGGAAGGCCAGGGGCAGCGTCTTCATGTAGTCGTTCTGGGTGATCGAGCGCCACTCGATCTTGATGTCGGGATGTTCCTTGGTGAACTGGGCGCCGATGTCCTTGTGGAAGTTCACCTGTTCGGCGGAGAAGTCCCAGATCTGCAGCGTGGTCTGCGAGCCGCCGCCGCCGCTGTTGCCGTTGCTCGATGTGCCGCACGCTGCCAGGAGCACTGATGCCATGGCCGCGGTGATCATCGCGGTAGTGCCACGAGGTTTCATGGAGCCCTCCCAAGGGGCCGGAGGTGCTGGGGCAGCTGGTAAGCGCTTGCCCGGGGGGTGGGTCCGAGAGTAACCCCGGCTCATAATCTGATTCAAGGCTTGTGAGAAAGCGGTTTCAGATGGATGCTCGCCCATGATGCCTGTAAACCGGCACCTTGACTCGATCGCTACAAGCGCTTTCTGAGAGACTCTGGAGTAACGCGTGCGCCTGCTCGCCTTCACCAAGCCCTTCGGCCCCATCGACGCCGCCCCGCTGTCCGAGGCGGTGGCCTCGGTGGGCGCCGAGGGGGCGGATCTTCTCGTTCGCGAGGGGCAGACGGTCAGCCCCGCCGACCCCGGCGGCATCGCCGTCGTCGCCGCGGAGCTCGAGCGCCGCGGCCTGACCCTCGACATCGTCACCACCGACCTGCTCGACACCGGTGCGGACGCCGAACGGATCATCGCGGCCTGCGGCGAGAGCGGCGTCCCCCTCGTGCGGGCGGGCTTCTACCGCTACGACCCCGCCGCCGGATACCGGCGCCAGGTGGAGGAGTCCAGGGCCGCGCTGTCCCGCCTGGCCGGTCTCGCCGCCCGGCACGGCGTAAAGCTGGCACTCCAGCTGCATCACGGTACGATCCATCCGTCCGCCTCGCTCGCCCTCGCACTCGCCGGCGACCTGGACGAGGTGCGCTTCTACGCCGACCCCGGCAACCAGGCCAAGGAGGGCAGCGAGGCATGGGCTCTCAATGTCGACCTGCTGGGCGATCGGATGGCCTGCATGGGAGTGAAGAACGCCGTCTGGCGGTCCACGGCGGACGGCTGGGTGTGCGAGTGGCAGCCGTTCGCGGACGGAGGCGTGGTCCCGTGGCCGGAGATCATCCCCGGGCTGCGCGCCCGCGGCTACGCCGGCCTGCTGTCGCTGCACGTCCACTACCCGGCGGCCGATCCGGTGGCGGTCGTACGGAAGGATCTCGATCATCTGCGCGGGCTGCTCGGCTGACGGGCGCCACACGGGGGTAGGAGGAGCAGGTGCGTAATGTGCGGCAGGGCCGCGCGCCACGGGTGACGATCAGCGACGTCGGGGCGGCGGCGGGGGTGTCGCCCTCGACGGTCTCCCGTGTACTCAACGGCACGGCCAAGGTCGACCCCTCGCTCGCGGAGCGCGTCCACGACGCGGTCAGGCAGCTGGGCTACCGGCCCAACGCCGCGGCGCAAGGTCTGGCCCGCGGGGAGTGGGGCACCATCGGCGTGCTGGTCCCCAACCTGGCCAACCCCTACTTCCCCGACGTGCTCAAGGCCGTCTCGGCGGTCGCCCACTCCCACGGACGCCGTGTCATGGTCATGGAGTCGGACGACGACCCCTCGATCGAGCAGGGCCTGGTGGAGGACCTGATGCGCAGCTGCGACGGGGTGCTGCTCTGCTCCTCCCGCATGGAGCGCGCCGACCTCGTCGCGCTGACCGCACGGGACCACCCGCTCGTCCTGCTCGACCGGATAGTCCCCGGCATCGCCGCGCCCGCCATCTCCGCCGACTTCTTCGGCGGGATGATGCTGATCTGCGGCCACCTGGCGCAGCTGGGCCACCGCCGGGTCGCCTACCTGAGCGGGCCCGAGGTGTCCTGGGCCAACTCCGAGCGGATCAGGGCGCTGGAGGCCGCCAAGGCGTTCGGCATCTCCGTCACGATCCTGCCGTGCGGGTCCACCAGCCGCTCCGGGTACGAGGCCGCCGCCGAGGTGGCCGGCACCGGCGCCACCGCGCTCACCACCTACAACGACCTGGTGGCCCTGGGGGCGGTGACCCGGATGCGCGAGCTCGGGGTGCGGGTGCCGGAGGACCTGTCGGTGGTCGGGTTCGACGACATCGCGCTGGAGCACGTGGCGCACACGAGCCTGACCACGGTGTCGGTGCCCCGCGGGCAGCTCGGCAAGCAGGCGGCCGAGATGCTGGAGGCCCTCATGACCGTGGGCCACGACGGGGAGCCGGTGAGCCTGCCGATGGAGCTGCACGTCCGCGACAGCACCGCACCGCCCCGGGTGGCACCGCCCCGGGTGACCGTCTGACTGTTGACAAGTGAGGGCGACGGCGGGAACCCTGTCCTGAAAGCGCTTTCCCAGCGGAGGAGAGAGAACCCGTGGACACCGACGACCGCGCAGGGCGGCCTGGCGACGACCGAGACGACCTGAGGCGGCAGGTGTTGGACCTGGTCGATCCGCTGATCTCCCGGTTCAGCCCGGGCAGGGGGCGGCTGCGGCTCGGCTTCAACACGGCGCACTACGACAACGCGGCCGCCGAACTGGAAGCGTTTGCACGCCCGCTGTGGGGGCTGGCGCCGCTGGCGGCCGGCGGCGGGTCGTTCGATCACTGGGAGCTCTGGCGCACGGGGCTCGCCGCCGGGACCGACCCCGAGCACCCCGACTACTGGGGCGCGGCCTTCGACCGCAACCAGCGGCTGGTCGAGACCGCCGCCCTCGGCCTGACCCTCGCCCTGGCCCCCGAGCAGATCTGGGACCCGCTGACCGGCCGGCAGCGTGACACGGTGGCCGCCTGGCTGCGGCACGCGGTCACCGTGGAGCCGAACGACAACAACTGGCTGTTCTTCCCGGTCATGGTGGGGCTCGGGCTCGACCGCGTCGGGGTCTCCCACGACCACGACGTCAACACGGCCAGACTCGACCGGCTGGAGGAGTTCGACCTCGGACGCGGGTGGTACACCGACGGGCCCAAGTGGCAGCGCGACTACTACATCCCGTTCGCCATGCACTACTACGGCCTCATCTACGCGGCGCTCGGCGACGACGAGGCCAGGGCCGGGCGCTTCCGGGAGCGGGCCGCGGCGTTCGCCCAGGACTTCCAGCACTGGTTCACCAGCGAGGGCGTCGCCGTCCCGTTCGGCAGGAGCCTGACCTACCGCTTCGCCCAGTCGGCGTTCTGGGGGGCGCTGGCCTTCGCCGGGGTCGAGGCGCTGCCCTGGGAGGTGACCAAGGGTCATCTGCTGCGGAACCTGCGCTGGTGGGCCGATCGGCCCATCCGCGACACCTCCGGGCTGCTCACCATCGGCTACGGCTACCCGCAGCCGCACATGGCCGAGCAGTACAACGCGCCCGGCTCGCCGTACTGGGCCATGAAGGCGTTCCTGCCGCTCGCCCTGCCCGCGGAGCACCCGTTCTGGGCCGCCAAGGAGGCCGACGCGCCCCCGCTGCCCGACGTCAGCACCCAGCCGGAGGCGGGCGTGGCGCTGATGCGCTGCGAGGAGGGGCGGCACGTGGTGCTGCTGAGCGCGGGGCAGCACGCCCCGTGGGCGCGGCACGGCGCGGCCAAGTACGCCAAGTTCGCCTACTCCACGCGTTTCGGCTTCAGCGTGCCGGCCGGGACGTTCGGGCTCGAGCAGGGCGCCTTCGACAGCACGCTGGCACTCAGCGAGGACGGTCTGCACTGGCGGCCGTGCGAGCTGCCGCACGACCCCTCCGCCTCCGACGGCGTGCTGTACGCGCGCTGGACGCCCTGGGACGACGTGGAGATCGAGACCTGGCTGGTGGCGCTGCCCCCGTGGCACGTACGGGTGCACCGGATCAGAACCGGGCGGGCGCTGCGCACGGCCGAGGGCGCCTTCGCGGTCGGCCGGGAACAGCCGCCCACCCGGGTCGACACCGGTCCCGGCCTGGCCAGGCTCGACTCTCCGCACGGCCTGTGCGTGATCGAGGACCTGTTCGGCCGGCAGGAGGGCACCTTCGTCACGGCCCTGCCCGGCACGAACGTGCTCGCCCCGCACACCACGATCCCCACGCTGACGGGCGACCTGCCGCCCGGCGAGCACCTGCTGGCCTGCGCGGTCATCGGCCTGGAGGCCGCCCGCGGAGGCGGGGGCGGGTGGCCGGAGCCTCCCGTGTGGGATTCCGTCGAGCCCCTGCTCAACCGGGCGCCTACGGGAGTTCGGACGTCGCAGGAGGGATGAGCTGGTAGTCCGGGATCGTGGGCCTCACCCGCTGGTACGCCTGCTCGTCCGCGTCCGCCGCGGCGGCTTCGGGGATCTCGACGCGCCCGAGGTAAGGCCCCTGCAGGCAGTGGTCGCACCAGAAGTGGGCGTCGCCGACGAGCAGGTGCGGGATCCGGAGCCGGTACACCAGGCGGAGGCAGGCCCGGCCGCAGTTCGGGCAGCGCCCGGAGATCGCTCGGGGCAGCTCGTCACGAGCCTGCTCGTAGGCATGAAGCCAGCTCTCCCATCGGAGTGCCTCGTCATGGGTGTTCGGCAACGGGTCCACCTCTCGTCTTACGCCCTACGTACCCGGCTCCTCCCGCGTCACCGGTTGCGTGGATGGTTGGCCCACCAATCGTCCTCGAAGGCATAGGCCCGCTCTTCATACGGTTCCGCCTCTTCCTGGGACGTCGGATAGGCGCCGCCCGCGCGCAAGTCCTCCACGTGGAACCGCTCGTGGGCGAGGGTGCGGGCCAGCAGTTCCTCGCTGCGGAAGGCCGCTCGCCGGAGCAGGACCGCCTGGTTGGGAAGTGTCACCCCGGCCAGCCCGTCGATCCTCTTGTCGATCCTGATGGTCAGGTCGTCGATCCGGATGTCCCAGTCCTGCGCCACCCGCCGGACCGTGTCCATGTTCATCGGTAGCCTGGCACCCCAGCGCGGCCTGTCTCCCGCGCGAGCCAGCCTGAAGGAGTCGTCGGCGGACATCCCCAACGTGCCCGCACCGTCGCCGCCGCCGTCCCTCGCGTTCGACAGGGGCGACTCCCCCGCGGCGAGGCAGGCCGAGCCGGCGCCCGTGACGCCACGGCAGGGGTCCAGCTGCACCGCCGGGTCCTGCGGGACGGCCGGGCCCGGATCGACGCGGCAGTCCTGCATCGCGTCCGCGCCGAACACCCCCGAGCACCCGCCGACGACGTGCGGTGCCGGGTCGAGCCCGCCGTTGGGCTGCCCGTCGCCCGCCCCGGCCTCGGTCGGCGTGAAGGCCACGCCGACCCTGTCCAGGATCTTGTCGATGGCGTTGTCGACCCTGTGGGTGAGGCCCTTGTCGAGCGCGTCGGCCAGCGAGGTGCCCGCAGGACCGGGCAGCCGGTCATGGTCGATGGGGCCCGGCCTGGTCGCGCGCGTCTTCGCGGCGATGTCGGCGAGCTCCTGCGGCGTGGGCGGCGGAGGCGGCGGCGGGTCAGCCTTGGGCGTCTTCCTGGGCGAGCCGTGCTTGCCCGGGTCGGGGTCACCGTCCCCGTCCGGGTCGCCGGACTTCCCCTTGCCGGGCGAGGAGCCGCCGTCCGGGTAGTCGATGTACGGCCCGCTGCCGTCCGGCCAGCCCTTCCACCAGTTGTTCTTCCACCACTTCGCCGCGTAGTAGGCCACGCCGGCGGTGACGCCGACCGCCGCGAGACAGTAGAGCCAGACCGGACCGCAGAACCGTGAGCCGCGCGCGGCCGCGCCGACCTCCCCGCCGCCGACGAGGATGTAGTCGGCCGCGTTCCAGACCGGCCTGGCGATGTTCACCTTGACGACCTTGATGACGTCCTTGGCGGTGCCGCACACGAAGGCGGGGCAGCCGAAGTGGCCGGTCGGGTCCACCCGGCCGAGCGGGTCGCCGTCCGCGTAGGTGAAGCGGTTGCCCTTCACCGACGGCATCGGGTCCACCTCGAGCGTGTCCCTGCTGGGGAAGGCGCCGGTGCCGGGGTCGTACCAGCGGGCGGCCATGTTGACCTTGCCGGTGGCCGGGTCGGTCCAGCCGCCCTGGTAGCCGACGCCCCGCTTGGTGCCCGAGCTGGCGACGACCTTCCCGTACGGGTCGTAGGCCACCGAATCGGTCAGCGCGCCCGCGCCGGTGAAGGTGGCGGTGAGGTCGCCGTGCCGGTCGGTGTAGGCGTACAGGCCCGCGACGGAGACGATGTCGCCCGCCGGGTCCCTGCCGTAGAGCTCGTCGCCCGCCGCGGCCGGGGTGTTGCCCAGGCCGGAGTAGCTGAACGCGCGGCCCGCGGCGGACGCGACCCGGTCCAGCCCGTCGTAGGCGTAGGTCGCGGCACCGTCGCTGATCATCCGGTCGAACGCGTCGTAGCTCGTGGCGCTCGCGCTCCCGCCGGTCGGCGTCCTCGACTTCAGGGTGCCGCGTGCCGAGTAGGCGTAGCCGGCCGATCCGTCGGAGACCAGCTGGTTGCGCGCGTCGTAGGCGGCGGCGGCCGTGCCGGCCTTGGTCCGGTTGCCGGCGTCGTCGTACTCGTAGGCGACCGAGTTCCAGGACGTCAGCCTGCCCGCCAGGTCGTAGCCGTAGGTGTTGGCCCCCGCGCCCGCCGTACCGGTCGTGGTCTTGCTGGTGAGCCGGTCGGCGTCGTCGTAGCCGTAGGTGACGGCGGCCAGCACCGCGCCGGCGGTGTTCGTGAGCGTGTCGGAGGCGGGCCGGTGCAGGTCGTCGTAGTCGAAGGCGCGCTTGGCGCCGCCGTAGTCCACCCCCTTGAGCTGGTCCATCGAGTCGTAGGAGTAGATCGAGGTCCCGCCGGTGAGCGGGTCGCGGACCGTTTTGAGGCGGCTGCCCGCGTCGTAGTCGTAGGCGGCCGTGCCCGCCTTGTCGGTGCGGGTCTTCATGCGGCCGTCGCCGTCGTAGGTGAACGACGCCGTGCCGGACGGCCCCGACGTACTGACGAGATGATCGCGATCGTCGTAGCCGAAGGTGTCGCCCCCGGCCGAGGTCAGCCGGCCGACGTCGTCGTAGCCGAAGCTGTGGGCGGTGGTGGCGCTCTCGGCGCCCGCGCCGGTCTCCGCGGTGAGCCGGTTCAGCGCGTCGAAGGTGCGGGTGACGGTGACCCCGCCCGGCTTGGTGACCTGGACCGGGCGGCCGGCCGCGTCGTAGTCGGTGATCGTCCGGCGGTCGGCGAGCGTGGTGTACGCCGTGGTCGCCGGTACGAGCATCGCCGTCTGGAGGTTCCACGGATTGTAGGCGTACGAGGTCGCGTTGCCGTTGCCGTCGGTGAAGCGGGTGCGGTTGCCGACCGCGTCATAGCCGAACGTCGTGGTGATGGTGTGCGCCGACGTGGACTTCTCGTGCTGGCCGGTCAGCCGGTTCAGCGCGTCGTACTCGTAGGTGCTGACCCCGCCGCCTGGCCTGTTGACGGTGACCGGGTTGCTCCCGGGGTCGTAGCCGATCGTCATCGACCGCAGCTGTTTGCCCGCCGCGTCCAGATCGGCCAGCGCGGTCGCCCGGCCGGCGCCGTCGTACGTGAGCGTGCTGCTGGTGCCGTCCGGGTTGAGGACCTTGGTCACCCGGCCGGCGTGGTCGCGGGTGTACCAGCGGGCCTGGACCAGCGGGTTGACGTCGACGATGACCTCGCCCGCCGCGTTGTAGCCGAACTGGCTGCGCGCGCCCGACGGCGAGGTGACGTAGGTCAGGTTGCCCGCGTCGTCGTACTCGTAGGTGGTGGTGTACCCGGCCGAGGTCGGTGTGCGATCGACGGCGGTGGTGGAGATCCGGCGGCCGAGGTCGTCGTACGTCGCGCCGGTCAGCCGGCCCGCCTGGTCCCGGGTCCAGAGCAGTTCCCCGGCCGCGTCGAAGCCCGACCGTGACTGCTTGCCCGCCGCGTCGGTGGTGGCGACCACGTTGCCGAGCTGGTCGTAGGTGTAGGTGTTGCCGTGGCCGAGCGCGTCCACGACGCTCGTCGCGCGGCCCAGCGCGTCGTACTTCGTGGTGGAGCCCGCGGTCACCGTGGCGCCGGCGCCGAGCTGCGTGTACGAGGGCATGGTGAGGGCGAGCGGCCGGCTCATGCCGTCGTAGGTGATCGTGGTCCGGTAGCCCTCGGCGTCCTCGCTCGTCACGACGTCGCCGAAGGTGTTGTAGCCGGACCGCGTCGTCGGCCTGACGTTGTACGGCGCGCCGCCCGAGTGCTCGACGGCCACCGTCGGCGCCTTGGTCGTGGTGAGCCGGCCCGCCTCGTCGTAGGTGTAGTCGGTCACCGCGTCACGGGGGTCGGTCATCGTCCGCGGCAGGCCCCGCTGGTCCCTGGTCCAGGAGGTCGTGAGCCATTTGTCGCCGTCGAAGACCTTCTGGGAGAGGGTCCGGCCCAGCGCGTCGACGTCGAAGGAGGTCCACGTGTAGGCGTTGTTCTGCGCCTGGACGAGGGAGATCACGTGGTCGTCGTCGTCGTACCCGTACGTGGTCTTGCGCTTGATGCCGGAGGGGTCCAGCAGCGCCTCGGTGACCCGGTTGGCGGCGTCCACGGTGTAGGCGGTCGTGCTCTTGCCGTTACCGCTGATCCGCTGGATGAGGTTGCCCGCGCTGTCGTAGGTGTTCTGCTCGAGCGGGATGTCCCTGGTGGTCCCGTCGGCGTTGTGGAAGCCCTCGGCCCAGACCGATTCGACCAGGTTGTCGTCGAAGTAGCGGTAGCGCGTGGTGCGGCCCATGGCGTCGGTGACCGTGGCCAGGCGCCCGGCCGGGTCGTAGGCGCGGGATTCGAGGACCAGCTCCTTGGGGGCGTCGTTGTCCAGCGGGTCGCCCACCCAGTTGGCCAGGCTGGTGGTCAGCAGCAGGCCGGTCGGTCCGTAGGTGCGCCGGTAGTCGGCGCCGGTGGCGTCCACGGTGCTGGTGAGGTTGCCGTAGTCGTCGTACCCATAGGTGGTGGTGCTGCCCTCGGCGTCCTTGACGGACGAGACCCGGGCGGCGGAGTCGTAGGTGTAGATCGTCGTACGGGTGACGTCCTTGCCGGTCGGGTCCGTCTGCTCGACCTTGGTGACGTTGCCGTCGACGTCATAGGTGTAGATGACCCATGGGAGGTGCTTGACGCCGCTGATCACGTCCGTGGTCGCGGGGCCGACGGAGGCGGTGAGGTGGTTGAGCGCGTCGTACCCCATGGAGGTGGTGACGCCGTTCGGGAACGTGTCGGAGATCTCCGTCACCGTGATGGGCCGGCCGGCGCTGTCGTTGTCGTACTTCGTGACGAGCCCGGCCGGGTCCGTCACCTGGGCGAGGTCGCCGTTCTGGCGGTAGCCGTACCGGGTGGCCTTGCCGGCGGGGGTGGTCACGGAGGCGAGCAGCCCGTCCGGGACGGTGCCGCCGCCGACGGCGGCCTCGGTGCCGTCGGTGTAGGCGTACCTGGTGGTGCGGCCGTCGGCGGATCCGCCCACGGGAGGCGTGGTGACGGTGAGCAGGTCGCCCGAGATGTCGTAGGTGTAGCTGGTGCGGTGCGCCGGGTCGTTCCCGGCGCCGGCGCGGGCGTCGAACGCGCCGGTGAGCTTGTCGTTCCGGGGGTTCAGCGGGTTGCCGGCGTCCAGGTAGTAGGTGAAGTACGAGGTCTGGCAGGAGCGCGGTCCCCGGCAGGTCACCTTCATGACCGGGTTGCCCCGGTTGTCGTTGTACAGCTGGGTGGTGTGCCCGTCGGGGTCGGTCACCGAGGCCAGGTTGCCGTTGAGGTCGTAGCCGTAGCGGGTGGTGCCGCCGGAGGCGTCGTACAGAGAGGTCGGGCGGCCGCCGTTCTTGGGGTCGTAGCTGTAGACCATCGCCTTGCCGCGCGGGTCGGCGGCGAGCACGGTGGTGGCGGGGATGCCGAACGTCGCGACGTCGCGGTAGTGCGCCTCGATCGCGTCCGTGCCCAGGCTGCTCCAGTAGAGCGCCACCTCGTCGATGGTGCCGGTGAAGTGGCCCAGGGTGTCCGAGGGCCTGGCGGGCCAGTTGCCCGCGATGAAGCCGGCGCCGACGTAGACGTGGTTCTGCGCGACCGTGGACACCGGCCCCTTGGACCTGGTCCCGACCACGGCGCCGTCCAGCCAGAGCCACTGGGTGCCGCCGGAGGCCGTCAGGACGGCGTGGTGCCAGCTCGCGTCGGTCACGGTCTTGCTCGTGGTGATCGGCGCGACCGCGGCGCCGTCCCAGAACTGGCCGCGCAGCTTGCCGTCCGTCCCGACATACAGGGCGGGCGTGTAGTTCGCCTGCGGTCCGGCCGGGTCGGTGATGGCCTGGGCCTGGTAGGCGAGCAGGACGCCGGGCTTGGCGGTCTTGAACCAGAGCTCCGCCGAGAGGTCGCCGCCGCCCTTGATCTCGCCGTCGGGCAGCTCCAGGTAGGAGCTGGAGCCGTTGAACCCGGCGGCCGAGTCTCCGCCGGTGCCCAGGAAGATGGGCGCGGCCTGGCCCAGGGTGACGTTGTGGTAGGTCGCGTCGGTGTCGCGCCCGTCGCCGTACGCGGCGCTGGCCGCCCGGGTGCCGGAGTACTCGGCGAGGCGGTAGTACTCGCGCGGCCGGGCGTCCAGGACGGCGTTCGGGTAGTACTCCGTGCTCGCCTGCGTCTGGGCGGGGTAGACCTTCCACTGCCCGCCGCCCGCGTCGGTCACCGAGGCGACGCGGTCGTTCTGGGTGTCGTGGACGAGCGTGGCCTGCAGCTTGCCCGAGGGCAGCTTGACCGTCTCCAGCGCGCCCGTGTACTGCCCGGCCGCGTACTGGGCGGCGACGGACGTGGGGCCGAGCGGGTGCGTGTAGAAGGCGGGGTCGTCGATCTGGCCGGTGAAGTGGCCGCGCGCGTCGGTGGGCGCGGCGGGGCACCAGCCCGACGTGGTCATGTAGCCCGCCCCGACGCTGGCGTACGGCAGGTGGGTCGCCTTGATCTGCTTGGAGCGGCTGGCCACGATCGACCCGTCCACGTACAGGCTCTGCCAGGTTCCGCTCGAGGTCAGCACCACGTGGTGCCAGGTCCCGTCGTTCACCGCCGCGGTCGACGCCATCGATCCGCAGCTGCCGTCGTCGGCCATCTGGCCGTGCAGCTTCCCGTCGGTCCCGACGTACAGCATCGGCAGGAAGCCCCACGGGAGCGGGCCCCGTGAGTCCTCCAGCGTGTTCATCTGCGCGCCGTACAGGACGCCGCCCTTGGTGGTCTTGAACCACATCCCGACCGCCGCGTAGGTGGTGTCGTCGGTGATGCTGTACGGCATGCGCAGGTAGGAGCTCGTCCCGTTGAACGTCGCCGAGCCGTCCGTGGTCCCGGCCGGGGCGCCCGCCGCGCCGTAGGCCAGGTTGACCGCCTGCGCGTCGTCCTGGCCGACGAAGAGCTGGGTCTCGTTGGTCGCGCTCTGGTGGAGGCGGTAGTACATCGCGGGGGCGGCGTCCACGACGGACGTCCGGTAGTGCGACACCATCTTGTAGGAGTACTTCGTGCAGGCCGTCGTCGTGCCCGGCGGGCAGACCTGGGCGAGCAGGCCGTAGCCGTAGCCGTAGGTCCACGCGGGCGCACCCTGGGCCGCGTCGGTGGCGACCGAGGTCACCAGTCCGCTGGTCCAGGTGAAGTAGAGGCCGCGGCCGCTGACCTTGTTCACGACCTTGGCGAGGGTGCCGTCACCGTTGTAGGTGAGGTACTCGCCGTGCTGGTCGTCGTCGTAGATCGCGGTCAACCGGCCGTTCGGGTCGAACACGTACGCGCCGCCGGACTTGTCGCGGAGGAACCACGCCAGATCGGTCTTCACCAGGCTCACCGACCGGCCCTCGGGCGGCGCGTATGTGCCGTCGGGGTTACGGCCGAAGCGCGCCTGCCGCCCGTCGGGGTAGGTGACCACGACGTTGCCCGTCAGGTCCTGGTCGGTGACGATCTTCATGTCGTACGCGGTGGTCCAGCCCACGCCGAACATCCCCGAGCGGGAGTTCAGGCTGCTGTACGAGCGGGTGATCGCCAGCGCGGGACCGGCGGTGGTGAGGCTCGCGTCCGTGGTGGTGGCCGAGTACTGGCCGGTCAGCGGGTCGATGCCCTTGACGGCGGCCGTGCCGGCGCTGTCGGAGACGTGCGAGGAGACCAGGGGCTGCGGCACGACCGTGCGGAACGTGCTCCACCCGGTCGCCGGGCTGGAGTTCTTGCCGTCGGTGACCAGGGCCTGCCACATGTACTGCTCGCCCCACTTGAGCTTGCCCTGCGGCACCGCCCAGCTCGCGCTCTGCGCACCCGTGTTGGAGTCGCCCTTGACCAGGCCGGTCGCGGGACACGTGTCGGGGGCGGAGACCAGGCAGACGTTGAAGATGAAGTTCAGCTCGCCGCCGGGCCACTCGTCCTCGTCGTGGCCGGTGACCGTGAACTCCGGCGTCAGCGTGGACTCCACGTACCCGTTGCCCGGCCACATCGAGTCGACCTGGGGCGGGAGGTTGACCACGGTCAGGCTCACGCACCAGACGGGCACGCCCCAGTCGGAGAAGAACTGCCCGTTCGCCACCATGTCCCAGCAGATCTGGTACGAGCCGGGGTTGAGCGGGTCGATCGTGGCGCTCACCTTCGCCGAGCCGTTGTTGCCGATCGTGGCGGGCAGGGTGGCGGCCGCCGTGGAGCTGCCCACGAAGCTGCCGCCGGTGGTGTACACCTTGTAGCCCAGCTTGACCGTGCCGGGGGCCCAGGAGTTCATCCCGTTGTTGATCACCGTGACGGGGAGCCTGCCGGCGCCGTTGGCCGTCACCGGCGGGTCGATCGTGGCGCCGGAGTCGATCGCGTAGAGCGCCCGCCAGGGGCTGTAGTCCACCTGCAGGTACGGCGGGTTGGCCGAGTTGGCGCTGGCGAACTCCTTGAAGCTGTCCGCGGTCAGCGCGAGACCGTTGTTGCCCGCGCCGTTGGCCCAGTCGGACAGGGCGGACAGGCCCGCGCTGTTGATCCCGATCCACGCCCAGCCGGCGCCGCCGCAGGTGACGCCGCCGGTGAAGCTGGCCGAGCCCCAGGTGTCGCCGAGAGTCACGCCGGGATAGGAGGCGATCGTGCCGACGTTCCAGCTGCTGGTGATCGCCCTCACCGTGACGGGGTTGGCCGAGCAGGAGTCCGACAGGGTGTTGTAGAGGAAGAGCGCGGCGCCGGTCACGTAGGCGTGGGGGATCTGGGAGGCGAGGTTGAAGTTGATGTAGGTGTTGTTGCGCTTGGTGCCGTCCTGGGAGCCGACCAGGAGCTGGTCGCTGCCGGAGTGGTTGGCGCCGGAGTGGTTGTCGACGTAGGTGTCGGAGGCGGCGCCGCTGGTCGTGCGCACATACGACGAGGGGTCGACGACCACCGGGAACGCGCGGTCCTTGGCGTGCAGCCACTTCTGGTCGGCGCTGACGCGCAGGACGTCGCCGACGAGGGTGTACTGGACCGCGTCGGAGCGGGCGCCGTCGGCGTCGCGCATGAATCCGGCGGGGACGGTGATCCGTACGGCGCCCTGCTCGTCGACGAACTCCACGCCCTGCGACGTGCTCCGCGGCGTCAGACCCTTGGCCTGGAAGGGGAAGTCCCAGGGGCCCGTCGCGGCCTGGCGCGAGGTCAGGACGAGCGACTCCTTGATGCCGTCCCAGGTGGTCTCGACCTGGATGTCCGTCCCAGGCAGCACCCCACGGTATTTCGCGATATTTCCTGAAACCTTGGCTTTGGTGCTTTTGGCGCCTTGGAGGGAGAAGGACAGGCTGTGCTCCCCGTCCAAGGTGAGCGACTGGAGCCTGGGGTCGGCGGCGTCGTCGGCCACCTCGACCCCGACGTCGTTGGCCGCCTGCCGCCAGCGTCCGTCGGCGCCGGTCAGGTTGACGTCGATGTCCGCCCACTCCCCGGTGGCCGTGCGATAACGCACTGGCCTGGAGTACGTGCGCACGGTGTAGGTGTGGTCGGGGTTCTGGAAGACCTTGGACGTCGCGTCGCCCAGCGTGGGCACCGCGCGGCTCTGCGCGGCGACGAACCCGTGGACCGCCTTGCTGCCCGGCCTGCCGGGCGCCTTGCCCACCCGCTGCGGTGTGTTCGACAGCCGGGCCACCGGTTTGGGCGACTTCGGGGCCTCCCGGGGCACGGTCCCCTTGGGCGGCTTGGCGGCGGCCCGCTCCGGCAGCTTCGTCCGCGCCTGGGTCGCGTCCGCCGCCACCTGATGGGCACGGTTCGCCGCCGAGCCCATGCGCTGCTCGGGGAGCGTGGGCTCCTTGGGAGCCGCGTGGGCTGCCTGGCCCGCGACGCTGATGACAAGGGTGGTCACTGTCAGTGCCGCGCAAAGACGGGTGGCCCAACGATTCCTCATGCCGACCTCCGGCGGAGACCGTATTCGCGACCCGTCCGTCCCACATCTGTACGGATGACGTGGATCAAGGACGTCTGAATGTTCCCAGTTAGGTATGAGATCCACTACGAGTCAGGTACTCTCGCCTCGTGCTGCACGGGCGCATCGCGGAGCAGGCCAGGATCACGCGACTTCTCGCTGGTGAGAGCGGCGCCCTGGTGGTGCGCGGGGAAGCCGGAGCGGGCAGGAGCGCGCTGCTCGCCTTCGCGGCCGAGATCGCGAGTGATCAAATCGTGCTCCGCGCCTCCGGCACCCCGGAGGAGTCGCACCTCCCGTACGGCGGCCTCCACATGCTGCTGGCGACCACCCGCCCGCGCTGGAAACACCTGCCCGCCCAGCAGCGCGACGCCCTCGAACGCCTGGGCGAACCCGGGCCGGAGAGCCGGGTGCCCGGCGACCCTGCCTGGCCGGACTCGCCGTACCTGCCGGTCTGGAACCTCCTGCGCCACCTGGCGGCGCGGCGGCCCGTGCTCTGCCTGATCGACGACGCGCACTGGCTGGACCGGGAGAGCCTGGCGGTCCTGTCCTTCTGCGTACGCCGCCTCGCCGCCGCACGCGTAGTGATCCTGGTGGCCGCCGAGGGCGAGGTGCCCGCGCTCCAGGGGATCGACGAGCTGGACCTGCCGGGTGTCGACCGGCAGGCGGCGCTGGACATCGTCGCCGAGCGCAGGCCGGGCATCGTCCCGCAGGTGCGTGAGCGGATCGTCGGCGATGCCCGCGGCAATCCGCTGGCCCTGTGCGAGCTGGCCGCGGGCATCAGCCCCGCGCAGGTCGAGGGCAGGCTGTCGCCGCTGGGCCTCTACACCGGCTGGCCCGGGCGTTCGCGGCGGGCCGATCAGCTGTACGGCGCGTGCTTACGCGCCCTGCCTGAGCGGACCCGTCTCCTCCTCCTGCTGGCCGCCGCCGACCCCGCAGCCTCCCTGCCCGAACTTCTCGCCGCCGCCGGGGCGCTTCCGGCCTATCGGTCCGAGCTCTTCTCCACCGCCGGAGCGACCCCGGCCGATCTGGAGCCCGCCGAGACCGCCCAGCTGGTCGAAGTGCGGCCGGCCGGGCTCACCCCTCGCCACCTGCTGGTCCTGGTCGCCGCCTACCAGTCCGCACCGATCTCGGCCCGCATCGCCGCGCACCTGGCCCTGGCCGAGACGTCGCCCGAGCGGCGGGTCTGGCATCTCGCCGCCGCCGCGCTGGAGCCCGACGAGCAGATCGCGCGCGAGCTGGAGGCCATCGGGACGTCGCCGTCGCTGGAGCGCGCAGCCGAGCTGACCACCGACCCCGAGCCACGCGGCCGTCGCCAGGCCGCCGCCGCGCTCGCCGCGTGCGACGCCGGCCAGCTGCGCCGGGCGGCGGACCTGGCGACCTGCGCGACCCGGCTGAGCGCCGAACCCTCGACGCTGGCCTCGGCCGCCCGCGTGCTGGCCACCGTGGAGTCCGAGACCGGCTCACCGGCCAGAGCCGCGCGGATGCTGCTGGATTCGGCGGCCAGGATCGGCGACGACGCCATGGCCGTCGTCATGATCGCCGACGCGATCCGCCTGTCCGGCTACAGCGGCGACGAGGGGCTCGCCGCCCAGATCGCCGCCGCCGTCTGGTCGGCGCCGGAGGCCTCGCCGGCTTCTTCGCAGGCCGCGCGGCCAGAGGCCTCGCCGGCACCTTCCCACGCCGCGCGATCAGAGGCCTCGCCGGCCGCGCGGGCAGGAGCCCAGCCCAGCTGGTCCGCCCCGCTGGCCCGGTCGCTGCCCCTGCTGGCGAAGGTCATGGCCGGTGGCCCGCTCAGCGGCTTCTCCGCCATCGGCGAGCTGGTCGAGCACACGCCCGCCCTGGCCACACAGCAGGCCATCACCGCCACCTCTTTGGGGCTGATGGCCGCCGACGCCGGCTCGGCGCTGCGCCTGACCTCCACGCTGGTGGCCGACTGCCGCCACCAGGACCTGATGGGGCTCCTGCCGTACGCCCTGCAGCTCCAGGCCCAGGCCCTCCTGCTGAGCGGCCGCAACGCCGAAGCGCTCAGGCAGGCCACCGAGGGGCTGAAGCTCGCCGGTGACCTCGGCCAGACCCACCGGATCGGGCACCTGAGCGGCCTGGTCGCGCTGATCGCCGCGTTGAGCGGCGACGAGAAGCGCTGCCGCGCCTACGCCGAGTCGAGCCTGGCCTACTGCGCCGAACACGACGCGCCGGCCAGCGCGGCGCTGGCCACCTGGGCGCTCGGCCTGCTTGAGCTGGGGCTGGGCCGGGCGGGCGCCGCTGTGGCCCACCTCGAGAGCGTGGTCGCCGGGCCCGCGCACCACCCGGTGATCGCGGTCCGCTGCGCGGCGGACCTGGTCGACGCGGCCGTCCAGGCCGACCTGCCCGGCGCCGCCGTCGAGCCGCTCGCCCTGCTGGAGCGGTGGGCGGGTGACACGCGCCAGCGCTGGGTGGGCGCGGTGGCGCTGCGGTGCCGGGCACTGGTCGCCCCGGACGGCGAGGCGGAGCCGCTCTTCACCGGCGCGCTCGACCTGCACGGCCCGTCGTTGACGTCCTTCCAGCGGGCCAGGACCGAGCTCGCCTACGGGCAGTGGCTCCGCCGCATCAGGCGCAGGTCCGAAGCCCGCTCCCATCTGCGGACCGCGCGGGCCGCGTTCGAGCAGCTGGGTGTGGCCCCGTGGGCTGAGCGCGCCGCGGCCGAGCTGAGCGCGGCCGGCGAGGCGAGCCCGGCGGAGCGGCTGCCGGAAGCGCTGCGCGGGCTGACGCCGCAGGAGCGGCACGTGGTGTTCCTGGCCGCGCAGGGGTCGTCCAACCGGGAGATCGCCGCCCAGCTCTTCCTCAGCCCGCGGACCGTCGGCTATCACCTCTACCGCGCCTTCCCCAAGCTCGGCATCACCTCACGGACCGAGCTGGCGGAGCTGCTGCGGCGGTCCGGGACGATCACGCCGCCTGCCGGAACGCCGCGGCCAGGAGTGGCACTCAGGGCTTGAGGCCTCCGTCAGAAGGCGGGGCTGTGCTATGGCAGCCGCGGCGCCGCCACCTCAGCTCCCGCCGCTCTCGTAAAGCCGGTAGTGCGCGTTCAGGAGCGGCCAGGTCACCGTGGCCATCTCGGCCGGGGTCCGGCGGCATCCGCACTGGAGCCAGTCGACGGCCACGCCGATGAGCGCCCCGGCGATGAACGCGGCGGTGACGTCATGGGGGACGTGCTCCCGCGGCTCGCCGGCGTCGGCCTGGACCAGGTGTTCATGGATGACCGCGGCCATGCGGCGGCGAATGTGGTCGACGACGCGCGCGCTCCCCTGCGGTCCGAACAGCGCGCGATACAGCCCCGCGTGCTCGGCGAGGCTGGCGAAGAACTCCGTCAGCGACTGGGTCGCCTCCTGCGCCAGGTCCACCGCGTCGAAGGCCAGGGCCGGCATGGACTCGATCAAGCCGTCGATCATCGCGGTGCAGGCGTCCTCAGCCAGCTCGTGGACGTCCCGGTAATGGTCGTAGAACGCCGAGCGGCTCACTCCAGCGCCTTCGGCGACGTCGGAGACGCTGATCCGAGACAGGTCCTGCTGCTCGACCAGCTGGATCAGCGCCCGCGCCAGCGCTGACCGGGTGCGGCGGACACGCCGGTCGCCCAATGGGGTGCTGCTCTCTTTTCGGGTGGCCACGCCCGCCAGCATATCGAACGACTACATGTGTAGGTTATCTTGCAGATGTAGGCTAACGTATGGACGGCAGGACGAAGGGATCTCGACATATGTGGACACGTGTAGGCCGGGCCACCCCTCTTCACCCGAGCAACGCCTCGTGACCTCGCCCGGAAGTGTGCTGATCGCCGGCGCCTCGGCAGCCGGTTTGAGCACGGCGGAGGCGCTGCGGCGGCACGGCTATCGGGGGCGGCTGACGCTGCTGGACGCCGAGCTCCATCTCCCCTACGACCGGCCCCCGCTGTCGAAGCAGGTCCTGGCCTGCGACTGGGAGCCGGGCCGCGCTCAGCTCCGTACCGCGGCTCAGCTCGAAGCCCTGGACGCCGAGTTCGTCCGGGGCGAGCCCGCCGTCGCGCTGGACGCGGCCGAGCGCACGGTCACCACCGCCTCCGACCGCGCGCTGCGGGCCGACGCCGTGGTCGTCGCCACCGGTCTGACCCCACGCCGGCTCGCCGGCCAGGACGGCCTGGCGGGCGTGCACGTCCTGCGCAGCCTCGACGAGGCTCTCACCCTGCGCGCCCACCTGACCGCCGGCACCCGGCTCGTGGTCGTGGGCGAAGGGGTCCTGGGCGCGGAGCTCGCCGCCACCGCCCGCGTCATGAACCTGGAGGTCACCCTCGTCGGCATGGGGCCGGCGCTGCTGCGCGAGCAGCTCGGCGACGTGGTCGGCGGCCTGCTCACGCGCACGCACGCCGGGCGCGGAGTACGACTGCGGCTCGGCGCCGCGGTCGATGCGCTGGTCGGCGCCGAAGGCAGGGTCACGGGGGTACGGCTGGCGACGGGCGAACTGCTGCCCGCCGACGCCGTCGTGGTGGCCATCGGCTCCCGCCCGGCGACCGACTGGCTGGCCGGCAGCGGCCTGCCCCTGGGCGACGGGGTGGAGTGCGACGCCTGCTGCCGGGCCGCTCCCGGCGTCTACGCGGTCGGCGACGTGGCCTCCTTCGAACACTCGGGTCTGGGCAGGCGGCTGCGCCTGGAGAACCGCACCAACGCCACCGAGCAGGCCCAGGTGGTGGCGGCCAACCTCCTCGGCGCCGATCGCCCGTACACGCCGATCCCGTACTTCTGGACCGACCAGTACGACATCAAGATCCAGGCCCATGGCCTGCCCTCACCGGCGGCCGAGGTCACCGTCGTGGAGGGCGACCCTGAGCAGCACCGCTTCGCCGCCGTCTACCGCCAGGACGGCCGGATCACCGGCGTCCTCGGCTGGAACATGCCCAAGCAGGCCCGCCTGCTGCGGCAGCAGCACCTGAACACCTGAAAGACCATCCGCTCCTTGCCGCCACAGGCGGTCCGGGAGCGGCCCATCGCATACTCGATGACGAGACCTCCATGAGGAGACGCCGAATGAGCGCAGACGAGCAGGTCCTGACCTATCCGATCACGAGCGACGCGGCGCTGGACCCGCCCGCGGAGTGGGCCGAGTTGCGCGGCACGTGCCCGGTGGCCCATGTGACGCTGCCCAGCGGCGACCAGGCGACGCTGCTGACCCGCTACACGGACGTCAAGCAGGTGCTGGCCGACCCGCGTTTCACCCGTCTGCTGAACGCCCCCGACGCCGCCCGGCTGTCGGCCACGGAGGACGGCGGACTGTTCAACAGCGAGATGGCGGCGATCATCCCCGACGGCGGGGAGGAGCATCAGCGCTGGCGGCGTCTGGTCGGCAAGTGGTTCACCGCCAAGCGCATGAACGCCATCCGGCCCAAGATGGCGCAGATCGCCGATGACCTCATCGACGACATGGTCAAGCGCGGCGCGCCCGGCGACCTCAAGGCCGGTCTGGGCTTCCCGTTGCCGGTGTACGTCATCTGCGACATGCTCGGCGTTCCGGCCGAGGACCGGGACCGGTTCTCGTACTGGTCCGACACGCTGCTCAACCTGACCCGCTACGGCAAGGAAGAGATCGACGCCGCCCAGGCGGAGTTCTTCCAGTACATGTCCGACCACCTCGCCGCCAAGCGCGCCGAGCCCGGCGACGACCTCCTGAGTGAGCTGATCGCGGCCGGCGGCCCCGAGGACGGCGGGCTGAACGACCTGCAGATCCTGGTCACCGGCATGGCCCTACTGGTCGCCGGGCACGAGACCACCGCCAACATGATCGGCAAGATGGTCTCCATGCTGCTGGCCGACCGCACCCGCTGGGAGCGGCTGCTGGCCGATCCGTCGCTGATCCGCACCACCGTCGAGGAGACGCTGCGCCTCGACGCCAACTCCGGCTTCGGCCTGCCCCGCTACCTACGCGAGGAGACCGAGGTCAACAACACCGTCCTGCCCAAGGGCACCACCGTGATCTGCAACATGGCCGCGGCCAACCGTGACGAGAGCGCCTTCGAGCACGCGGCCGAGATGGACCTGAGCCGCAGCCCCAATCCTCACCTGGCCTTCGGCTCCGGCGCCCACTCCTGCCTGGGCCAGGCACTGGCCCGCACCGAACTGCAGGTCGTGCTGGAGGTGCTGCTGCGCAGGCTCCCGACCCTGGAGCTGGCCGTGCCCGTGGCGGAGCTGGAACGCGTGGAAGGGCTGGCCGTCGGCGGGCTGCGCACCGTGCCGGTCCGCTGGTGAACCCCTGCGCCGACGTGCGGATGATGATTCCGTCCTGAATGATCGACTGCTTCTGGCGGCGTCCGTCGAAGGCGGTTACCTTGATCTCAGCTCACCCCAAAGGCCTCGGCGTTCGCTCTGGCCTGAAGCCGGCTGATCTGGAGGACCTTCATGAGAATCAAGCGCGGGATCTTAGCGGGGGCGCTGGCTGCCGGCGCGCTCGCTCTCGGCTCGACCCCGGCTCACGCCATTCCGCCTCCCCCGCCGGGAGGCGACAACCTCGTCGTCATCAGCTACTACGCCGGGGATCAGCTCGTCGGGCAGCGCTGGTTCGGGTGCAATCGGCCCGCTGACCAGTGGGGGACGCTCGAGGGTCAGCAGAAGCTCTCCTTCACACCCTGCTGAGGTCCGAATCCCCGGAGCGGCCTCTGGCGGCTCCGGGGTATCACGAAGGCGCAGGGTGGCGGGAAAGGGGAAGATCCGCTCCTTTCCACTCTTAACGTATAGCGCACCGGGGGACTTGCGGCAAGACCCGGGTCATACCGCAGAATCAGCGGCCGAGGCACGCAACCCACATCGGAGCTGATGACGTGAGCCCGCTGACCACCAGCGCGTTTGACCTTCCCGACCACCTCTCCCCCAAGGCCGACCCGGCGCTGATCGCCGGCGATGAGGTGCACTTCGCGGCCATCGCGGAGAGCCTCGAGCAGTCGATCGCCGAACTGTCCGACCGCCTCGACGCCGAGCGCAAGGCGCCCGGCGGCAAGGGCCGGCAGGCGCTGGACCGGGACCTGGAGATCCACCGGCTGACCGCTCGCCTGCGCGCGCTGCGTCGCTTCGGTCTGGATCTGTGCCTCGGCCACATGGTCAGCGCGGACAATGCCGAGCCGGTGTACGTCGGACGGCTCGGCCTCACGGACAGCACGGGTTGCCGGCTGCTGCTCGACTGGCGCTCCCCCGCGGCCGAGCCGTTCTTCGGAGCCACCCACGGCAACCCGATGGGGCTGGCGAGCCGCCGCAGGTACCGCTGGACCCGCGGCCGGATCAGCGACTACTGGGACGAGGTGTTCACCTCGGACGGGCTTGTCGGGCACGCCGCACTCGACGACCAGTCCGCCTTCATCGCCAGCCTGGGCAGCAGCCGGTCGCCCAGGATGCGGGACGTGCTCGGCACCATCCAGGCCGACCAGGACGCCATCATCCGCGCGGGATCCCGCGGCGCTCTCGTCGTCGACGGCGGACCGGGTACGGGGAAGACCGTCGTCGCGCTGCACCGATCCGCCTACCTCCTCTACTCCGACCCCCGCCTCGGTCACCGGCGGGGAGGCGTGCTGTTCGTCGGTCCGCACCAGCCGTACCTGGCCTACGTCGCCGACGTCCTGCCCAGCCTCGGAGAGGAGGGCGTACAGACCTGCACCCTGCGGGACCTCGTCACCGAGGGAGCCGCGGCGGCGATCGAGACCGACCCGGACGTGGCCCGCCTGAAGTCGTCCGCGGACATGGTGAAGGCGATCGAGCCGGCCGTCAGGTTCTACGAGAACCCGCCCACCAAGGGGATGACGGTCACGACCCACTGGTCCGACATCTGGCTGAGCGCCGACGATTGGGCCGAGGCGTTCGAAGCGCCGGAACCCGGCACTCCGCACAACGAGGCGCGCGACCAGATCTGGGAGGAACTGCTCACGATCCTGATGGACAAGCATGACGAGGATGACGTCTCGCCTGACCTGCTCCGCAAGTCGCTGCTGCGGAACAGGGAGCTGCTCACGACCTTCAACCGCGCGTGGCCGCTGATCGAAGCGGCCGACCTCGTCGGAGACCTGTGGTCGGTACCCGCCTACCTGCGGATGTGCGCTCCCTGGCTGAGCCCGGACGAGGTTCGGCGGCTGCAGCGCGCGGACGCCCAGGCCTGGACGGTGTCCGACCTGCCGCTCCTGGACGCGGCACGGCAGCGGCTCGGCGACCCGGAGGCGTCACGGCGTAGGCGCTGGCATGCCGCCTCCGTCGCCGCCGAACGCGAGCGCATGGCGCAGGTCGTCGACAACCTGCTCGAGGCCGATGACGACGGTGAAGGTGTGGTGACGATGCTGCACGGCCAGGACCTCAAGGAGGCCCTGGTCGACGATGCCGCGCTGCCCGGCGCCGACCAGGACCAGCTCGCCGGCCCCTTCGCGCACATCGTGGTGGACGAGGCTCAGGAGCTGACCGACGCGGAGTGGCAGATGCTGCTGCTCCGCTGCCCGTCCCGGAGCTTCACCATCGTCGGGGACCGCGCCCAGGCCAGGCACGGGTTCACGGAGTCGTGGCAGGAACGGCTCGAGCGGATCGGGCTCGACCGGATCAACCTGGCTTCCCTGAGCATCAACTACCGGACGCCGGAAGAGATCATGGCGGAAGCCGAGCCGGTCATCCTGGCCGCGCTCCCGGACGCCAACGTGCCGACCTCCATCCGCAGCAGCGGTGTCCCCGTCGTACACGGATCCGTTTCTGATCTGGGCTCGATCCTCGACACCTGGCTCGCCGCACACGCCGACGGGACCGCCTGTGTCATCGGCGATCCCACCTTCCAGGCGACGTCCCGCGTCCGGGCGCTGACGCCGGAGCTGTCGAAGGGGCTCGAGTTCGACCTGGTCGTCCTCATCGATCCGGAGGAGTTCGGCGAGGGCATCGAAGGAGCGGTCGACCGCTATGTCGCGATGACCCGAGCGACCCAGCAGCTCGTCATCCTCACGAGCTCCTGACGCCGGCCGCGACCATGTCCGAGAGCGTCAGGCGACTCGACGGAAGAAGACGGTCGCGCGGTAGCGATTGCGGTGCTCCTCCTCCGACTCGGCTTCAGCACTGATGACGTCCAGTTCGGCGTCGAGGCCGAAGAAGTCATGCGCCTGAGCCCTGGCGTTCTCCCTGATCTCGTCCGGAGTCGCTCCGCTGACGGTGACGCGCAGGGTAAGCGGGAACTGTGTCACGCTCATCGGTGACCTTCTTTCGCCGCAACAAAGCAGTTCAATCATCGGCAAAACTGACAGCCCATACGGGCCTAGACAGCCCGTACGGGCCTAGCCACAGCAAACGCCTGCCCCTTCTTGCCGCTCTAAACCCCCAAAGGGCGGGCCGCACCTACCGGTTGTCCTCGAGCACCGGCAGGCTGCGGCCCAGTCCGGTGATGTGCAGCAGTCGGGACAGGAACGGGCGCGGTGCGGTCAGCATGACGGTGATGCCTTGAACTCGTGCGCGATGCTGGACACCGATCATGACGGCCAGCCCGGACGCATCGCAGAACGTCACCTCTGAGAGGTCGAGGATGAGCAGGCTGGTGCTGTGGTCCAGCGTGTTCAGCAGCTGCTCGCGCAGCGCCCCGCTGCTGAAGATGTCGATCTCGCCCGACAGATGAACGGTGGTGGGAGCCGATGGCCCCGCCACGCCTGGAGGCGATGTGTCGATGACGGTCATGAGAGTCTCCGATCGGCGTCCGAGCCGGGCAGGCCGCCCCGCTCTGGCGCGCCGGTGCCCGGCGCGGCGGTGCCCGGCGCGGCGGGAAGGTGCGCGACGGTGAGGAAGTGGGCGGCGGCGAAGCCGCTCCTGCCCTGGTTGGCGAGGATGAGCGCGGCCCGGGCAAGGCCGCTCCCCGCGCCCGGCGGGATCACCAGTAAGACGATCGGCTCGGCGCGGTCGAAGCTCAAGGTCACCACAGGGGGATCGGCCTGGCCGAACCAGCCGACCCTGACCTGGCGCCCGCGTGCCGGGATCCGGCGCGGGAGGTGGTCCCACGCATGCCGGTACACCGTGACCCGCAGCGTGGTCCTGCCCAGACGCCGATCGACGGCGGCGACCAGGCCGGGCAGCTCGGCCGCGGCATCGAGGGAGTACGGCCACCAGGCCCCGTCAACGACGGCGGACCGGTCCAGCACGGGACTCGTGGAGAGCCGGAGCCTCGAGCCGGTGGCGCGAACCGTGGACGCGCGGGCGCTCAGCGGTTTGAGGTAGGAGAGAAGTGTCGGCGGCATGGCTGCCCAGCCCGTCCGGACCGAAAGGCCCTCGATCGTCTATCGCCGCGGGCGACGCCGACCTGTGTGCCAACGCACGAAGTGTCCTCGGTGATTTGACCATACCTGCCGGTTCCGGATTCACCAATCCCCAGCGTCAGTACGCGCTCCTCTCCCGCTGGTCATGGCGTGTATCACGCCACCGCACCGATCGACTGCTAGCCGGAGGAGCAGGCGATGCCGGCCGGGCCGGGCGTGGACGGGCCGTTGGCCTGGAAGCCGAAGGTGGTCGTCGCCCCTGGCGCGAGGCTCGTCGCGTAGCTCGGCGCTTTGATCGTCCACGTGGTACCTGACGACGTGATGGTGGAGCTCCAGGCGTTGACCAGGCTCACGCCGGACGGCGCGGTCCACGTGATCGTCCAGTTGTTCCAGGTCGTCGTACCCGTGTTCCGCACGGTGACGTTGGCCGTGAAGCCGCCCTGCCAGGCGTTGGCGACCTGGTAGTTCACACCGCAGGAGACACCGGTGCCGCCCGTGGGCGTGGGCGTGACGGTGGGGGTCACCGTCGGGGTCGCCGTGGGTGTGGAGGTCGAGCCCTGTGAGGTGGTGTAGCTGACCTTGGTGTACGGCGTGCCGCACGGATTGCAGGCCGACGGAAGCGTGAAGCTGTACACGCGCCCGCCGTTGATCAGCGTGTCGGTGACGTCTCGCACCCGGATCTGGAACTGGCTGGAGCCCGACGTGATCCCGCCGATGACGTAGGACTGGCCCATGTCACCGTTCATCTGGGCCGTCTGCCACGCGCCGTTGGCGAAGTACTCGACGCCGTGGATGCCGTTGGCCAGGTGCGAGACGGAGATGGCCGGCCACCAGACCTGGGCGCCCTGCAAGAACCCGATGTTGATGTCGCCGCTGTAGTTGGGCGCGGGGATGAACGACCAGGTGACGTGCCGGTTGTTCCAGTGGTTGGGATACATGTCCCCGACCGCGGCGCCGTTCTTCACGAACCGGTTGAGCGAGTCCTTGGACAGGTCCAGATGGTAGGGATCGTCACGGCACCAGCCGTTGGAGTCGCCGCAACTGTCGGCGACGAGCATGGTCAGTTTCGCGCCGTTGTAGGCGTCGGAGGCCCAGGAGCCGTTGCGGCAGAACGGCTGGTTCTGCGCGCCGTCGTTGGTCCCCGTGCAGAAATCGGCGATCTCGACCTGCACGAAGCGGCCGCAGTTCAGGCCGTTGTTCCATAACCCGGCCTTGCTGAGATTGGCCCCCGTCAGCGGCCGGGGGTAGAAGGTGTAGTCGCCGGGCGTGTTGTAGACGTTGAGCGCGACGAAATCCTGTGAGTCGAGATTCGCCTGAGGCACTCCGCAACCGCCGTACGGCATGCCGAGTCCGTCAAAATAGGTGGCGTTGCCCGTTACAGGGCCGGTCGGGTCGCTGACCGCGCTGGCGGACTGCTGCATGAAGGGCACCAAGGCGCACAGCGCGACCAGGAAACCGGGAAGCAGGATGGCGATCAACCGGCGACGAGCGTGACTCATCGGACTCCCCACTCAGAAAAGGATCGACACGACTCTTTCCGCGGAGCGCTGGTCTGGTCAAGTCCAGGTACGCGCGAGCTGGGCAAACGCGCCAAAGCCTGTGTAACTTTCATCGACTCGCCGAAAATGCCGGGCGGGCGAATGCGCCAGGATGTCGGTGAGGAGGCGACATGCAGGAGATCGAGTTCCGGACGGGCAACCAGGGTCTCATCGAGATCTTGATAGATGGCGTTCCGCTGCTCGATCTCGTACGGACGGCCGAGCTGCCTTATGCGCAGGACGAGCAGCTCGAGCGCGCCGAGGAGTTCGCACCGGAGCCCGCGCCCCTGCTTGCGGGCGACTACAGCTACTTTCCACAGCGGTTGGTCGGCTGGCCGAGCCGTCACTATCTCGGGGAGCCGGCAGAGACCGTCTACAACCAGGATGACGACGAGACCATGCTGCTCGGGTGCACCTGCGGCATCCCGGAGTGCTGGGCGCTGCTGGCCAGGATCGAGGTCACGGACGCGGTCGTGCGGTGGTCGAGGTTCAACAACAACCACCGGGACTGGGACCTGCCGGCGACTCTCGGGACGTTCGTCTTCGACAGGCGGCAGTACGAACGGGCTCTGCGTGCCACCGCCGCCCGCCCGGTTCAAAAACCGTCTCCGGTGGTCCACGACGACGTGCGGCTGGTGCCGGTGATCGACGCGCTGTCCGGCGTCCTGACCGACGGCTGTCCGGCACCGCCCGCCGACGAGTCGCTCTTGGACGCCTACTGGCTGGACCGGGTCGCCACGGCAGGACTGCCGAGACCGATGCCGGGCAACGCGACGCTGATCCCGTTGTCCGGTTTTCTCGGCAGGCACTCCTTGACGACGCTGGTTCGGGCCACAGTCAAGGATGTTGCGACAGACCTGGCAGCCGAGGACGCCCTCGACCAAGTCAGCGCTGTGAGCGGGGGATATTGCCTGGTGGTAGCAGGGAAGCCGCTCGTCGCGCCAGGTTGCTGCAGCGACCCCACAGACCTGGCCAACTGGCGCAACGCCGCTCGGCACCGCGAGCCTGATCCGATGATGGTGTGGATCGGCCACCCCTGGGTCCATGTCGCTGCGGACGGCGACGATCTCCTGCTGACCCGTCCGACCGAACGCGATCCCGGCCCCGAACTGGCCTGGATCTCGCGTCGATCGCTGGAGTACGCCGTCCGGCAGGCCGCGGCTGAGGTCCGCTACCTCGCCCGGCCACTCCGCGACGTCTGTGTGGAGCTGGTCGGCCGGGACAGAGCCGACGCGCTGTGCTCGGCGCTCCTGGGAGGCTCCTGGCTCCGGACCGGCGCCGACTGGCTGGAATGACCTGAGCCTCGGGCGGCTGCCGCGCCGCGACGACGGCGATGTCGGGACCGTGCTCCGCCACGGCCACCCGGAGCGCCTCGCCGTCGCCCACGGCGGCGACCACCTCCTGGCCGCGGGAGCTGAGCAGCATGCACAGGCCCTCCCGGAGCATACGATCCGACCCGAGCGGCCAGGCCGCGCAGCCCAGATCCGATGTCCATCCCCGCGCCGCCCACCGAGGCGGTCGTCAAGGCCACGCGTGGGGACGGTTCCGGATTCGCCGACTTCGTCCTCGGCAACACGCGAACGTGGGTCCTGCCCGGGGTCATGGCGATGAGCTGCGGGGACGAGCGGGGCCACACCGGCTACGCCCAGCTGCGGAAGGTCAGTCGTCAGTCGCTGAAGATCTCGCCGAACTTCGGCGGAGGAGCCGGGATGGACGCGCTGGCATGCGCGGGCTGGCCGCTGAAGGTCGCCAACCCGTCCCGCCCGCTGCCCACCCGCGGCCTGCCGCCGTTCCTGGGCATCGGCAGTACGTGGGGTGACTACGCGTGGACCGAGAGCTTCACCGGGATGATCCCGGGATCGGTGGCCGTCGGCTACGAAGGGCCCGGCCACGCCCTGTACCTGACGAAGAAGAAGTGCCCCATCCGACACGCCACCGCGTACCTGACCGACCTGACCCTGCCCGACCGGGCACCACCTGCCCCGCCGAATGATCCTGCGCGTTCTATGCGGCGGGGGCGGGGATGCTGGCGGTGACCGTGAAGCCTCCCTCTCCGTCGGCTCCCGCGCTGAAGGTGCCGCCGAGCAGGGTCACCCGGCGGTCGAGCCCGGTCAGGCCCATCCCTGAGCCGGCGCCGGTCAGTGCGGGATCGGCGCTCCGCCGGGGCGCCGCGTTGCGCACCTCGACGTCGGCCCGGTCGCCGGGATAGACGACGTTGACGGCGACCGGCGCCCCGGGGGCGTGCTTGCGGGCGTTGGTCAGCGACTCCTGCACCACCCGGTAGACGGCGCGGGCCACGACCGCGGGCACCGTACCGGGATCGCCTTCCACGTTCAGGGCCGCGTGGTCGGCCGCCGCCAGCGCGGCCAGGTCGCCGCCGGTGTCGTCGTCGGCACGTCCGGCGGGCACCGGCCGGGCCCCTGTGGTGACCACACGCATGAGGTCGCGCAGCTCGGTGAGAGTACGCGTGCCGACCCGCCGGATCTGCTCCGCTGCCGCGCGGGCGTCGTCGTCGCCGGTGGTGACGCGCAGCGCGTCGGCGTGCAGGACGATCTCGGTGACGTGGTGGGTGACGATGTCGTGCAGCTCCGCGGCCAGGCGCTGCCGTTCGGCGGTCTCCGCCCGCTCGGCGAGCAGGCGGTGCTCGGAGTCGGCGAGCTCGGCCCGCTTGCGCAGCGACCGGATGAGCTCGCCCCGGATCTTGAGGTAGAGAGCGAGCAGCACGTGTCATGGAGTGAACGGCCATCGAGGGTCCTCACATCGCGTCTGTCAGCAACGGCGCGAGCTTCTCCTCACACGGTGCATGTCCGATCTGCCGGCACAGCCGCAGGACCTGCTCGGCCTTGTACGCCGCCGCCTCGCGGTCGCCGCGTCGCCGTTCCAGCCCGGCCAGCTCCGTCAGCGCGGCCAGCTCCGGCAGCCGGTACGTGTTCTCGCACGCCACGGCGTGGCCCCGCAGCGCGTGGCGGACGGCGCCCTCGTGGTCGCCCCGGACATCGAGCAGCCGGGCGCGGGCGAGCAGCGCGTACGCCAGATGCCAGCTCAGGCCGCCCGCGCCGATGAGGTCGTCGGCGAGGTTCAGGCTGTCGGAGGCCTCTGCCGTCAGGCCGAGGCCGATTCCGGCATCGGCCAGGGCGATCAGCGCCGCCGCCTCCACCAGCCGGTCGCCCTGGCTGCGGCACACGTCGAGCGCCAGCAGCGCCTCGTCCCGTGATTGCGCCCACCGGCCGTTCTCCCAGTGCAGCCGGCTGATCCAGACGTGCGTGGTGGCCGCGCCGTGGCCGCCTATCGAGTTGATCAGGGCGACCGACTGCCGGAGGCAGCTCTCCGCTTCGCCGTAGCGGCCCTGGTCGAGGAGGACGGCGCCCAACTGCCGCAGGTCGGCTCCCTCGGCGTGGTGCAGATGGTGGCGCCGGCTCAACGCGAGTGCCTGCCTGCAGTAGTTCTCGGCCAGGTCGAGCCGGCCCAGGTGGTGGTACTGGTTGCCGAGCGCATGGAGTGCCCGGATGTGGCCGGGCATCGATCCGAGCTCGCCGAAGAGCTGCGCGGCCCGGACATTGTCGGCCATCGCTTCGGTGAGGCCGCCCGTCCACGCACGCGCGAAGCTCAGTCCCATCCTGGCCGTCGCCTCGCCCTTCCGCTCGCCGCTCTCGCGGGCGATGCGGACGGCCTGTTCCAGGTGCACGACGGCCTCCTCACGGCGGCCGGTACGGAAGAGGCCGTCGCCCATGCCGGTGTGCAGCATGGCGGTTACGGCCGGCACGTCGTGGGCGGAGGCGGCCTCCAGCAGGGCCGGCGCGATCTCCATCCACTCACCGATGCGGCCGGTACGGGCACAGATCACGCGAACCATGTCGGCCAGGCGCCACACCCCTGGACCGGAGTCCCGTTCGATCGCGCGCATCAGCGCGGCCATCAGGTTGACGACGTCGGCCGCCTCGGGGGACGGCTGCTCACCAGTCTCCGGGTACGGCTGCGGACCGGGGATCAGGAACTCCCCGGGCGCGCACTCGGCGGCGATGGCGGCGCCCAGTTCCAGGTAGTGGTCGAACAGGCGCTGCCACGCCGGCTCACGCTCCGGGTCGCGCCCGGCTTCCGCCACCGCGTAGAGCCGGACCAGGTCGTGGAAGCGGTACCGATCGGTGATGTGGTGTTCGATCAGGTGCGCCGCGGCCAAGGCCCTGAGTGAGGCGCGGGCCGCGTCCTCGGGAAGGCCGGTGACCGCCGCCGCGGCCGCCACGGTGACATCGGGGCCGGGCACGAGCCCGAGCAGGCGGAAGACCTGCTGCTCGGCCGGGGCGAGCACGCGGTAGGAAGCGGAGAAGGCGATGGTGACGGTGTTGTGCTCGGCGCCGTCCACGGTGAGTCCCGCCAGCGGGTTGCCGGCGGCCAGCTCCGCCGCGACCGCCGCGGTGCCGTCCTCGGGCCGGGCGGCGGCGTTCGCCGCGGCGATGCGCAGCGCGAGCGGCAGCCCGCCGCACGCGCGGACCAGCTCGCCGCGCGCGTCCGACTCGGCCGGGCCGCCCGCCGGCCCGAGCACACTGTCCAGCAGCGCCCGGCCGTCCTCGTCGGAGAGCGGGCCGAGCGAGTGCTGCCTGGCGCCCGCGTACGCCACCAGTTCGCCCAGCCGGTTCCTGCTGGTCACGAGCGCCACGCCGTTCGGGGGCAGGAGTTGCTCGATCTGGGCCGCTGAGCGAGCGTTGTCCAGGACCAGCAGGAACGAGTGCCCCGCCAGCAGCGAGCGGTAGAGGCCGAGCTGGGTCTCGAACCCGCCCGGCGTCCGTTCGGGATCGACGCCGAGCGAGACCAGCAGCCGGGTCAGAGCCGCTGTCGTGGTCAGCGGCTCGTGGTCCGGATCGTAGCCGCGCAGGTCGATGTAGAGCTGGCCGTCGAGGAAGCGCTCCTTGGCCTGATGCGCCCAGTGCAACGCGAGGGCCGTCTTGCCCATGCCGGCCGTGCCGCTCAGCACGCACACTCCGTCGCCGCCGGCCAGGCACTCATTCAGCCAGGCCAGCTCCGCGTCTCGGGCGACGAACCCGGGCACGTTCCTGGGTAACTCTGCCGGCCGCGCGACAAAAGGTGCGGGCATCGGAGTCACCGCCTGCAGGCCCTGCCCCGGGGAGTCCGGTCCGTCGTCCTGCAAGAGCCGCTGGTGTAACTGGCGCAGGTGCGGGCCGGGCTCGATGCCCAGTTCGCCCACCAGCCGCCGTCTCGCGTCCCGGTACACGGCCAGCGCCTCGGCGCGGCGCTCGCACCGCTGCAGGGCCAGCATGAGCTGCCCCAGCAGCCGCTCGCGCAGCGGGTGCTCGGCCACCACAGTATGAAGTTCGCCGACGATCTCGGCATGCCGCCCGGACGCCAGCTCCGCGTCGTACAGCTCCTCCAGGGCGCAGACGCGCCTGTCCTCGAGGCCGGGGCGTTCCTGTTCGATCAGCGTGGCACTGGTCCCCGCCAGCGCGGGCCCGCGCCACAGCTCCGCCACCGCGCGCAACCTCGCCACGGCGTCGGCGTGGCGCCCCTTCTCGGCGTCCTCGCGCGCGGCGGTTCTGTACCGCTCGAACAGACGCAGGTCGAGCTCATCCTCAGCGGCGTGGATGCGGTAGCCGGCGCCGACGCGGCTGATGCGCTCCTTGCCGACCAGAGCCCGCAGCTCGTGGATGTAAACCTGTAAGCGCGCGACAGCCGTGCGCGGCGGGTGCTCACCCCAGACCAGGGCGACGAGCCGGTCGTCCGGCACCGCGCGGTTCGCATTGAGCAGCAGGGCGGCCAGCACGGTCCGCTGCTTCGGCGAACCCAGCGCCACCGGCCCGTCAGGCCCATGGACCGACACCGGCCCGAGAAGCGCGAAGCGCGCCTCCGACTCCATGCGTCCCCTTCGCGTCCCCTGGTTGTCCCGCTGTGATGCTAGCGAGTGGAAGGCGGACGGAAGGGGAAATGGAGACACTGGTATGACCGGGAGAAACGACAAGATCTCGCCCGGTCACCAAGATCAGGCGAGATCCCGTCACGTTCGGTTCAGCCGTCGTGACACGCCGGCCGGTGGGTCACTTCAGGACCCAGAGCCGGTCGTGCAGGCGGACGAAGAAGCGCAGGTCGGTGGCGCTGCCGCCGCGCAGGAAACGGCGTACGCACCCGTCGACCAGCGCCTCGCGCTCGATCCGCCCGGCGTCGGCCAGGTCGCGCAGCGCGCGCAGCCAGGACCGCCGCCCCCGCCCTTCGTCGTCCCGCTCGTCGCGCAGCACCCGGCCCACGCCTTCGGCCTCGAACAGCCGCGGGATCAGGTGCTCCGCCAGCGGATCGACTTGGAGATCGGGCTCGGTGGACGCCCAGGCGACCACGAGCGGCTCGTGGTCGGGAGGCGGGGCTCCGGTGCGGCGCAGCAGCTCCAGCGCCAGCGCGACAGTGCCGTCCTCCAGCTGCCGCCGGGTGCCGCGCAGGCGTCCTGCCACGCGTACGGCGAGGTCGGCCTGCCACTCCGCCGGGCGCGCGGCGATGACCCGCAGCAGCGGCTCCAGAGGAAGGTCCTCACCCCGGCCGGAGAAGTCGCGCCGGAAGATCCAGGCGGCGGCCGCGGCCGCGCCTCCCAGCGCGCCCGCGCCCGCGACCCGCAAGGGCGCGATCCAGTTGTCGCGCATTCTCCAGCCGACCTGGCTGTGGTGGACCTCCGTCGTCCACCACCGGTGAACCGCCTCCTCCATGGACAGGCCGCCGGCCACCTCAGCTGCGACGAACCTCTCGCGGGCTCGTTCCTTCTCCGCCCTCAGGTTGTCGAAGCGTGCGTGCGCGGCCTCCCTGGCCGGGCCGATGTGGTGGGGCAGCCGGTGGGCCACCTCACGACGCTCGGCCGCGTCGAGGCGTAGCACCTCGTCGGCCGTTCGGGACGCGTCACCCGCGCCCACGGCCTCCGCCACGCGCTCCCATCCGTTCACGCGCCCACCCCCGCGATGCCGTCGCACCGGTGCGCGGATGGATGGGGGGCGAGGAGGCAGGCGGCGCCGGGCGCCGACACGGCAGTCGTCATGACGCAGGACAATAGAGATCGTCGCCGACAGAACCCGCCTGCATCCGATCACGTGATCGCCGGCCGGCCCCCATCGACAGGTCGAATCCGGCCGAAGCAAGCAGACGTATACGTCCGAGGCTCGGACACCGACTGGCGACTGCTGGCGGCGGTCGAGAGCGTCGCCGGCAAGCTCGGCGTGACGATGACCCAGGTCGCGCTCAACTGGGTCGCCACGCAGCCCGGCGTCGCCTCGGCGATCGTCGGGGCGAGCAGCGCGGACCAGCTCGGCGCCAACGTGGCGGCCCTCGACCTCGAGCTGCCGGCCGAGCTGCGCGCCGAGCTCGACGAGGCGAGTTCCGTGCCGCCCCCGTCGGTCTACCGGATGTTCACGCCGGAGTATCAGGGCCGGCTGGTCAGTCCGGGCGTCAAGGTCGGGGACAAGCCCGCCGGGTACGCCCCCGCCGTACGGAACTGGGCACCCGAAAGCCGCGGCTGACGGACGTTATGCGGGCGGTATTGATCATCTTCGGGGTGGCTCGCTAGGGTTGGGCGCCTTCGTACACCCTTTCGACTTCCGCTGAGGACGTCCCGTGCGCCGCTACCGTTTCGGCAGGATCGCCGCGCTGCTCGCGACCGGCTATGCACTCGTCGCTGTCGCGTTCGGCGTCATCGCGCTGGCCACCGGCGACCCCGCACTGCTGCGGCAGCTCGTCGTCGGTTACTGGGAACCGGACCTGATGCCCTTCACCTGGTGGCTGGAGATCGTCCTGGTCGTGGGCGGAATTCTGCAGGGCTGGGCGTACTGGCAGGTGCTGCGCGGACGGTTGGCAGGCGAGCCGCCCGCCGGGGGAAGGCGCGTCAGGCTGCTGCGGGCGGCCCTGTATCTCGACGTGGCGTCCGCACTGCTGGTCCAGCTGCCGATCCCGTACCAGTGGTGGCTGGGCCTACCCGGCGAGCTGCTGCACATCGCCGTCGTCTGGCTGTTCTTCCTGGTGCTGGCCGGGGTCCTGCCCCGGTGGCTGCGGATCGTCGCGCTGGTGGCGGGGCTGTTCGACGCCGTCGTCACCGTGGCCGACACCGTGGCCGACGCTCTGGGGCGGTACGACTTCATGGCGCCCTTGTGGCGGCTGCCGCTGGTCGACGCGATCCCTCTGGTGTGGCTGGTGCCGGTCCTGGCCGGGCAGGTCAGGGATCCGCGCTGGAGCCGGGCCACGGTGGTGGCGGGCGCGGTCTCGGCGGCGGTGTCGTTGTCGCTGCCCAGGTCGTCCATGTACGTCTCGATCGGGGGCGGTCTGGACCCCAGGACAGTGGTGCACGCCATCGTGGGCGTGCTGGGCGTCTTCTGGACGGTGTGGGCGGCGCGCTCGGCACACGAACTGGGCGGCCCGCCCCAGGCCGTACCTCCGTCCCCGCTGCCGGCGACGCGGGCGGCGCGGCGGCCGTGGCCGCTCGCCGCGGTGGCGGTGGTGCTCCCGCTGCTCCCCGCGGCGGTCAACCTCGCCGGCGGGATGCCGGTGTGGACCGGCCCCAGAGGCGTGGTCGAGCACCTCTTCAGCGAGTACCTGTCCCAGCCGGTGAAGTTGCTGTGGGTCGGCGTGGACCTGCTCGTCGGGGTCGGCGCGCCCGCCGTGCTGATCCTGGTCGCCGTCGTCCGCAGGACCAGGCGGCTGCTGCGGGTCACGATGGCGGCCCTGGTCATCACCGCGGCGGCAGGCGCCGCCTCCGCGCTCACCGCGAGGCCCGAAAGGGACCTGGACCTGTTCCCCGACATGGTCAAGTCGCGGCTGTCGCTCTACCCGCCGGGGCTGTTCGACACGGACGAGAGCGGCCGCGTCCTGTTCGGCCTCTCGCCGCTGTGGTACAGCGCCGCGCTCGCCGCCTCCGCCTTCGTCCTGTTCCTCCTGTACGCCGCCCCGCCCGCCGCCCGCATGCGCCACCACGTCCTGGTTGCGGCGCTGGCCACGTCCGTGACGCTGTGCTTCCTGCCCGCCGCCGACCATTCGCGCGGCCCGGTCACCACGGCCGCGGACTGCTCACCGCAGGAGTCCTGGCAGCGGCCGCAGGCGGCCGAACCCCAGCCGCGTACGGGCACGCGGGCCTTCATCTGCTCGGTACGCGAGAGCCGCGCACTCGCGTTCGCCGACACCACGCCCGACCAGGTGCTGCTCGCCCACGGACGCCGCCTGTGCGGCGCCTACACCCGCAACGACCCGGCCGAACTCGCCCGCGTCAAAGCCGTGGAGAAGGTGGACGTACGCGGCCTCGAGGGCGTGCTCGCCCCCATCTGCCCGCCCGCCGACGTCGCGGTCCAGGCGGCGCAGGACGAGGATGACCGCGAGTACGAGGAGTGGCAGGCGGAGGAGCAGCGCAAATGCGACGCCACCCCGCGCCACCGCCCCCGGATCCGGCCCGCGAAGGCGATCCGGCTCAAGGAGCCGGAATGGCCCGAGGCGGGATTGGAGCTGTACGAGGAGACGGAGGGCAGCGACCCCGCCGACGACGGCGTGTACGGCGCGGCCCCCGCCGACGGCCTGGTCTCCGTGGGCCCCAGTCACCTGATGGTGGACACGCATTCCGACTTCCACGTCTGCGTCACGCTGGAGACGTACGGGCGCCGCCCGCCGGTGGAGACCAAGGGCTGGGACCACGTGGTCGAGGTCGGCTACGAGAGCCCGGGAGGCCAGATGGTCTTCATGGACGGGCTCAGCGGCACCGAGCTTCCCGACCTGTCGCTGAACGGCCGCAAGGGGCACTACCGCATCCGCGTGCACTTCGCCTGGTTCCCCTGGGAGGGAGAGAAGTACGGCACCCAGCGGCTGCTGATCATGGCGTACCCGGGAGAAGGCGACAAGATCATCACCTATCGCAAGCCCGCCAAGCCTGGCTGAGGAAGCTGACACCACCGGGCCGCCGGGCGGTACGCGCCCGCCCGGCGGCCCCTGGTCCTTACGCCCACTCTTCGTCGGTTATATCGGTGATGTCGTCGTTGTCATCGATGCTGGGGTCTTTGCACGGATTGGATGGCTGGGACTTCATGGAGAACTGCACCATGAGGAGGTTGATGGGCAGTTGCAGGCCTCCACCGCGCACGACGGAGGTCTGGACCTGCATGGCCCAGCCGCCCGAGATGCCCGGGTCCACGGCGGTGGGCTGGCAGTCGAATTTTGGGCAAAATGGCACGCGCCCCCGGCGACGTGCGTGCGGCCGCTCACCATCGCAGAGTCGACATATGATCCTTTGGCTGATGTTTGCCCGATTGTCGGAGTGTCCTCCATGCCCAACCCCCTCAGCCGGCGGTCCGCCCTGCTCGGCGCCGCGGCCGTGGCCGGCCTCGCCCTGTGGGAGAGACCGGCCGAGGCGGCCGGCGCCGCCGCGTTCGACGCCGCGCGTGAGCGGTGGGTGAGCCTGCTGGCCGGCGGGTCGTACGACGCCGCCTACACCGACAAGACGCAGGCGATCGAGGGCTCTGCCAATGCGGTACTGCGCAAGCTGAAGCCCACCCCCGACCGCCCGAGCCTCTGGCCCGACCTGCCGCTCGACGACCCCCGGACGGGCAACTTCAACCGCGCCTACAACCGCATGCGCACACTGGCGCTGGGCTGGGCCACTCCGGGCACCGCCATGCACGGGGACAGGCAGGTCGCCGAGATCGCGGTCAGCGCGCTGGACTTCCTGTACGAGCACGCCTACCACGAGGGGCTCGACCAGCAGGGCAGCAACTGGTACTGGTGGGAGATCGGCGTCCCCCGCTCGCTGACCGACACCTGCGCCCTGCTGTACGACGGCCTGCCCCAGGACCGCCTCGAGCGCTGGCTGCGCCCGTTGAGCCGCTGGTGCCCCGACCCGGAGCGCCGCGTCACCCACCCCGGCGTCATCGAGACCGGCGCCAACCGGGCGGGCAAGGCCATGGCGGTGGCGATGCGCGGCTTGCTCACCCACGACGCGCGCCTCATCAAGCGGGCCAGGAACGCGGTCTCCGACCTGCTGCGGACGACCTCGGGCCCGGGCGACGGCTTCTACCGTGACGGGTCGTTCATCCAGCACGGCGTGTACCCCTACAACGGCAGCTACGGCGTGGACTACCTGGAGAGCGTGGCCAAGCTGATCGCCATGCTCTCCGGGTCACCGTGGGAGATCCCCGGCATCGGGAACGTCTACGACATCGTGGACCGCTCGTTCGTGCCGTTCATCTTCGACGGGCTGATGATGGACTGCGTACGCGGCCGGCAGATCTCGGTGCAAGGCCACCGCGACTACCACTCGGGGCAGAAGGCGGTCGAGGCCATCCTCACCCTGCTGGAGGCGGCGCCCGAGCGCCATGCCCGGCGCTGGAGACCGCTGGTGAAGGGCTGGCTCACCCGCAACCAGGTCACCCCCTTCGACACGCTCGCGCCGCTGGCGAGCATCGCGAGGGCCAAGGCGCTGCTGGAGGACCCGTCGGTGCCGGTCGGCCCGCGAACCACCGGCACGTACGTCTTCGCCGACATGGACCGGATCGTGCACCGCCGTCCCACGTGGGCCTACGCGATCGCGATGAGCTCGGAGCGGATCGGCGCGGCCGAGGCCATGAACCAGGAGAACCTGCGCGGCTGGTACACCGGCGACGGCATGACCTACCTCTACACCGGCGACCTCACTCACTGGAACGACGAGCTCTGGCCCACGATCGACCCGTACCGGCTGCCGGGCACGACGGTCGACACCCGCGGCCGCGCCGACCTCGCGCACGGCGCGCCTCACCTGCCGCGCACCCCGTGGGCGGGCGGCGTGGCACTCGACGGCGAGTACGGCGTGGCCGCCATGAAGCTCATCGCCGACGGCTCCTCGCTGCGCGCCAAGAAAGCGTGGTTCCTGCTCGATGACGCGGTGATCGCCCTCGGCACCGGCATCCAGGCCTCCGACGGCCGCCGCATCGAGACCATCGTGGAGAACCGCAACACCCATGAGACGCATCCGCCGCTGACCCGGGGCGACGGCTGGCTCCATCTGTCGGGTGTGGCCGGCTACGCGCTGCTCGACGGCGTCGAGGCGAAGGTGATCCGCGAGCAGCGCACCGGCCGCTGGCGCGACATCGACAAGGGCGCCACCACCGGAGGCGACGAGACCCCTGTCACCAGGCACTACACGACGATCCTCCTCGACCACGGCGTCGATCCGCGCAAGGCGCGCTACGCCTATGCCGTCCTGCCCGATGCCTCCATCGCGCAGACCGCGGCCTACGGCCGGCGGATCAAGATCCTCGCCAACTCCGGGACGGCGCAGGTCATCGCCCGCGACAACCTGCTCGCCGCCGTCTTCTGGCGCGCGGGGACCGTCGAGACCGGGCACGGGCCGCTCACCGCCGACGGACCGTGCACGCTGCTGGTCCGCCGCGACCACAAGCGGGTACGGCTCGCCGTCTCCGACCCGTCCAGGACCGCCGACGAGGTGAAGATCACGCTGCCCTGGCCGGTGAAATCGGTCAAGGAACGCGACCGCGGCGTGCGCAGGACCAAGAGCGCGGTCAAAGTGGACGTCGGCGGCAGCCGCGGGCACGCCCGCACCGCGGTGGTGCGCGTCTGAACCGCCGGACCTCGCTCAGGAGACCTTGAGCACGAGCTTGCCCGTGGTGGTGCCGGACTCGATGCGCCGGTGCGCCTCGGCCGCCTGATCCAGCGTCAGTTCCTCGACACGCAGTCGCAGGTCGCCTGCCGCCACGGCGGCGACGGCCCGGCGCAGCGCGCGTCCCGCCTCCTCGGGGAAGGCGGCGGAGAAGGCCGCCAGGTTGAAGCCCGACACGGTCTTGTTGGTGAACCACAGCTCGTTGGCCGGGATGCCGACGTCGTCGGCGTCGCTCGCGTTGCCCATGACGATCAGGCGGCCCATCGGATTCAGGGCATCGAGCCCGGTGCGGCGCGCCTCCCCGCCCACCATGTCGACCACGATGTCGAAGCCGGCGGGGTGCTCGTCGCGGAGCACCACCTCCTGGTAGCCGAAGCCCTTGGCGGTTTCGATCTTGGCGGGGCTGCCGACCGTGCCGACCACGCGGCCCGCGCCGAGCAACCTGGCGGCCTGGCCGAGCTGGCTGCCCACACCGCCGGCCGCCGCATGCACCAGAACGCTTTCGCCGGGCGCGATACGGGCCACTCTGTCGAGCACGAGGAAGGCGGTGGTGCTGTTGGACGGGATCGCCGCGGCGACGTCCAGGCCGAGGTCGAGGCCGTCCAGCGGGGCGACCAGGTCGGCGGAGGTGGTGACCACCTCGGCGTAGCCGCCGCTGTCGACGATGGTCAGTGCCGCCACCGGCCGGCCGACGTGCAGGCCGGTCACACCGGGGCCGAGGGCGCGGATGTGGCCGGAGACCTCGATGCCGGGCACGAACGGCAGCGGCACCGGCGCGACGCCCCGCCGGTAGAGGACCTCGGCGAAGTTGGCGCCCGCGTAGGCGACGTCGATGGCGACCTGGCCGGGACCGGGCTCGGGAACCTCCACCTCGGCCGTCCGAAGAACGTCCGCACCACCGAACTCAGGGATCGTGATAGCTCTCATGCCGACGATCCTGCCGCCGACCAGGCACGATACCCAGACTCCAGTTATCGTGGGTGTGCCACCACCAGCTTGGCGAGCCTGGCCTCGGTGTCGGTGCCGGGCCGGGGGTTGTGCAGCACGAGATGCAGACCGGGGTGGTCGTTCAGCGGCATCTTCAGGGCTTCGAAGCAGAGGTCGCCGGCGTCCGGATGGTGGATCGACTTCACCGCGAAGTCGGCGGCGGTGACGTCGTGCCGGGCCCAGATCTCGGCGAACTCGGGACTGGCCGCGGCGAGTTCGCCGGCGATGCGCTCGAACTCCGGGTCGTCGGCGTACTGCGCGGCGTCCGCGCGGAACCTGCTCACCACCTCGGCGGCGTGCTCTGCCCAGTCCAGGCTCATGGCGCGGAAGCGTTCGTTGGTGAAATAGGCGACCAGGCAGTTCTGATCGGTTTCGCCGTACCCGAAAACCGCGCGGGCGGCGTCGTTGACGGCCACGAAGTTCCAGTGCCTGTTCATGATGTAGGCCGGCCGCGGCGACCAGGCGTCGATCACCCGGCGCAGCTCCGCTGTGACCGAGTCCGCCGCCGCGGCGCGTGGCGGTGAGCTCAGGCCGGACAGCAGGTACAGGTGCCGTCGTTCGGCCGCGTCCAGCCGCAGCGCCCGGCTGATCGCGTCGAGCACCTCGCCGGAGACCGTGATGTCGCGGCCCTGTTCGAGCCAGGTGTACCAGGACACCCCGACCCCCGCCAGCACCGCGACCTCCTCGCGGCGCAGACCGGGGGTGCGCCGCCGGCCCGCCTCCGGCAGCCCCACGTCGCCGGGGGTGAGCCGGGCGCGCCGCGATCGCAGGAAGTCGCGGAGCTCCGCATGACGGTAGTCATTTGCCACAAACGCCAGGATATGGGCCGGTCGGGACTGATGGGGTGCCGTGTCAGCGGCCGTGTCAGCCCGGCATCGGCCCGGTATCAGGGCGGTCGGCGATCGTGGACGCCATGAACGGTTCAGCCATTGCGGCCTCGGGGCTGCGGAAGGCGTACAAAGACAAGACCGTGCTCGACGGCATCGACCTGGACGTCCGAACCGGCACGATCTTCGCCCTGCTCGGCCCCAACGGCGCCGGGAAGACCACGACGGTGAACGTGCTGACCACGCTGCTGACGCCCGACGCCGGCAAGGTCGTCGTCGCCGGGCACGACGTGGTCACGGAGACCAAGGCGGTGCGTGCGGCGATCGGAGTCACCGGGCAGTTCGCCTCGGTGGACGACCTGCTCACCGGCGAGGAGAACCTGCTGCTGATGGCGGATCTCCTGCACCTGCCCAAGGCAGAGGGCAGGCGCATCGCCCGCCGGCTGCTCGACCAGTTCGATCTGGCAGAAGCGGCGGGCAAACAGGCGGCGTCCTACTCCGGCGGCATGCGCCGCAAGCTGGACCTCGCCATGACGCTGGTCGGCAACCCGCAGATCATTTTCCTGGACGAGCCCACGACGGGACTCGATCCGCGCAGCCGCCGCACCATGTGGGAGATCATCCGGGAACTGGTCGCCGACGGCACGACCATCTTCCTCACCACCCAGTACCTCGAGGAGGCCGATCAGCTCGCCGACCGTATCGCCGTGCTCGATCAGGGCCGGCTGGTCGCCGAGGGCACCGCCGACGAGCTCAAGCGCCGGGTTCCCGGCAGCCATGTCCGGCTGCGGTTCACCGATCCGTACGCACTCGACGTCGCGGCACGGGTGCTGCACGAGTCCACCAGGAACGACGAAGAGCTGACCTTGCGGGTACCCGGCGACGGCGGGGTGCGGTCGCTACGCGCGCTGCTCGATCGGCTCGACGCGCATTCCATCGAAGCCGAGGAGCTGTCGGTGCACACACCGGACCTGGATGACGTCTTTCTCGCCCTTACCGGCCACGCGCACAAGGAGATCAACGCACGATGAACGCCATTTCAGCTTCCCTGGCGGATTCCGCGACCATGCTGCGGCGCAACTTCCGGCACACGATGCGAAATCCGCTGGCCCTGTTCAACGGCATCATCATGCCGCTCGTCCTGATGTTCATGATGGTCTACATCCTCGGCGACGCGTTCGACGTCGGCGTCAACTACGCCGATTACGCGACGCCAGGGTTGATCATCACGACCATCTGCTACGGGATCAGCCCCACCGCGATCGCGGTGAACTCCGACATGACGACCGGATTCATCAACCGGCTCCGCGTCATGCAGGTGTCCCGGGGCGCGGTGCTGAACGCGCACGTGATCGCGACCGTGCTACGGAGCCTGGTGGCCATCGCGCTCATCATCGGGGTCTCGTTCCTGATGGGATTCCGGCCGTCGGCGAGTTTCACGCAGTGGCTCGGCGTGATCGGCATCGTCGCGCTGGCGGTGCTGGCGATCGGCTGGCTGACCATCGCGTTCGGCCTCGCGGCGAAGTCGGCGGAGGGCGCGGGCCTCGTCGGTGTCCCGCTGATGCTCCTGCCCTTCCTGAGCAGCGCGTTCGTGCCGGCCGACAAGATGGGGGCGGGTGCGCGGCAGTTCGCCGAGTATCAGCCGTTCACCTCGATCATCGAGACCGTGCGCGGGCTGCTGGCCGGCGCGCCGTCGACGAGCTCGACCATCACGGCGATCGCCTGGTGCGTGGGGATCATGTTGATCGGGTACCTGTGGGCGCGCTCGACGTTCGCCAAGCGAGGGTGACCTCGGCCAGCTCACGCCAATCCTGCTGCCGGCCGTCACGGGTCGCCTCGGTGAAACCGCGTTCACCGAGGCGACTTCGCGTGTCCGCGGCGATCCTGGAAGCGTCCGGCTGCGAACGGTCCGGTGTGCCGCGCACGGCGTCGCTCGCCGCGAGCAGTCGCACGGCCTGCTCGTCCTGTCCCTGGCGGAGCGCGAGCTCCGCGATCCCGATCAACACCTCGGCGATCAACGGCGGATACGTCGTCTCCACAGCCGCGCGGAACGCCTCGCTCCGATGCGCGCGGGCCTGCTCGAGATCCTCGGTGAGGTATCCGTACAGGTCCATGGCCTTGGCGCGGGCCAGGTCGCTCAGCTCCCCGTTGTCCAGCATCTCCCGCACCGTGGCCAGGAGTCGGTGTGCCTCGTCCGGCTCGCCGCGCCGGCGCGCCACCTGCGCCTTCGAAAGCTCCAGATCGGCAAGGGTGTCCGGCCACGCGATGCCGTCCGCGTACCGCTGCGCCTCTGCCATGGCGGACGTGCTGGACCGCTCATCGCCGAGCAGGCAGTACAGCTGGGCCTGGCGCGCCCGCAGGCTGACCACGTCCTCGGTCGAGCCCAGCTCGGTCAGCGCCGCGACCGCCTCCTCGTAGTGCTCGCACGCGCGTGCGAACTCCCCGCGCATGGCGAGCCGATCGGCCAGGAAGGTCAGCGCGAACGAGATCCCCATCCGGTCACCCAGCGTGCGGAACTCGGCAAGGGCGATCTCGGCGTCGACGTCCACGTCGGTCTCGTCGCCCCCGAGCGTGAGCCGGAATCGGCCACGAGCGAGCCTGGCCTGCGCGCGTACCCAGGGATCGTCGTCGGCGAAGAGCGGCTCGAACGTGGCCAGGAAATCCGTCGGCTCGCTCAGCATCCGCTCCCACAGCTCGACGAACCTGAGATTGGGGTGGTGGCGATACCCGTTGCGCTGGACGAGCCGGTGCGCCTCGTGGATCCACTCCTGCGCCTGATACTGATCGCGGCCGGGCCCGGAGGTCATGAACACCGTCACGGTGGCGCAGGCCATCGCCCGCACCTCGTCGGTCACCTCACCCTGTAGGGAGGCCGCCGCGACGCTCAACTCGGTGCCCTCGGTCCGGTTCCCGCTGAGGTACCAGTACCAGCCCACGGCCGCGACCAGCCGCATCGCCTCCTGGGCCCACCCCTCGGCGATCGCCCCGTGCAGGGCCGCGCTGATGTTGTCGTGCTCGGCCTCGAGCGTGGCCAGCCATTCCAGCTGCTCGGCCCGGCGCAGGTGCGGCTCGGCCGTCTCGGCCAGCTCGGTGAAGTAGGCGAGGTGTGCCCGGCGTGCCGGCTCGCTCTCCCCGGCCTCGGCGAGCCGGTGCGCCGCGTACTCCCTGATGGTGTTGAGCATCCGGTAGCGCGGGGTGCCCTCGCCGTCGGCGAGCAGCAGCGACTTCTCGATCAACGCGGTCAGCACGTCGAGCACCAGTTCCTCGGCGAACATCTCGCCGCCGCACACCCGCTCGGCCGCATCCAGGCTCGCCCCGCCGGAGAACACCGAGAGCCGCCGCAGCACGCCGCGTTCGGCCTCGGACAGGAGATCCCAGCTCCAGTCCACGACCGCGCGCAGCGTCTTGTGCCTGGAAAGCGCCGTACGGCTACCGCTGGTCAACAGCCGGAACCGGTCGTCGAGCCGGCGTGCGAGCTGATCGATGGACATGGTGCGCAGCCGTGCCGCGGCCAGTTCGATCGCCAGCGGCATCCCGTCCAGCGCCCGGCAGATCCGCGCCATGGCCGACAAGGTCTGCGCGTCGGAGCCGATGTCCTTGCGCACCAGACTCGCGCGGTCCCGCAGCAGTCGCACCGCGGGCGAGGCCCCGACCTCTGCGGGGTCCGCTCCCTGCGCGGGCAGCGCGAGTGGCTCGACCTGCCACAGCACCTCTCCGGTGATGCCGAGCGGTTCCCGGCTCGTGGCCAGGACCCGCAGCCTCCGGCACTCCCCCAGCAGCCGATCCGCGAAAGCAGCGGCCTCCTCGATCATGTGCTCGCAGTTGTCCAGGACCAGCAGCATCGCGCGCTCCCGGACCGCGGTGATGAGCCGGTCCATCGGCTCCCCGGCCCGCGCGTCACCGAGCACTGCCTGGTCACGCAGGCCGATCGCGGCAAGGGCGGCCTGCGCCAGCTCACCGCCTGCCCGCACCGAGGCCAGTTCGACCAGCCACGCCCCGTCCGGCAGCTCGGCGAGCATCGTCCGCGCGGTCTCCGTGGCCAGTCTCGTCTTGCCGGCGCCGCCCGCCCCCGTCAAGGTGACCAGCCGGTGCCCGATGGACAGAACGGCGACCGCGGCGATGTCATCGTCCTTGCCGACGAAACTCGTCAGCTCGGAGCGCAGGTTCGTCCTGCGGTTCTCCGCGCGCTCGCCCAGCTCGCCCCGGAGCAACGCGGTGTGCAGGGCGGAGAGCTCGGCCGACGGATCCACGCCCAGCTCCTCAGCGAGCCGCTCGCGCGTCCGCTGGTACACGGTCAACGCCTCGTTCCCGCGCCCCGCCTCGGCGAGCGCCCGCATCAACGCCGCCACGAACCCCTCACGCAGCGGGTACGTGGCCACCAGCTCGGTCAGCTCGGAGACCAGCTCCGAGCCACGGCCGAGGCGGATGTCCGCGTCCACCCGGTCCCCGAGCGCGGCGACGTGCAGTTCGTCCAGACGCGCGACCGCGGCGTCGAACGCCTCGCTGTCGCGCAGTGCGATGTCCGCCATGGCCGTGCCGCGCCACAATGCCAAGGCCGAGCGCAGCAGATCCGCCCGCGCCTCTGGCTCGGCGGCACGGGCCTGACCGACCAGGTGCTCGAACCGGTACGCGTCCACGGCATCAGGAGCCACGGCCAGCCGGTACCCGCCGGAATGCGCCTCCACCACACCGTCCGGCAGCGCCCTGCGCAGCCTGGACACCAACGCCTGCAAGGCATTGACTTCGTCCGCGGGCGGCTGTTCCCCCCAGATCCAGTCCACCAGCCTCGCACGCGTGACGATCCGGCCGGGTTCGAGGGCGAGTGCGGCGAGCAGTGCGCGCAGCCGAATCCCAGGAACCTCCACCACGGCACCGTCACGGTTATGGACCTCGAACGGTCCCAGCAATCCGACTCGCACACGGGTAATTGTGCCGAACCGTGACGACTGACCGCGACCGCGCGCAATCCGCGGACACCCTGCGATCAGGTCGGCCGGTGTCGTGTCAGCGTCCGTGTCAGCACGGTGTCGGCCCGATATCAGGGCGGTCGGCGATGGTGAACGACACCGGCGAGAAAAATCTGCTGCCAGAGCCTTGAGGAATAGCCATGGAACACACCGTCACCGCACTGCCCACCACGCGTCAGCCCGGCTGCCCCTTCGACCCGCCCAAGGAGCTGATCGAGGCCCGCGAGCACAGCCCGATCAGCCACTTCCCCTTCCCCGACGGACACCAGGGCTGGCTGATCACCGGATACGACCTGGTCCGGTCGGTCCTGGCCGACCCTCGGTTCAGCTCCCGCAAGGAGCTCATGCGCCACCACCCGCTGATCGACCTCGGCGACATCGAGGTCCCCCCGGCACCGCCCGGCGAATTCCTGCTGATGGACGACCCGCAGCACAGCCGCTACCGCAAGCCGCTGGTGGGCAAGTTCACCGTCCGCCGGATGCGGCTGCTCACCGAGCGCGTCGAGCAGGTCACCGCCGAGCATCTGGACGCGATGGAGAAGGCCGGCCCGTCGGTGGACCTGGTGACCGCGTTCGCCAAGCCCATCCCCTCCGTCATCATCTGCGAGCTGCTGGGCGTGCCGTACGAGGACCGGGGGTCCTTCCAGGAGAACATCGACAAGTTCCTCGGCGGGGAGGTCAGCGACGAGGAGCTGATCGCGGCCTACACCGCGGTCCAGCAGTACCTCGCCGAGCTGGTGGCCGCCAAGCGCGCCAACCCCACCGACGACGTGCTCAGCGACCTGCTCGACAGCGACCTGACCGACGAGGAGCTGCGGGGCATGGCCCTGATCCTGCTGTCGGCCGGGTTCGACACCACCGCGAACATGCTGGCCCTGGGCACCTTCGCCCTGCTGCAGAACCCGGAGCAGCTGGCCGCGCTGCGCGCCGAGCCCGAGCTCACCGACGGGGCCGTGGAGGAGCTGCTGCGCTATCTGACCGTCGCCAAGACGTTCTTCAGGACGGCGCTGGAGGACGTCGAGCTGGGCGGCCAGACCATCAAGGCCGGCACGGCGGTCATCCTGTCCTACAACACCGCCAACCGCGACCCCGAGCGCTTCACCGACCCCCACGTGCTCGACCTGCGCAGGCAGGAGGGCGGCCACCTGGCCTTCAGCCACGGCATCCACCAGTGCCTGGGACAGCAGCTGGCCCGCGTCGAGCTGCGGGTCGCGCTCCCCGCGCTGATCAACCGCTTCCCCACGCTGCGCCTGGCCGTACCGGCTGAAGAGGTCGGCCTGCGCCCGGAGACCGCGGACATCTACGGGGTCAAGAACCTCCCGGTCACCTGGGACGTATGACCCCGACCTGCGCCACTCCGGGTCCTGACCACCCCGGCCGCCACGGCGTGGACGGCGCCGCTTGCCGTCAGCCGGTTCGATGATGCCATCGTGCGGACGGCGCATCCCCCATGACGTCACGGCCGCGACCCCGGCCCAGCGCCGGGCGGCTGAGGTGCTGCTCGGCCGGTGCGCGGGAGCCGGGGCCCACCGTGGCGAAGGAGGCGGGGCCGGCGCCGGAGGCTCCGATGAAGCATGTCTGCGGGAGAGCGCCAATCTCGCGGCGTGTCACGAGATGGATCGGAGCCGGCCGTGGGACTGGCGCCGGAGCTGGTGGATGGCCTCGGCCGTCTGGTCGTCGGCCGGGAGAAAGACGACGAGTTGTTGGGCCTCCGCAGGCAGTTCGAGCGTCTCACGAAGCAGTCGAAGCTGCTGCCCGGCCGGGTGGTTGAGCCGGAGAACGCCACGCCGCGGCAGCACATGACGCTTCAGGCGGCGGGTGAACTCGGACCCGGCGATGGGCGTGAGCTCCGCGGTGAGCCACTCGAGATTCTCGAGGGACGGCGCCTGCCACAGGTCGAAGGTCTGCTCGTCCGCGATGTCGTCCCAGTCGACGAAGAACGCCCGGGCGCGGGGATCGGTGAACAGGTAGCGGTTGAGGTTGGGATGGGTGGCGTCGAGCAGCCCGGTGCCGCTGGTGACCACCTGGTAGCTGCTGGTATGGGCCAGGATGTCGCCCAACCGGTTGGTCACGATGGCGATGCCGGGTTCGAGGAGGCGGAGTGTCTGCAGGACAGACGGTCGCACGCGTCGGGACGGCGGCACGGGACGGATGTGGACGGAGCATTCGTCGCTGGTGATCTTCGCAAGGTAGCGCAGGTGGTTGCGCTCGGAAGGGCTGAGGCGGAGCGCGTCGGCGAGGGCGTTGATGACCGCCGGCGATGGATTGCGGTCGCGGCCCTGCTCGATGCGGGTCAGGTATTCGACGCTGATGCCGGCCCACGTGGCGAGGTCCAGTCGGCGCAGACCCGGTGAGCGGCGGCGGCCGCGGTCCGGCAGTCCACGGGATTCCGGCTGGATGCTGTCGCGCTTGGCCCGGATGAAATTCCCCAGTGGCGTCCCCACGTCGACAGGCTACCGGGTCGCCCATTGATCGCGCGGTGCGGAGCGTGGCCCTCTCGGGGCTAGCCTGAGCACGGCCTGGCTGTCGGTCACGGTGCGGCTTGATCGTGGTGTGCATGGAGAGTACGTCGACACGGCGTTCCGGTCAGGCGTTGCTGATATGGGGGCTGCTGGTGGTGGCAGCCAACCTGCGGGCGAGTTTGACCGGCGTCGGCCCGTTGTTGGATCAAGTGCAGGCTGATCTGGGTCTGGCCCCGGCTGTGGCGGGCCTGCTGAACACATTGCCGCTGCTGACGTTCGTGGTGCTGTCACCATTGGTGCCCCAACTGGCCGCGCGGTGGGGGGCTGAGCAGCTCCTTGGGGGTGCGCTCGTGGTGCTGACGCTCGGGATCGCGCTCCGGTGGGTGCCGACGGCGGTCGGTCTGTTCGGGGGAACCGTGCTGATCGGAGCGGGCATCGCCGTGGGCAACGTGCTGCTGCCGAGCCTCATCAAGCGCGATTTCCCCACCAAGGTGGGACTGTTGACCAGCGCCTATGCCACGGTGATGGGCGGTGTCGCCGCAGTGGCGTCCGGGGTGGCGGTGCCGATCAGTGAGGTCGCCCCCGGCGGCTGGTATACCGCGTTGGGTTGCTGGGTCTTGTTCGCGCTGGTGGCTGTCCTGCTGTGGCTTCCTCAGATGCGGGCTCCGCGGCGTGCCGCGCAGGCGATTCGCCGGCACCGGTTGCCGTGGGGTTCCGGGCTGGCGTGGGCGGTCACGGCGTTCATGGGCTTGCAGTCGCTGGGCTTCTATGTCGTCGTGACGTGGTTGCCTCAGGTCTTCCAGGACAACGGCATGAGTGCGGCCAGTGCGGGATGGCTGCTGTTCCTGTTCCAGGCGGTCGCGGTGCTGACCAGCCTGGCGGTGCCCGGTGCGATGCGGTGGGCACAGAACCAGCGCGCGCTGGCGACGATCTGCTCGGCAGTCATGCTCCTCGGCTACCTCGGGCTTTTCGTGGCGCCGGGATTGGCGTTGCTGTGGAGTATCGTCCTCGGATTGGGCGGCGGAGCCTGCCTCGTGCTCGCGCTGGCTTTCATGAGCCTGCGCGCCCAGGACGCGAGCATGGCGGGCGCGTTGTCGGCGATGGCGCAGTCGATCGGGTACCTGCTGGCCGCTGTGGGGCCGGTGGTCTTCGGGCTGCTGCACACGATGAGTTCCGGCTGGCAGGCACCGATCATGTTGATGTGCGTGGCCGCGGCCGGCCAGACGATCGTCGCGCTGGTGGCCGGCGGAGGCACGGTGCGCTCGGCCGCCGACCAGGCGCCTGATCGCGTCCCATCGCCCGGGTACTGATCCGTCCGGGCAGGAAACTGAGCGCGCCATGAAATCGGGGACACGGCGTTGTCAGACAAGCATGCTCATCAGGGTTGTCGACGGAGTTCCTACAGGCCCGCGGCCGCGAATGGCCGAGTCGAACCCGGAGACCCTGCGGCGTTCGGGCCGAGTCGCGTAGGCCCGGCTGGTCCTGCGTCCCCACCAGCCTGCCGAGGCCGCCGGCGCCGGGATCATCGGGGTGAGCGCACGGGATCCGGCCAGGTCGCGCATCGATCGGCACACCTGTTCCGGACCGGCCGTCCGAATACCGGGCGATGTGGTCACCCTCGCCGGATATGGCGTACGGCGTCCGGCCGAGGTCAGGGCGTAGGCCATGGCCGGCGCGGACACGGTTCCTCGTCGGATCGGTGCCTGTCACCGACGTTCGGCTCGCCGGTGCGGTGGCCGCGACGCTGGAGCAGGGCGGCGGGAGAACCTGACGTGACCGGGCGCGAAGGCCACCGGAGGGTGGTGGCCGACGCGTTCGGGAGCAAGCCGCCGGACCACACCGGCCACTTCGCACGATGGGGCGGGCCGGCCGTGCCCGAGGCCGCGCCGGCCGCGCTTTCCGAGCTGACGACCGCCGTCGCGGACGAGGCCATAGGCGGGATGACGCTCGTGCGTCGCCTGAGCTGCTCCCCCGGCAAGTCCACCGGCCTGACGACGGTGGCCGCGTTCGCCGACGATCTCGTCGATGGCGTCTGTACGCCCGGTCGGCGGTATCAGGCTCTCGGCCGGTTCGGCAGTCACCATGACCCGCAGGCCGAGGATCACCGCGGCGGACAGCAGGACGGCGTCACGAACCGTGCCGCGTGTGCCCGCGACGATCCCCAGTACGATCTTCGCGTAGTGTGGCGGCCCGTCACCGCGCGAAGAATCCGGCACCGCCGGCAGGATGCCGAGGTCACGCGGACCGCGGGCCGGAACCCCGGCGACGACCGGAGCCGTTCGTACGACTACGCCGGCGGCCGCGCCAAGAGCCGCGGGATTCATCAGCGGCCCGAGCACATCGACGACCGTCGGGCACACCAAGGAGCTCCCGTGCCGCGGGAGGGTGGCGCATCGCCGGCCGCGCCACGCATGGCCGCGCCCATGGACCACTCCGTGTTCTCTCACTGTTCTCTCACTGTTCTTTCGCTGCTCTTTCGCTGTTGTCCCGCGTCCGGCGTTTCAGCCGGCAATGGCGTCGGCCGAGTCGATTTCACGCCCCGTGGGCGGGCCAATCCGCACTGAAAGGAAAGCCACCGCCGACCCGGGATGGTCAGCGCTCAAGAAGCCAACACCCAGGAAAGTCGGCACGGAGGGAAATCAGGCTACGAGGGGAAATACGCGCTGAACGAAAGTCAGCGCCGGGGGGAAGAATGTTACCGATCACCATCGACCGGAAGTCGCGGCTGCCCATGACCGCGCAGATCCAGTCAGCCATCCGCGGACGGATACAGGACGGCACCCTGCATCCAGGTGTCCGGTTGCCGTCGAGCCGCGATCTCGCCGAAGACCTTGGAGTCTCCCGCAGCGTCGTGGTCCAGGCCTATGGACAGCTGATCGCCGAGGGCTATCTCCGGGCCACTCAGGGGTCGAGCACCAGGGTGGCGACACATCTGCCTCATCTCGACCGAGCCACGGTCGAGCCGATCAGAAGCACGGAAGCCCGTTTCGACCTGCGGGTCGACGCGACGAGCACGGTGCTGTTCCCCTCACGTGAATGGCTGCAGGCCTACGAGCACGTGGGGCGATCGATCGGTGAACCCGGTCCGCGGCGGCACCCTCTCGGCGTTCCGGAACTCCGAGCCGAACTCGCCGCATACCTGGGCCGTTCGCGGGGAGTCCTGGCGACCGCCGCGGAGGTCGCCGTCACCGCGGACTTCGACCACACCGTCGGCGTGGTGTGCCACGTCCTGCGCGAGCTCGGGGGCGACCACATCGCCGTGGAGGACCCCGGCGCACCCTGGCAGGCCAGGTTCGCCAAGCACGCCGGCCTGGCGGTGACCGGTGTGCCCGTGGACGGCGAGGGGATTGACGTCAACGCGCTTGCGCGGTCCGGAGCGCGCGCTGTGCTGGTCACCCCGGTGTCGCAGGTGCCGACGGGGGTCGTACTGTCACCGAGCCGACGGGAGGCGCTGCTGCGCTGGGCCGCCGACGTGGACGGCTGGGTGATCGAGTACGACCGGGACGGGCATCTGTGGTTCGACGCCGGCAGTGGTCCGCTCGCCCTGCAACGGCATCATCCGGAACGGGTGATCTACGTCGGGGCGACCGGGGCCCTGCTCGGTTCGTGTATACGGCTCGGCTGGGCGGTGGCGCCGGCCTCGGTGGTGGACCGGCTCGGTCTGATGCAGTTGGGCGCCCCGGACCCGCTCACCCAGCTGACATTCGCCCACTTCGTCGCGTCAGGCGTGCTGGATCAGCACGTTCGACATGTCCGGAGCGTCTTCCGGGCACGGCGCTCCGCGCTGCGGGACGCCGTCGAGCAACACCTGCCGGGCGCCAGGATGACCGGCGTGCCTGCTGGTACCCACGCGTACATCCAGTGGCCCAGCGGAGTCGACGACGTCCGGCTGGCCGCTCTCGCGCGGGCCAGGTCGGTTCTCGTGCATCCCGGCAGGCACTTCCAGCTCAGCCGCCGGCCGTCCGCCCCCGGGGTGGTGGTCGGCTACGGTGCGGTGCGCAGCGGCCAGCTCCCGGAGGCCGTCGGTGTGCTCGCCGCCGCGATGCGCCAGGTCACCGGGCTGCTCGCGTCGTGACGCCGGCCAGGAAGTTCGCCACCATCGCCATGCCGTCATGGTGACTCGACCTCGACCTGGATCTCGACCTGGATCTCGACCTCGATCTCGACCTCGACCTCGATGTCGTCGGTGATCTTCATCGCGCGGCTTCGGCGTCCCCGTCATGGTCCAGGCGGGGAACGTCGCACACAGGACATCCCCGACGTCCCGATCGGCGACCTTGTCCGCGCCCATCGGGTCGTAGCACGTGGTGCCCGCGATCGGCCGCATGGTGATGTGGCCTTCGTCAGCCCGGAGCAACAACCCGGGGCTCACGCCGACGAGCGTCGCCCCGGGAAGACCCCTCTGCGCCGAGCCGCCATTAGGGAGATCACACAACTCTTTCTGTCAAGTGCAAAGATAATTAAACCCGTCCATAATTACCCATACCATTCGATGCCCGTCTGACCGGACCACTCGGTGCATTCATTGCACGCCAGTGAGAGATTGTGATGATCTGCCATCCGTGACGAATTCCGAATTACTCGTCTCTTGGCGTGACATGCCCGCGACGCACCAGCCGGACTGGCCGGACCGTGCGGCTCTGGGGGACGTGCTGACCAGGCTGTCCGCCGCGCCCGGTCTGGTCACGCCGAGCGCATGCGAAAGCCTGCGCTCCCGGCTGGCGGCGGTGGCCAACGGCGAGGCGTTCGCGCTGCAGGGCGGCGACTGCGCGGAGACGTTCGACGGCGTGACCCCGGACGCGATCCGCAACAAGACCAAGACCTTGCTGCAGATGGCCGTCATCTTCACCTATGCGGCGGCGAGGCCGGTTGTGAAGATCGGCCGGATGGCGGGGCAGTACGCCAAACCGCGCTCGAGCCCCGTCGAGACCCGGGACGGCGTGACGCTCCCGGTGTATCTGGGCGACGCGGTGAACGGCTTCGACTTCGATCCTGCGGCCCGCGTGCCGGACCCGGCTCGGCTGTGGCGGATGTACGAAGCCTCGCGGTTCACACTGGATATCGTGGCCGGCCACGCGCGCGACGGGTACGCGGGCCTGGATCAGTTGCACCGGTGGAACCGGGACTTCGTGGCGAACTCTCCGGCAGGCGCCCGTTACGAGGAGCTGGCCTACGAGATCGACCACGCACTGCGGTTCATGGGCGCCTGCGGGGTCCAACTCGACGAGCTGCGTTCGGTCGAGATCTTCGCCAGTCACGAGGGGCTGCTGCTGGACTACGAGAACGCGCTCACCCGCATCGACCCTGACAGCGGGCTGACGTACGCCACCAGCGGCCACATGCTCTGGATCGGCGAGCGCACACGCGCGTTGGACGGCGCGCACGTCGCCTACTGCCGGAGCATCGCGAACCCCATCGGGGTCAAGCTCGGCCCGACGACAACGCCGGCCGAGGTCCGCTCCTATGTGGACATCCTCGATCCGGACCGGCAGCCGGGGCGGTTGACCTTCATCACCAGAATGGGCGCGCGGCAGATCCGCGACCGACTGCCCGGTCTGATCCGCGCCGCCCAGGAGACCGGCGGGAAGCCGACCTGGATCAGCGATCCCATGCACGGCAACACCTTCCTCGCGCCGAGTGGCCACAAAACCCGGCGCCTCGCCGACATCCTCGACGAGGTGCGCGGATTCTTCGACGTCCATCGCGCGCTCGGCACCCACCCTGGCGGCATCCACGTCGAGTTCACCGGCGAGGACGTGACCGAGTGCATCGGTGGCGGCGCCGAGATCCTGGCCGACGACCTGCACCACCGCTACGAGTCCGCGTGCGACCCGAGGCTCAACCGCAGCCAGTCTCTCGACCTGGCCTTCGACATCGCCGAGCTCCTGTGACCGTGAGCCGGTTCGGACCGGATTCGATGCTGCGATCATGCTCCGCCGCAAGAGATGGAGGGACAGTGAAAACCGTAGGGGTCGTGGGGACCGGCGTCATCGGAGCCTGTGTGGCTTTCTTCCTCGCGCAGCGCGGGGTGCACGTTCATTGCGTGGAGCGCGGACAACCAGGGGGTTTGACCACTGATGTCAGCTTTGCCCGATTGAGCGCCTTCCAGCAACCGACATATCCGCGGTTCGAACTGAGTCACACCGGGATGATCGAACACGTACATTTCGCCAAGCAGTTCACTTCCGCTCCCTGGTGGCATCCCACCGGAAGTCTGGCGTGGAGCGATGCCGCCGGCGTGGGCGGCGGCGGCACCAGCGAGTCGTTCGTGGAGGTTGTCGATCGGCTCAGCGCTTGGGGTTACCGTACGATCTGGCGCGACGCGGCCCAGGTGACCCGGGACTGGGAGCCGGGCATCGCGTTCCCGGAGGCTCAAGCACCAGTTGTGCGCTTCCCTGACGAGGGTTGGATCGACGGGCCGAAACTGGTCTCCGCAGTGATCGAGACCGCGAAGCAGTCCGGCTCTCTGACGTTGTGGAACAGCGCGGTCGAAGAGATCGAGGTCCACGGCGACCGAGTCGTGGCGCTCCGGTTGGACAGCCAGGACCGCATCGAGGTCGATGCCGTCGTCAATGCCGCCGGTCCGGAGGCCGTCACGGTGGCCGCGGCGCTCGGAGCTCCTATGCCCGGGGCAGTCGCGACGCGCAGCAGCCTCGTGATCGATCTCGCGACCGACGGCGATCCGGTGAAGCATGTCCTGCGCGGGGCAGAGGCGCACGTCAGGTCGGCGGGGCCGGGCCGCGTGCGGGTGCGATCCGATCAGGTCGATGCCTGTCTTCCGGCCGGAATCCGGTCCGAGCCCGGCGACGAGATCGTCAAGGACCTGTTGGAGCGGGCGTACCGTACGGTTCCGGCGTTGGCGTCGTCCACCGTCGAGCGGACCCGCATCGGCACCGCGGTGTTCCCGGCGGACGGCTTCCCCAGCGTCGGCGCATTGTCCGGCGTCTGCGGCTACTACGAGGCGTTCGCCAACAGTGGCATCACTCTTGCTCCATTCATCGGACGAACCCTGGCAACGCAGATCGTCACAGGGGAGATCCACCCCCTGTTGGCGCGGTGCTCGCCCGGCCGTCTGCGGGTGGCGTCGTAAGGCTTCTCCAGAGAACAAGGCACGTCATCGCTTACATCAATTGGGGGACAGGTGTCTGCATATCCAGAACTCAGGGAGCTCATCACCAGGTACATTTCCGAGGAACCCTCGGAGATCCGGCAGATGCGCACCGGAACACTTCCCGACCTGCCCGGATCGTACGGTCAGTACTTCACCGCGTGGGATTTCGCGAACAGCATTGTCCGCGACTACTCCATGAATCTCTACCAGCTGGTGAGAATGGCGACGGACGAGAGCCTGTCCGTCGAGAACCTGCTCACGGTCTTCCGCACGTTGGATCCCATCTACAGCACCTTCCTCGGCTACAACGGCTTCCCGATGTTGGCGGAGTACGCCGCCAAGGTCGGGAAGCCCGCTGACGACCGCCGAGAACTCGTGGACAGGCTGTCGACGTTGACCGAATACGTGAACCGGCTGACGGCCTGGTCACATCACTACTTCCCGTGGCATGTCGGCGAGCACTACCGGTACGCCACGAGCGACGTCACGATGCGACCGGAGTACACGCCCGCACCGGTCGACACCGAGGACGATCCGCTCCGCCGCATTCCCATCAAGCTCACCTGGCAACCACTCGGCGTGGAGGTTACCGCCGAGCTTGCTTACGATCTCAATGAGCAGCTCTGTGTGGACTTCGTCAAGTCGCTGCCGTTCACGGTGCTGCAGGACCACGCGGTCGTCAGTGGCGAGTCCATGTACGCCTGGGCGCCGCTGGTGAGCGTGGCGCCGACGCCGGTGCGGGAACGCATCTGCGACGCGCCGATCGGCAGGCTCCGCTTCAGCCAGGCGACGGGCAACAAACTCATCGTCCAGTACGGACCGACCTCAGAGACGCTCAGCAATGCCGTCCTGGGCAAGGTGATCGACGATCACATCGACAGGCTCCCCGAGGTCGGCAAGGCCGTGTGGGAGAGCACGTTTCGCACGAAGGAACACATCTGGCTCACGGCCGAGCTCCTGTAGTGACCACCACGTCGGCAGGACGCGCCGCGCCGGAGAAAAGGGCCGGAGAAAAGGGCCGGAGAAAAGGGAAGGCATGACCAGCACATCGAGCAAGCCGACCAGAGATCTGCTGTTTCCCGAGCTGAGCGACTCGATCGAGGAGCGGATAGCCTGGTTCCAGCAGATGCAGAAGAACGAGCCATTACGCTTCCGTCCGGAGTACAACCTCTGGGAGGTGTTCCGGTACGAAGACGTCAGTCACGTGCTCAAGAATCCCGACACCTTCTCGGTGACCAACAAGACCCATATGGGCCTGCCATTCTCCTTCGGCCGGGCGGACATACCGGAGCATCGCTTCCTGCGCGGCTTCGTCGCGCGATCGTTCGTGCCGGGCAACATCGAGAGTCGGGCGCCGGAATTCACGTCGATGGTCGACTCGCTGCTCGCGCCCGCCCTGGCCTCCGGCAGGATGGAGACGCTCGGGGAGCTGTGCTTCCCGCTCATGGAACGCGTCATCGGGGACATGTTCGGGTTGCGGATCACGGGCGCCGGCCGTTTCCGTGAGTGGTCCGACCAGATGTTCGGCCAGCTGATCGGGGTTCGTTCGCCGGATCACGCCGACGTGGTCGATCTGTTCACGGAGCAGCTCAACGAGCGCAAACGCAAGCCGAGCGACGATCTGATGAGCGTTCTGCTCGCGGAGCGGAGCAAAGACGGACGATTGGCGGAGGAGAAAATCGTCCACATGTGCCTGGATCTGGCGACCGCGGGCAATGCCCCGCTCTCCCTCATGCTGGCCTACGCCATCGCTCGTTTCTGCCTGGACCCGGAGCTCTACCAGACGCTGCGGCGCGACCCCTCGCTGATTCCGGGGGCCATCGAGGAGATCCTTCGCTACGACTTCTCGTGGTTCAACCTGTGGCGCACGGCTCGGAACGACACCGTGCTGGGTGGGCACGAGATCAAGGCGGGTCAGTACGTGGTGGTCTGGGACTCGGCAGCCAACTTCGACGAGACCTACTTCCCACACGCGGAACGATTCGACATCAGGCGCTCCCCCAATCCCCATCTGACCTTCGGGCAGGGCATGTACATCTGTCTTGGCCTGCCCCTGGTGCGGGTGCTGGGGCGCATCGTGCTGGAGCGGCTCGTCGCCACCTTCTCCGACATTCGCTTCGATGCGGAGAAACCCATGCGGTCTCTTGATCAGATGAAGGACTACATCGTGTCGCTGGATGTGGTCCTGACACCGTCAAACGCCGCCGTTTCCTGACGTTCCCGCTGTCGGCCGTCTGAGACGAGGGCGGCACAGATGGCACAGACGAGGCGGCAGAGGAGGTGGCAACCGCGCACCTTCTTTGCCGCCTCGGTCAGGTTCTGCGACGGATGTCGCCGCCCGGCACCGCGTCCGGGTGGAAGCGCATCCACCGCCGCGGGCAGCCCGGGGCCGACCCGCTCCCCGCGCTCATCAACCGCTTCCCCACCATGCGCCTGGCCGTACCGGCTGAAGAGGTCGGCCTGCGCCCGGAGACCGCGGACATCTACGGAGTCAAGAGCCTCCCGGTCACCTGGGACGTGTGACCCCGACCTGCGCCACTCCGGGTCCTGACCACCTCGGCCGCCACGGCGTGGAAGGCGACGAGAGCCTCTTCCTGATCAGGGCGGCCTCCGGCGGTGGCCGACTTGACGACGACCACGCCGTGCTCGGGTGAGACGTAGATGTACTGGCCGCCGAGCCCGGCCGCCATGAAATCTCGACCCTCCCCGAGCCACCAGTGCAGGCCGTAGCGCGGGTTGGCCGGGGACGGGGCGGTGGACGCCCTGACCCAGGAGGCCGGGACGACCTGGCGGCCGTCGGCCTGGCCGCCGTGCAGGTAGAGCAGCCCGAAGCGGGCGTAGTCGCGGTCAGTGGCGTAGTAGCAGCAGTAGCCGAGGCTGTCACCGTGGGAGTCGTTGCCCACGGTGGCCGTGGATTCCATGCCGGCGGGTTGCCAGATCTTGCGCTGCACATACGTGTGGTACGGCACTCCGGTGGCCTTGGTGACGAGCCGGGCCAGGACGAAGGAGTTCATGCTGGTGTACTCGAACCGGGTGCCCCAGTCCCAGCCGCGCTTCTGCCGGGCGGCCATCTCCGTGATGGGGTAGCCCTTGTTGGCGGCGGCCTGCAGGCGTGGCGCGTCGGTGGCCTCGTCCCAGTCGATGCCGGACGACATGCGCAGCAGCTCGCGGATGGGCACCCCGGCGTAGCCGGAGCCGGCCAGCTCGGGCAGATATTTGTCCACGGGGTCGTCGACCGAGCTGATGCGTCCCTCGCCGAGCGCGATGCCGACGGCGGCCGAGGTGAACGACTTGGCCATCGACCAGGACTGGAAGCGGGTCGCACGGCTCGCGCCCGAATAGCGCTCGGCGACGATGTCCTGGCCGTCCAGGACGAGGAAGCCGTTGGTCTTCGTCCGGGTGAGGAAGTCCTCCAAGGTGTGTTCCTGGCCCTGGTAGGTGTAGGTCACCGAGAGCTTTCTGGGTGCGGTGCGCAGCTCGACCGGATGCGCCGACGGACTCAGCACGTCGGTGGTCTCGGCCGAGGCCGCGGTCGCGGTCATGCCTGGTATGGACAGCGCGAGCGTCAGTGCGGCCGCGTAGTGGGTGATGCGCATGTCATCTCCTCCGAAGGGGTTGCTCCGGGCGGGATAGTGACGCGCCTTTCTGGCATTTGTCTGGCAAGGGGCTATTCCAGCCAGGACCGCGTGGATCGTGGGGGTTGCCGGTCGGTCATGGGCAGGCGGATCTCGGCTCGCGTACCTGAACCGGTGGGGCAGGCGCCCAGCGTGGCGGTGCCGCCGTGCAGTGCCGCCTGCTGCCGGACCAGCGTGAGGCCGAGCCCCGAACCCGGACTGGCGGAGCTGCGGCGGAAGCGGGCGAACATCGCCTCACGGTCCTCCGGCGCGACCCCCGGACCCGCGTCCTGGACGACGAGGACGATCTCCTCCCCCACCTCCAGGGTCACGGTGATCGCGGCGTGGCCGGACGCGTCGGCGCCGTGCACGGCGGCGTTGTCGAGGAGGTTGTCGGCGACCAGGCGTAACCCTTCCACCCAGCCGCGCACCCGGACGGCGTCCGGCACGCGAGCGGTGATCGTGGCATGCGGATGACGCCGTCGGGCGGCCTCGACCGCGTCGTTGACGATCTCGGCGAGGTCGGCCTCGGCGAAGGCGGAGGCGTCCAGCAGCTCGCCGTGCGCGAGCCGGCGCAGCATGGTGATGAGCCGCTGGATCCGGCCGTGCTCGGCGACCAGATCGGCGACGATCTCGGTGCGGTCCGCGAGGTCGAGCCCGGGGTGGTTCAGGACGGTGAGGTTGGCGCCCATGCTGGTGAGCGGGGTGCGTAGCTCGTGCGCGGCGGTGGCCGCGAAGGCACGCGCGCTCTCCAGTGCCTCTCCGGTGCGGGCCACGGCCGCGTCGCGCCGGTCGAGGAGGTCGTTCAGGAGGCCGGCCAGCTCGTCGATCTCGGTGACGCCGGCCGTGGTCGCCAGCCGCGTCTCCGTCCGGGACGGCATGCCGATCGTACGTGCCTGCCTGCCAAGCTTCGACAGCGGCCGCACCGCGAACCTGCCGAGCAAGAGCCCCGCGACCACGCCCGCACCGACCGCGATCAGCGTGACCGAGACCAGTCGGTCGCGCAGCAGCGCGATCTGTCCGGCGACGTGCTCGTCCGGTTCGAAAAGGATCAGCCGCGCGTCCCCCTGCCGTCCCAATGGGGCGGCCACGAACCGCCAGCGCCGATCCCCCTCAGCGTGGTCGCCGGGACCCGCGCCCGCCGGAAGCCCCCCTGGCACATCCCCGATGACCAGCAGTTTCTCGCTGCCGACTGTGACGCATGCGCCGCCCGCGCCGGCGGCCGCGGCCAGCCGCTGCTGCAGGAAGCCGGGGGGCATGGCAGGCAGCAGGCGAGTTCGCCACGCGATCGTCGCCGCCAGCGGAGTCAGCGCCCGCAGCCGTGTCTCGAGCCGGTCGTCGCGCTGGGCGTTCAGGTCCCGGGAGACCCACCCCAGCACGGCCAGCCCCGCCACGGCCACGAGCAGCGGGACGGCGACGGCCAGGCAGAGGGCGAAACGCGTGGACAGCTTCATGGCTCTCGCAGGACGAACCCGACGCCGCGCACGGTGTGCAGCATGCGCGGCTCACCGCCCGCCTCCAGCTTTCGCCGCAGATATCCGACGAACGTGTCCACCGCGTTGTCGGTCACCTCGAAGTCGTAGCCCCAGACGCGCTCCAGCAGCAGCGGCCGGGACAGCACGATCCCGCTGTTCCGCGCCAGCACCTCCAGCAGGTCGAACTCACGCCGCGTCACCTCGATCGCCCGGCCTCGCAACGTGACGCGGCGCGCGTCTGGTTCGACGACCAACGGCCCGACGCGTACCGCCATACCCGGGGCAGATCCGGCACGGCGTAACAGGGCACGCAGGCGCAGCACCAGCTCACCCAGGTCGAACGGCTTGACGACGTAGTCGTCGGCGCCCGCCGCCAGCCCGGCCCTGCGGTCGGCCACCTCGTCCATGGCCGACAACATCAGCACCGGCACCTGTGACCCGGACTCCCGTAATCGGCTGCACACCTCAATACCTGACATTTCTGGCATGGACACATCGAGGATGATCGCATCGGGCTGTCCCTCCGCCTGCTCCAGCGCCTGCCGCCCCGATTCGGCGGTGTCCACGGCGAAGCCCTCCAGCCGCAGGCCACGCCAGAGCGAGCGCAGGATGGCCTGATCGTCGTCCACCGCCAGGATCCGGTACGCGGTCATCGCGGCAGTCTATTTCGCCCTGACCGCGACGATCGAGATGTCCCGCATGAGGCCGAGCTCAGAACTCGGAAGTGCCCACCTCGGCCGACGTCCCTGCCCTCGGCGCCCGCGCCTGCCGCTGGTACTCGGCGACCCGGGCGTTCAGCATGAGCAGCCGGAGGTTGTTGACCAGCGTGACAGCGACCAGGCAGCCGGCGACGAGTGCGACCGTGCCGTAGCCGGGCCGGTCATCGGCCAGCGAGCCCACAGTGGCCAGCGCGCCGATGACGACGACGATCCAGCCGAGCCGCAGGCCGGGCGCGATGCCGTCAGTGTCGCCGTGCAGCAGCATCTGCCCGCACCGGAGGAACTGAATGCCGAGCAGCGCAGGTATCCCGGCGACGAAGCATCCGACGACCATCACGCCGGCGATCCCTCCGGCGCTGCTGCCGCTGTCGTGCGGGATCCGATAGGCGGAGACGAGGATCGCGAGGGCTGCGAGGAACCACGGCGCGCTGTAGGCGATGACGGGCACGCCGACGCTGCGGAAGTTGCGCCGTAGCGTGGGATCCGCCATCGCCGGCGAGCGGCTGAAGCCTGTCGTCCAGTTCGCAATCACATGACGGACCAGCAGGACCGCCGGCACTCCGGCGAGAGCGAGTCCGATGGCGAACAGCGGCAGACCCGCCCGGACGTCGCCGTCCACGAGCTTGCCCAGCCCGATCGCGAGCGTCAGCACGCCGGTGGCGATGACGAAACGCAGAAGTCGGAGGCTCACCAGGACCTCCTCCATCGGTGGGATGACACGGCGGTGGCTGTGGCCAGGGCTACGCCCAGGTTTGACGCGATCATGCGCGGCATCGTGACAGTCTTTTATGGCAGTTCTCTGGCAAAGAGCGGAGGCCGCCCCATCAGCTCCTGTCGTAGACCCCGGCGGCCCACTCTCCGGGCCTGACTCCCAGGTCGGCGGCCAGTTCCAGGGCGACGTCGTACCTGACCAGTTCCTCGGCCGCGTACCTGCCGTTGCAGGTCCCCTTCCGCTTGTCGACCACGGCACACGCCTGCCCGTACGCCGGGTGCAGCCGTCCAGCGACGTCGGCCCGATGAGCTCGGTGGGCGGAAAGACCCACACGCGGATGGACTGGTGCCCGTCCGACCATCCGGAGGGCAGCGACTTCCGGTCGTAGGTGTGCCGGGCCATGCCGCCCTCGCACCGGGTGACCTGCCCCGCGCGGCTGCCTTGCCCGCCCGAGCTGGGTCTTCACCGTGCCCAGCGAGCAGCCGAGGACGTCGGCGCACTGTGGCAGCGTCAGGTCCTCGAAGTAGTGCAGGACGATCACCGCCCGCTGCCGGTCCGACAACCCTCTGATCGCCGCCCAGAGCGCGTCCTTCTCGCCGAGCTCGCGGGCGAAGTCGCCGCGGGCGGTCGTGTCGGGGAGCGACTCCGTGGGCACCTCGCCGCGCCAACGTTTTCGCCACCAGGAGGCGTGCGTGTTGGTCAAGATGCGATAGACGTACGGGTCGGGATCGCCCTTGATGCGCCGCCACGCCTGCCACGCCCTGGCCAGCGTGATCTGCACCAGGTCCTCGGCTCCCACCGCACCTCCGCGGCCTCGACCAGACCGCGACGCCGTCCGAGCGGCCGCCACCCTGCTCCGCGTCGGTCTCTGGAGTGGCGTTGAGGGCACCCCGCCGGACGCAGCCGAGCCGGTCGGGTGTCGCGCGGTCAAGGCGCCGGCTGACGGCGGAGCGTGCGGGCCTCCGCCACCCCCGTCCAGGGCGACGGCCGGTGCCGCCCGTGCCCGGCGGCCGAGGTCAGCGAAAGGCGTCGGCGTGTGCTTCCGCCCACTGTCCGAAGGTACGGGGCGGGTGTCCGGTCACCTCCCGTACGGTCGGCAGGACGTGCGACTCGTCGAGTGTGCCGTCGACGTAGAAGCTGAAGAAGGCGTCGACGTACTCCGCCGGCATGGTCGCCTCCATCTCGACCCGGGCTTCCTCATCCGGCAGAGCCTCGCAGCGCAGGTCCCTGCCCAGCACCTTGGCCAGTACGGCGACCTGGTCGGCGGGCAGCAGCGAGTCCGGGCCGGTCAGCTCGTGGATCCGGCCCTCATGCCCGTCACCCGTCAGCGCCCGGGCCGCCACGGCCGCGATGTCGGCGGGGTCGATGGCGGCGGCCGCGACTGCGGCGAACGGCACGCGCACCAGGTCCCCGGCCCGAAGCTGCGGCAACCAGCGCAGCGCGTTGGACATGAACGCCCTGGGCCGCAGGAACGTCCAGGGCATGCCCGCCTCCCGTACGGCGCGCTCGGAAAGCGTCATGTAGCGGGAGATCGCATTGCTCATGTCCGCCAGCGCGGCGGAGCCGCCCGACAGCAGCACGACCCGTTCCACCCCGGCTCGGCGCATCTGGGCCAGCAGGCCGGGCATGTCCGCATATCCCGGCAGCAGGAACACTCCCCGCACGCCGATCAGCGCATCGGCCAGGCTGTCGGGCCGGTTCAGGTCGCCGGTGACGGGCTGGACGCCGGGCGGCAGAGTGACGCCCCGAGGGTCGCGCACCAGCGCGCGCACCCGCTGCCCCGCCTGGGCCAGCTCGGCCACCACGTGCGACCCGGTGTTGCCGGTGGCGCCGGTCACTAAGATCATCATCAGTCCCATCAGGTCATGAGGTGCGGGGGCGAAGAGCTCCGACGGCGCTATGCGGCACCGGCGAGGCCGACGGCGAGGGCGATCAGCGCGATGGCCAGGAGCAGTGCCCCTCCTCGCGTGAGCATCGTGCCGGGCGAGCGGGCGCCCTGCCGGCCAACCGCCAAATGCAGGAAGAATCCACCTGATTGCGCCAGCACTCCGGCCAGCAGGATCCCGCCTGCCAGCCACTCCAGGCCGTCGGGGAAACCGGCGCGGGGCAGGTAGAGGAAGTAGACGAGCGACAGCACCAGCAGTACGCCGGCGTGCGCGTGGCCGGCGCGGAAGAACCGCTCGCGGAACTCATCCAGCTTCTCGCGATCGGTGGTGATGAAGCGGAGCAGCGCATGCCCGCCGAACTCCACCGTGACGACCGAAGCCAGGGCGATGATCGGCAGGATCTCGGCGGCCTTTCCCATCCGATCCCTCCTCACTGTGCGATCTTGCTGAATTGACGCAAGAAATCGTGACGTTCGGCGAAGAAGAGCCGATAGTGTCCCTGTCATCGGCCGAGTATGCATTTTGCACGGCTCATCGGGAGGCACCGAGTGGGGCGCATCGCAGACGACCTCCCGTTACGGCTTGCCCGGGGCATGCTGTGGGCCACGTTCGGCATCCTGTTCTACATCCGCGCGGCCGGCGGGCTGGACAACGGCGCCGGCGTGCTCGGGGCGCTGCTCGCCATGGCGCCGTATCCACCGCTCGTCACGCTGGTGGTGTGGCGCCGGAACACGGCCGTCCGGTACGGGCTCCTCGCAGCCGTGGTGCCGCTCTACTTCGTGCCGTTCCTGGTGGTCGGCGAGCTCTGGGACGTTGCCCGTGCGCGCGGCGGTTCTCATCGCGGCGGCTGCGACGGTCCGGCGGTCTGCGGTGGGATCACCAGGGGCATGAAGCCATCCTGACTGCCGCGAATCACCCTGATCGGGCTCCATCGAGCGTTCCGTCGCGGGTCAGGGTAGGTTCGAGAGATACCCGGGCCGGCTGGCAACCCACCATACGCCGCCCCTGCCCTGCTCGCCCGTCATCCCACGCGGTAATGCGAAAGCACGGGCTGAACGAGGTCCGGGCCCGCACCCGTGACGGGCGCGGACCCGGGACTCAGGACCGTGTCAGATCAGGCAGCGACGATGTTCTCCGCCTGCGGGCCCTTCTGGCCCTGGACGATGTCGAAGGACACCTTCTGGCCCTCGCGCAGCTCGCGGTAGCCGCCGTTGGCCACGATGTTGGAGTAGTGCGCGAAGACGTCGGCGCCGCCGCCGTCCTGCTCGATGAAGCCGAAGCCCTTTTCGGCGTTGAACCACTTGACGGTTCCGGAAGCCATGGCGATCTCCTTCAGAGATGTGCAGGGACGCGATTCGCACCGTGCGAATCACCGTGTCGCCGCGATGAAGCCCATCCGGAGATGACCGGAAAACCGAAACGCACCTGCGGAACAAACTCCGCCAGGTGCGCCCAAAGTCATTTTATGGGTACAACAACTGCGATGATTTCGAGGCTATCACAGTTTCCTGAGTGCCGGACCGACACCATCAGCAGGCGACCACGACTTCGCGACGAGGCGCCGGCGCCACTCTCGTCTCATACCGGGACTGGAGGACGGGAGCCGCGGTGAGGAGCAGTGCAGCGGTGGCGGCCATCCGCAGCCGGCGGGCCATCCGGCCGCTCGGCACCCGGCCGAGCGTCGTTGATGTCACCCGCCCACTCCTCCTTGTGGACCGTGACAGCTTGCACCGCTGTCAGAGGAATCGTGTGCACAGGAGATTCGTGTCGTGTCCGAGAGGCAGCCAATCGCCACCATCTCGTACGCCTATTTCCGGCCTTGCAGCAAGGAGGTACACACAAGGCCAAGGCCGCACCACGAAACAATGGAATGACCCGGTCAAGTCGGCGTACAAATATGCGCCAAATAATATTTGGGCGCCCGGTCGTTTCCAACCCGAACGATCACGGCGTGACTCTGCGTAAGCGCCGCAGTGGCGCAGTGGACGAGGCCGGCGACGAGCGGACGACCTCTTCACCCACGAGTACGGAGCCCGCCCTGGCAGCAGGCCCTTCAAGATCCGCCGCCACGACCGGGCGACGAACCTGTGGCCGCTGACCCTGCTGTCCTTCGGCGAAAGCTGACCGTGGAGGCGGCACTGAAGTCCGAGTCGATCGCACTCCCGGCCACGGCGAACACAATGCGTTCAGGCGTCATCAAGGCGATGCGTTCACTGCGGTGATGGACACCCCGTCCACGGGGAGCGTTCCGGCGGCTCAGGGGACGATGGCTCCCCGCTGTCACGTCTGATCCTCGACGTCGCTCCCCAATGCGACATCGAGGAGGTGGGCTCCGGGCATCGTGGAGGGTGATGCCGGAGCCGCCTCGCGCCCACCTGCGGCATCGCGGTGGGATTGTCCTTGAGCCACTGCGCGTTGGCCGCATGCTCGGCCCTCTCTTCGGCCTCGCTTCGCCGGGCCGGCACCTCTGCATGATCGTCTGTCTTGCAGCACGGCCATGAACGACGGCATCACGCTCCTCGCCGTTCAACGGCCGGCCGGCTTGGGGACGTCTGTCATCGTCACAGCTTGACGAGTTTGGCGTACGGCGCGGTGAGGCGACGCGTCTCCGCACCGAAGTCGATGACAACGGCGAGGTCTTCCTCGACCGCGACGACCCGGCCGAGACCGTATTTGTCGTGGCTCACCTGGTCTCGCACGGCGAACTGCTCAACAGGGGGTGGAGGAGCCTCGGGAACGTTGAAGGGACTTCCTGGCGGGCGTTGCCGGGCCACGGCGCGAGTATGCCTCATTGGTGCAAGTATGCCCCCTATCAGCGGATATATCGACAATCCGCAGGGTCGAACCTGCATTGCGTCATTGCCCGCACCTTGCGTACCACACAGACCGCCTGTCCATCGCCCTGTCCGCGCCGAGATGCGTCTCCGACCAGTTCCTCTGGCTCGCCTACCTGGCTGGCCTGCCACCGATGTGCAGTGTCGGCGCCTGACAGTGCGTTCCGGGCCGTACGAGCACGCACCGAACACGGCCGATACCACCTGTGACCAACTGCGGCGGTCGTCCTCGTCGCTTCAGTCGTCCTCGTCGTCCCAGTCGTCCTCGTCGTCCCACAGGTCGCTGGGCGGCAGCGGGTGCTCGTCGTCGATGAGGGAGTCGTCCACCGAGCGCCGCCAGGCGTGGCTCTCGTCCGGGTCGGCCCAATCCTCCTCGGTGATCCTCGGGATGGGAATGGTGGCCCGCTGGTGGTCGACCATCCAGGAGTTGCGGAAGAAGTCGAACGTGAGGTGGTAGCAGCCTGCGGACTCGGTGTAGATGATGGGCGGGACAAGGAACTGCGCCACGCCGACCTTGGCCGCGACGACCACATAGTCCTCGGGGATGGATTCGTCGTTCCAGCAGGCGGCGAAGTTCACCGGCTGGAGCGTGCCCTTGCCGAGCACGTGGATGAGGTTGTCCTGGATGACGAACTGGTCCGGGTCGAGGGCCACGTCCTCGCCGAGCATGAGGATCGGCGCGGGCAGGATGTGCGCCTTGGCGAAGGACTGCGCGTCGGTGTAGAGCTCGATGATCTCGTCGTGGCGTGTGGGATCGTAGCGTCCGGAGGAGTGGAACGGGCAGCAGATCTCGCGCTTGGGCCGCTCCGGCTCGGGGAAGAACGCGGACTTGTCCACCCGCGTCATGGCGGACCCGCTCTGCCTGGCCTGCAGGAACTCGGGGATCCAGTCGGCGTTGTCGGACTCGATCACCTCTGTCCGGCAGAGCGCCCGGAACGCGGTGTCGCCGACCTTGCAGTTGAAGTAGTCGAGAAGGGTGAGCGCGGCGCACTCCGGCAGCGACAACGCGTCGGTCTTGGCGAACCAGAAGTCGTAGCCGTTGGCCACGAAGTGCACCCCGCGGAACTCCTTGTGCACGAAGGTCTCGCGGGCAGGACCCTGGCCCCAGCCGTTCCAGTGGGCGGCCGCCACCTGGTTGTAGTAGGCGTCGGCGTGCCGGGCCAGCTCCGGTGCGAACACACTCTCACCGGTCAGATAGCAGGCCTTGCTGAACAGCTCACCGATCTCCGGCGCCTCGAGGACCTCGTCGGCGGTGAAGATGAGTTCGGTACGCAGGAACACCTTACGGCCGTCACGGTAGGGGGCGCCCTCGTGCTCGTACCGCTGATCGAAGATCACGCACGTGAACTCGCCGATCTCGCTGAGCGCGGCGCCGCCGACCAGGTCCAGCGCGGGTGACCCCGTACCGCCGGTCAGGTACAGCAGCAGCGTGTACCGGGAGATGTGCCGCCGCGACGCGTCATAGTACGGCGTGTCCCGATGCCGGTGGAAGTTCGCGTCACCGGGCTCGAACCGGTTACACCGGAACACCGGGTTCACATGCGAGAACCCCTCCGCCGTCGTCGGCGGCAACGCGTCGGCCACCGCCGCGGTCAACGCCTCGGCCAGCAGCGCCGAGTGGAAGATGAATCGTTCGCCGCCCCGGGACACGGCGTTCAGCGGCGGCACGTACAGCTTCAACTCGTCCAGCTGCGCCAGCCGGGCCTGGGCCTCCGCCGGCAACCGCAGCGAGAACGAGAACACCCCATCCGCGTGCTCCGCTCGCTCCGTCAGGTCCGCCTCCAACGGCACGCCCTCGAACAGGCGGTCCAGCGGGACGATGTTCTCGAACGTACGAAATGACAACTCGTGCGGATCCACGAACACCGCCGCCAGATACGGCGCGTCCGCGCTGGGCCGGGCGAACAGATCCCGCACCCGCTCGTCGATTCGCTCGGCGTCGATGAACCGCACTGCCTTGAAGCGTGCCGACGGATGCCATGAGACGTCCAGTCCGTCCACCGTCGCGGCCGGCTCGGCGTCGGTCGCGTCCACCTCCGCCCGATACCGGGCGGTCTCCTCGGCGGGCGCCTCCCCTGCCGACAGGACGAAGAAACGATCCCGGAGTTCGATGCTCACATGGCCCTCCACAAGCTGCGCAGCCCCGACGGAAGGTTCGTGGCCTGTGCCAGTTTCCGCACACCGTCCTGGCCCACATCGGAGTCGTACAGCCACAGCCGCTCGAGTGACCCGGCGAACGGGGCGGCGAGCAGGGCCTCCGCGCCCGCCTCACCGATGTCGTTGTATCGCAGGTCGAGCTCGGTCAGTTCCGGAAACCGACGCAGGGAACGCACACCCTCGGCGGTCACCCTGTTGCGCTGCAGGTGCAGGCGGCGCAGCCCGCGCAGGTGCGGGGACGCCGCGAGGGCCGCCAGACCGGCGTCGCCGATCCGGCAATACCGCAGTCGCAGCGCCCGCAACCGATCCGTGCGGAGCGAGGTGGCGAGGATTTCGGCGCCGTCGGGGCCGAGGTCCAGATAGGAGAGGTCGAGCTCGACGAGTCGTCCGGCGTCCAGCCCGTCGAGCGCCTTCATGTCGAAACACCCAGGGCGCACCTCGGCTCCCGGGCTGCCTTCCCCCTCGTCGTCGTCCCAGTCCTCGTCGTCGTCCCAGTCCTCGTCGTCGGCCGCCGCGTTCGGCGTGATGCTCAGCGTGGTGACGAACCGGCCGCGCAGCACCTGCTCCAGGACATCGCGGATGTCGTCCGACCACGCGACGGCCACCTCCGAGGCGAAGCCGTGCCGGCGCGCCAGCACACGCGCCGTCGCCGGCAACCCGTCGTCCCATCCGCCCTCGTGCTCCGCGACGAGGTCCGCGATCTCACGCTCCACGGCCGGGCGATCGGCGGGGCGGGTGCGTGCCAGGCGCTGCTCGAGACGGATCAGCGTGCCTCTGGCGTCGCCCTGCTCCAGCAGCCAGTCGCTGTAGGCGAGCCACGAGGCGAGGTCGTCGGGATGGACCCGTAACTCGTCTTCGACTTCGGTCCCCTGCATTCGTACGAATGTACGGAGATCAGCCGATGTGTCAAGCCAATCTGTCAAACCGACGCACGCCATCGACGAACGGCCGCAAATTGTCCTAGCGGGCCGGTATCGTGCTGCGCCGAGTCATGATCGACGGCGTGGACGCTCCACGCCACACGGTGTCCATCGCGGCATCCTCGGGCTACGTCAGGGGCCGCCTCAGCTGGAGGTTTCCGCCTGTGAATCCACCGGGTCCAGCCCGTTCGACGGCCGACGAACGGGAGGAGCACAGCCGGGACGGCGCCGCCGCCGAGAGGCGGGCGTGGGAGTCCGCCGCCCGTGCCTGCTACCGGGAGATCGGCGTCCCGTTCCCGGAACGGGTCGTATGGGTCTCCTCACCGCTCGTCGGCGCGTTCGCCGCACCGATCGCCGCCTGCCTGAGCATCGGTCACCGCAACACCCGCGTCCTCAACTCCGTCTACCGCGCGGTGGACGACACCGCAGGTCAGACCGTCGGCCGCGCAGTGCGCGCCGCGGTCCAGGCGGCGGCGGACGGCGCGATGAGCGATCCGGTGCATGGCGCGGCGGCCACCGCCCTGCACACCGAGATCACCGCGAGAATGGGCTCCGCGCTGGCCGCGGTCGTGCGGGACACGCCGCACGAAGCGGTACGGGAAACGGCGCACGACACTCTCCCCCGCGAAGAAAGCCGGATCCTGCCCACCACCCCGTTGGCCACGCTCGCCGAGGCGTCGGACGAGGCCGTACGGGCGGCGGTGGACGCGGCGGTCGGCGGGCCGCGGCAGGACACGATCCGCGGCGAGGTGCGCCGGCTGTGGCGGGCTCGCCTCGACTTCCAGCGCTCCGGTACGTGGCTGAACCTCGTCGGCCACTTCCAGCAGACCGCGGCCCTGCCGCTCGACGAGGAGCAGCCGCAGCGACCCATCGCGGAGCGGATCGCGGAGCAGGCGCCCGCCGGCTGGTGGTGGTGGCCCTTCCAGGACTTCGTCATGCTCTGTCCGCGTCCGGCCGAGATTCACCTCGAGCAGGTCGGCGAGGGCGCCGGGGCCACGCACCGGCCACACCGCGCCGACGGCCCCGCGGCCGGCTGGGCCGACGGTTTCGGGGTGTACTTCTGGCACGGGACCCACGTCCCCCGAGCCGTCATCGACGACACCCTCACCACGGACGAGATCCTCCGCGAATCCAACGCCGAGATCCGCCGCTGCGCCATCGAACGCCGCGGCTGGGACCGCTTCATCGCCGAGGCCGGCCTGGCCCAGATCGGACCCGCCGTGCCCGACCCCGGCAACCCCGGCCAGACCCTCACCCTGCACGACGTCCCCGAAGGCATCTACGCCACACACGTGCGGGTTCTGCTGTGCACCAACGGCACCGTCGAACGGGACGGCACCCGCCGCCGCTTCGGCCTCACCGTCCCTGCCGACTGCACCGACCCCCTCCAGGCCGCCGCCTGGACCTACGGCCTCACTCCGGCGCAGTACGCCGCGGCACAACGACGATCCTGACCCCCGCCCACCGGCAAGGAGCCCAGAAGATGCCCACCCTCGAACAGGCCATCGCCACCTTCGGCGTCACCGTCGACGAGCACCTCGACCGGCAGGCCGAGATCCCCGTCCTGTCCGGCCTGCAGTTCCAGGGCGATGTCGCCGTCGTCCCGGTCAACCGGGACCCGGCCCGCACCCCCGTCCCCGAGACCGGCGTCCCGATCGTCCGCGGCCAGGCCGAGGCCAACACCCATCTCCTGGTCGCCACCGGCAAGGCGTTCTTCACACCGGAGCGCTTCGGCGGCGGATTGGTGCTCGGTGTGCTGACCGTCGCGGAGGATGCCACCGCCTATCTCGCGCACCCCGAACACGCCTTCACCGGCATCGCCCCGGGCACCTACGAGCTGAGGCGCCAGCGCGAGCAGGCCGACCAAGCCCGGCTCGTCGCTGATTGACGGAACGTCGGAGCCTGGGTCACCCGGCAGGGCGCCCCAAGGAGGGGCCGGCACGGCGCGAGGCGCCCCTCGGGAGCAACGTCGCGCCGCTTCGGCCCCTCCTGGCAGCGTGTCAGCAGGAGGACTGGTCTGTCGCCGTGCCCGTCGCGCAGGCTGACTGCTGGGCGCGGCCACGGAGCTGGGCCAGCGTCGTACCGCCTGCCCCTACGCTTCTCGTCTGCGCGCCACCGCCGAGGAGCTGGGCGGCACGCTCCCTGTCGGCCAGCGGGGCGATCAGCGGCGTGCCGGGCTTCTCCTCGATGAAGACGCCCTGGCCGATCGGGAGCTGAACGTTCGCCTGGTATGCCTGGGCCGCCTGCGAGGCGGGCCGCCGCCTGGCTCGGTCGAGGGCGCTGTCGACGTAGAAGATGCCGCGCCCGGCCGTGCCGAGGGACGCGCGGAGCCCGTCGAGCGTCGTACCGGCGGGCTGCTCCATCCTGAGCCGGATCTGGCCCGAGGCGAAGCCGCGACCGAGCTTGCCCGCGTGGACCTTGTCGACCTTGATGACGACGCTGGCCCAGCGGATCGCCGCCTCCGCGCTGTCGTAGGGCACGACCCGTGGCGTGACCGAGTCGTCGCCCGAAGCGTAGGCGATGCCCGGCTCCACGCCGACGACCGTGCCCTCGACGATCGCGGCGGCCGGGCGGAACACGCCGGACGGCTTGGCACCCGGGGTGACGTCGTCGAGGGAGTCGAAGAGGTACTCGCCGGTCCCGCTGTCGGCGTGGAGCTGGGACCAGAAGGAGGGGGTCGCCGGCTTCGTGGCGGGCGCCTGGGCGCAGCCGCCGACGACGGCGAAGGCGGCGACGGCCGTGAGGAGCTTGAGGTGTCTCATCGCCTGTCTCCTAGTAACGGCCGTTGATGTGGGCGACGTCATGCGTGCCGTACTTGGTGACAGTGTGGGAGCCGGTACGCAGGCAGGAGCCGGACTCGGTCGAGTGGTCGAGGCCGATCGTGTGCCCGATCTCGTGGCAGGCCAGCGCCTGCCGCTGGGTGGTGCTCATCCAGTCGATGTCCTTCAGGTCGTAGCGGACCTCGTACTGGTCGCAGCGCCAGGCCTGGGTGCTGTCGGCCGGCGGGATGTTCTTGACGCATTTCGAGTAGGCGAAGAGGTTGTAGCCGGTGCTGGAGCCGTCCCAGTCCAGGTCCCAGTAGTCGACGTAGTAGCGGTCGAACGACTCGACGTCCGTGCTCGGGTCGGGGGTGCTGTCGTAGGCCACGGTCATGTCGGTCTGGGAGTCCAGGTTCAGCATGGCGGCCTTGGCCGCGCTCTTGGTACGCGTCTCCAGCGTCTCGGAGGTGTACCAGTGCTTGGCGTTGTCGGCGAAGGGGCAGCAGCCGTTCTCCGAGCCGAACCCGTTGGCGCCGGCGGGAGCGGCCGTCACGGTGACCGCCGCCGCGATGATGAGCGCCGACAGTAGCATTCTGTAAGACATGTGATCCTAAATAAGGACAAAGGGACGCCCGATATCTTGCCCGCAAGTCACGCGGCGATCAAGCGGGCGTCAGGTGCGCCAGGTGCACGGGTGGAAACCCGGTGGCGGAAGCGGGCGACGAGAGCCGATGATGCCATCGTGCGGACGGCACCTCCCTCCATCGCCCCGGCTCGTGAGATCGCCTGCGACGAGTCGGGCTGGGAGGGCGCCAACCTCGTGGCCGGGAGCTCGGACGTCATCGCGTACGCCAGTGTGCGACTGAGCGTCGACGCGGCCACGGAGTGCCTGCGCGAGCTCAGCGGCCGCACCGGGCACGCGAAGCGGGAGTTCAAGGCGTCACACGTGCTCCGCGCGGATCGACGGTCCACGGTGAAGAGGCTGCTCGATCCGGCCGGGCCCATCCATGGCAATGCCTTCGTCCATCTCACCGAGAAGGCCCACTTCGTCGTCGGCAGACTCCTCGACCTCGTCCTCGGGCAGTCCGCGGACACGGCGAGCGCCGGTGTGGTCCCCGATCGGCGGCTCACCGGACTGGCGACCACGCTCAGCCGTGAAGGCCCCGAAGCGTTCGGCCGTGATCGGTGGCAGGCCTTTCTGGCGGCGTCCAATGCCGTCCTGCGGACGTGGAGACCCCGGAACGTGCGCGAGCCCGTGGACGCGTTCGTCCATCTGGTCGAGACGCTCGCCGACATCGACGGAAGCGGCCGCGCGGGCGCGATTCTCGACGAGCTTCGACGGGAGAGATCGGCTGCCTACGCGGCGCGGGCCCGGCTCATCGAGCACCGCGTCCTGCAACCGGCTCTGGAACCGTTGATCCCCGCCCTCGCCAGGACCGTTCTCCACTGGAGCCGGGGCGGCGGGACCGATGTGTCGATCGTGCACGACGAGCAGTCCGCTCTGACCGAGCGGCGCATCCGGCGGCTTGAGCGGCAGCTCCTGCCACCGGGCCGCCGCCTCCGTTTCAGGCAGGTGGACTCGCGCACGGATCCGCGGGTCCAGGTGGCCGATGTGCTGGCCGGGGTCGCTCGGAGGCTCGCCTCCGACGAACTCCGCGGCCGCGGTGACAGAGAACTCGGTGAGTCGCTGCGCGCCTACATCGATCCGGCCTCCTGCTGGTCCGACGAGCGGAGCTGGTCCAGCCTCGGCCCGCCGCGCTGAACCGTGCCGTCCACGACGGGGGCTTGACGGATCGTCGTTCAGGAACCGGTGGCACTCAGGTAACCGTTCCGGGTCCAAAGAATCTTGACCTTGCCCGTGGACTTCGGCACGACGGCGAAGTACATCGAGGCCCTCTTGTACACGGCCTTGTCGTGGAAGGTCTTACCGTTGCTCAGGCGTCTGCCTATGGAGCCGCTCTAGAACGTCATCCCGGGCGCGCCGGGGCGGGCGGTATAGGTGTCGGCCTCTGTGATGCCGTACCAGACCAGCGCACTTCCAGAGGCGGTGCGCAGCGCGTACGACTCCTGGGCGGGCTGGGTGTTGCGCTGCAGGTTCCAGCCGCGAGGCAGGTGCTCCCGATCCCGCTTGCGCACATCGGCGTCCCAGGTGAAGACATTTCGCAAGATGAGCCGGTTGGCACGCGGGTCGTCTCCGGCGGTGACCAGCAGACGCGCGTACGTCGTGGCGAGTTCCCGAGGCGAGACCACGAGCCCCGCACGCTCGTCCGGGGCGAGGACGGTGGCGAAGCCGTCCTCGTCACGTGCCGGCGTGGGGAGCTTGTCCAAAGTCGCGGAGTCGGCCACCATGCGCCATCCGGCCGGCGTCTGTTCCGCCCTGACGCATCGCTTCCTTCTCCGCGCGGTCCCAGCGGGCAAGGATCTGCTTGGCCTCCGCCGCGGTCACGGTCTCCGCCTCCTGCGGAGACGCGGACGTGACGGCTCCCCGCTTCTGCCCGGACGGGAACGGGGTGGAGGGTCCACCGGTCGCTCCCTGCCCGACCAGGCCGCAGGCGGCGGTGACGGGCAGGACGAGCAGGAGGCATAACGGGCGTTTGATGGTCATGGCTGGCTCCGTGTTGTGATTGCCTCCTTGTACGCGGTCCTCATCCGCCCGAGTTCAGCCTGTACGGGTGCCATGCCCGTTTGGTTAGAAAGGTTGCCGGCAGGTCGGCTGACCGCCCCTCAGCTCATGTACGCCACGTGACCTGGTCGAACACGGCGGTGGCCAGGACGTCCTGGCTCCCGGAGGTCACGGCCAGGCCCGCGTAGTACGGGGCGTCGCCGAAGCCCGCCAGAGTGTCCTCCCCCACCGTCGTCCAGGTCTCGCCGTCGCCCGACACGGAGGCGGTGAAGACCAGGCCGGCGCGCCGCAGCCGCAGCCACAGCGGGGCACCGGAGAACGACGGGCCGTTCACCGCCGCCGCGCTGCCGGCCACCTTGGCCCGCCTGATCAACTGGCACACGCCGCTCCCCCCTGCGGTCACCACCGTGCCGGCCATCAGGTCGAAGGGATTGAGGGACTTCGCCATCACCACCCCGACGCGCCCGGGTGCGCCGGTCGGCCGGGTCAGCCGGGCGGTGAACTCCGCGTCCCCGGCGAGCGGCACGTACGCGAACTGGGCGCTCGCGCCCTGCCCGTTGACGTTGAGATCGGCGCCCGCGCCGCGCACGATGAAGACCCCGTCGTCGTGATGGGTGATCCCCGGCATGCGGACGCTCACCACACCGTACGCGCCGAGGAGGCGCTCGTCGTGGACCACGTCGCCGAGGTCGCGGTACGCCCAGGGGCCGGGTGGGGCGGCGGCGACGGTCAACGCGAGTACCGCCGTGCCCGAGCCCTTCGCGTTCTCCGCCGTCAGCCGGACGGAGTACTCGCCCCCCGTGGCCGGAATGCCGGAGAGGACACCGGTTCGGGGATCGAGGCTCAGCCCGTCGGGCAGCCCCGTCGCCGTGAACCGTACGGGGTCGCCCGTCGCGCGCACGACAAGGCGGAACGGCCGTACGGCGTTGCCGTACGCGGTCTTCGGGACGGACAGCGCGGGAGCCCCGGACGGCTCGGGCATCCGGGTGCTCACCGGGCGCGAACGCGGCCCCGTTCCGGCCGCGTTCGCGCGCGCGACGACGTAGTGGTACGTGTTCCCGGGCACGCCGGTGGCGTCCCTGAACCGGGCCCGGGTCCCGAAGCCGACCGGCGCGACGCCGGTGGCCAGCACCCGGTACGGGCCGCGCTCGGTGTCCCTGCGCCACACCGTGTACCGCCCGGACAGGTCGTCGTCGCGCCACTCGAGCTCGATCGCGGAGTCGTCGCCTGTCGCCCGTACCTCGCTCACGCCGCTCTGCGGCTCCGGGACCGACCAGCTGGTGCCCCGAGCCTGGATCGTCACGTTGTCGAAGCACGCCGTACCGGTCTCCGCATAGTCCTCCGCGACCCCCAGGCACGAGGTGAAGGCGAGCCCCACCAGAGCGTGCTCGCCCAGTGGCAGTTCGTCCGCCCCCACCTTCGTCCACTCGTGTCCGTCCGGTGAGATCTCTCCCGTGAGGAGCGTTCCCTTGCGGGTGATCCGCACCCAGTAGGGCATCCGTAGCCGGTAGCCGTCACCGGCGGCCTCCACATACGGGCATTCCAACGGCGTCGCCGACTCGGGCAGCGGCCCCAGCTCGGAGATCGGGAAGGCGGCGTTCGTGGTGATCGACGGGCGCTGCGACGGCGGCACGGGCAGGGAGCCGGTGCCGCGCGTGGTGCCGCCGGGCTTGGCCCGTACCGTCCACACCCCGCTCCAGGCGTGCAGCGGCAGGCCCTGCAGCAGCATCGCCGCGTGCGGGGCCCCCGCTTCCAGCGAGCCGCGCACCATGACGCCCACCTGGGAGTACTGCGAGCTGAGCGGGTATACGACCCGGGCCGTGACGGCGCCGTCCCCCGACAGCGGCAACCAGGCGAAGCGGAAGGAGTCGGCGTCCGCGGCGATTCCGGTGCCGCCCGCCTCCATGGTGATGCGCTCGCCGTCGTACCCCGTCGAGCCCTTCGGCCGTGCCTCGCCGATGTCATCGGTATGCCACGGAGCGGGCAGTCCGCGGGCGGCCACGACGGGCAGCGACCGAGGCCCGGCGCCTTGTCCGCCCGCCGCCGCGACCGTGTACGCGTACGCACGGCCGGCGGCCGTGGTGCGGTCGGTGTACGAGGTCGCGGTGAGCCCGTCCACGAGCAGCGTGTACGCGTCGGAGCCCGGCTCCTTCCGCCACACCGCGTAGGTCCGCGCCCCGACGACCGCCGGCCAGACCAGGTCGATCCCCGCCTCTCCGGCCGCCGCCGTCACACCTGCGGGAGCGGTGGGCGCCGCCGGCATGCCGGAGCCGCGTTCCGTACCGGCGAAGGTGAGGGTGCCCCATGACGGGTGGTCGTCGTCGTAGCCCTCGACCACGCGTGTCCCACCCGCACCCCGGAAGATCACCTTCTCGGTGCAGGGGGCCGACTTGCCGAGGCGTCCCACATAGTGGGCGTACGCCATCTCCCACAGGGGCCGGAACACTCCGCGCTGCCGGTCGGAGACGGCCGTCTTGATGTATTTGCCGGTGCGGTCGAGGTCGGCTGTGAACGGCACGGAGTCGTCGCCGAGGTTGTAGCGGGCGAAGTACTCGAAATTGGCGAGGATCCGGTCGCCGGCGAAGCCGAAGAGGTCCACGCCCTGCTGCCAGGCGACCTGGGCCGCGTCCGCGAGCAGGCCGACCGCGAGCTGCTCGTGGGGCTGGTCGCGACCGGACTCCTGGCCCTGCCCGGCGGCGGTGACGATGCGGTGGAGCACGGAGCCGTTGCCGGCCCCGGCCGTCGCGAACCGCATGGCATCCTCGAACATCACCCGGTCGTCGCAGAACACCGCGATGGCAAGGACCGTGCGGAGTGCGGCGAGGTCCCAGTTGCCGTTGGCGTACAGGCAGTAGCCGGACACCGCCGGGTACCAGACCTCGGCAAAGGAACCGGCGCAGCGCCGCACCGACGCCTCAGGCCAGCCGTCGTAGCCGCTGTGCCGGAGGATCTCGGCGGCGTTGACGAGCTTGAAACCCTGGAGTCCTGCGCCGAGCTGCCCGTCCGCGCCGGTGATGCCGGTGAGGGAGGCGGCCCAGGCATCGAGGATGTCGCGGGCCTTGTCGGCGTGGCGGACATCGCCGGTGATCGCCCACATCAGGGCGTTCTGGTACGCGGCGGCCGCGTCGGCGGCGGCCTGGTTCGCGAAGTTGGTGGGACCGCGGCCCCAGGTCGTGATCTGTCCGGTGTTCTGGACGGCGTAGGTGTGCTGGGAGCGGGCGTGAGCGGCCATGGCGGCGAAGCCCGAGGCGATCGGGTCGCGTCCGGCCGCGACCGCGGAGCTCATCCGGTCCAGATCCGCGCGGGAGTGGAGCAGCCCGGGATGCGCGAACGCCTTTTCCGCGGTCGACGCTTCATCCGTGTCCAGGGCCCACGCGGGCGTGGCGGATGCGGGCAGCAGCCCGCTTCCCGCCACGGCCGCCAGCCCCGCCGCACCGAAAAACGACCGTCGGCTGAGGGGAAGCACAGACGACTCCTTCTTGCTCAGACGGGGTGCGACATGGTGAGGGTGAGCGTCTTCGTCGCCGTGCCGTTGATGTCGAGGGTGGCGACCGAGGTGTTCCGGACGATGCCGGAGCCCGTCTTCTCGTTGATGATCTTCGTCAGGCCTCGGAGGACAGGTACCGGTTGCCATCGGCCGTTCGGAGTACGCGCCTTGACGGAGAAACTCGCGTTGGCCGGGGCTCCGGCCGGGACGGGGTACACCACGAGCCGGTCGGCTGCCTCGGGCCTGTCGTCCGCGTTCGCGGTGCCAGTCACCGTGCTGATCAGGGAGTATGCGGCGGCGGTGGTGTCCGCGGCCTGGATGAAGGTGCGCCGGGTGAGCCCGTTGCCGTGGGGGTCGGTCATTGGGGGGTTTCCTTGCCGGGTAGAAACCGTTCTCTAGATCTGGTGTAGGTATATCGCGGATGTCTCACGAAAAGAAACCGCTTGACCAAGACCGTCTCACCAGCTAGGTTCCAGGCCTGTGCGCGAAGCCCGACCGAGGGGAAACCGCCCCGCTCCGCAACCGCCACCCATTTCCGAAACCGGTGTCTACATCCACACAGGCATGATCATCGCTGAGCCTGGTGAGAGTCGCCCCGCTTCGCTCAATCGCCTCTTGTCAATGGCCGAATGATGCGTGGCGCCGCCGGTGGCCAGGTTGAGGTCCCCGGGTTCCCATGGGTCGAAGGGCCGGGGTGAGCCGATGCCGAGCGCGATGAGGCCGTGGAACGTGCCCGCGCCGTCCGGTCCGACGGCGCAGCGGAGGCGGCGACGTCGAACTTTGCTGCAGGATTCGCACCTGCGACCGTCAGATCAGACCTCCGGCCGCCGATCGCGGCCTGGGTGAGTTAACCGATCCGTTCGTGGCCGGTGCACGAAGTCGTTGATCGAGCGGAGGTTGAGCTGTCTCCCGACGTTGTGACCGGGTTCGTTGGCGGTGGCCTCCTTGGGTGCGTGGCCGTCGAACGCGATTTCCAGACGCCAGCCGTCACGCTGCAGGATGACCGTGGGGCCGGAGGATCGCGGGACGGTCTGCACGTCCCAGCCGTGTCGGTGCGCTCGGTGGGCAAGTGCGTGTGGATTCACCGATTCGTACTCCTTGTTCGAACGGGTTTCCAGCGGAGTTGGCCTACGGACTGTCAGGGGGCGGATGCGATGGGTAGGCGGTTGGTTGATGCCCTCTATCGAGGGGACGATCGGAAGTCCGGTTTCGGTTCCATCGCGAGCTTTGATGGCGGACCACGTGCTCGCTCAAGGGACGGGTCTGCACCTTCCCGCTCGAACACGCTGCACACGCCCCCGCAAGTGCTCGGGCGCCGGGCCGAGGGCCGGTTCAGCAGGCTGCGCTACCGCAAAAACGGAAAAATGCACCACTAGTAATTTCCGGACCGCAGATTTAGCATCGGCGCTACCTGAACAGACACATCTGCCAACACTCGGGACGCACGATCGCTCCCCGGCCCCTGCTGCCGGTTGCTCGCTATCGGCGACGCTGCAATGGGCGCAGCCGACCATCGCCGCCATTTCCGATTACCTCGCCGGGTGGTGTCCGGCTCGAACGGGAAAGCGCAATGAGTACATCCGAGCACGACACAACCCCGACGCCGACCTTCCCGATGGTGCGGTCCTGCCCGCTCGCACCGCCGGACGAGTATCAGCGGATGCGTGCCACCGCGCCGGTCGTCCGAGCCACCCTGCCCAACGGCGCACCGGTCTGGGCGGTCACCCGCCACGCCGAGGCGCGGCAGATCCTCAGTGACCCGAGGATCAGCTCGAACACCGGACGCCCCGAACGGCCGCGTGGACCCGACGACGATCGCCCCGACGACGGCTTCTTCGTCGATATGGATCCGCCTGAGCACAGCCGGTTCCGGCGGTTGCTGATCTCCGAGCTCGGCGCCCGTCCGATGGACGCCATGCGGCCGGCGCTCCAGCGAATCGCCGATACGGCCATCGACGAGTTGCTGGCGGCCGGGGCGCCCGCCGACCTCGTCGGCATGTACGCGCGCCGGGTCCCGTCGCGGGTCCTCTGCGAGTTGTTCGGCATCCCGGCCGGCGACCACGAGTTCTTCGAGTCGCGGCTGCGGATGTTGTCCGTCACGAGTATGAACCCGAGTGTGGCGGCCGAGGCGTCCAGAGACGTTCGCGGCTATCTGCGGGAACTCATCAGCAGCGCGGAGCGCGAACCGGACAACGGAATGATCCGGCGGCTGGCCGCCAGACACCTGCCCACCGGCGAGCTGACCACGGACGAGCTGATCAACATGGGCTTTCTCATGCTGCTCGCGGGTTACGACTCACCGGCGAATACGATCTCGCTGGGCGTACTCACGCTGCTGCGGCACCCGGCGCAGCTCGCCGCGTTGCGCGCCGACCCCGGCCTGCTGCCGGGCGCGGTCGAGGAGCTGCTGCGCTTCCACTCGGTGCAGGACTGGGTCAGCTTCGACCGGATCGCGGCCGACGACCTCGATATCGGCTCTGCGCGGATCCGCGCCGGTGATCGTTTGACGGTGCTGGCCGCATCCGCCAACCGTGATGCGCTGGCGTTCGAGAACCCCGACGAGTTCGACATCCGCCGGTCCGCCCACCACCACGTCGCCTTCGGCTACGGGATACACCAGTGCATCGGCCGCAACCTCGCCCGCGCCGAGCTGCAGATCGCCTTCGGCACGCTGCTGACCCGGATGCCGACGCTGCACCTGGCGATCGGGGTCGAAGACTTGCCCTTCGCCGACGATGCCCCGTTCTTCGGGCTGCACGCGATGCCTGTCGCCTGGTAGTGCCGCCTACGCGCCGGCGACATAGGCGTCCTCGGCCGCATAGGGGAACCAGACGTCGGGGCCGTGGCGAGCGATCAGATCAGGGAAGACGTCCTGCCAGCTGCCGCCGCCCGCCTCGGCCACGGCCACGGCGGCGACGGCCCATTCGATGTCCTGGCGCAGCGCGTCGTCGTAGGAGACGGCATGGCGGTACCCGAGCTCAGCACGGGCCCTGTCCATACTGAACACGATCGGCTCCGGCACATTCCACGGGTTGAAACCCAGCCCGTCCGGACGCGACGGGCCCGGGAAGGTGACGATCTCTGTCTCGTGGCCCATGACAGCGAAGATCCTGGCGCCGATCTCGGCGACGGTCAGCGGGTCATCGGCGATGTTGAGGACCCGGGCCGCCGGGTGCTGCGCGCACAGACAGATCAGCTCGGCGACGTTCGCGACCGCCGAGGTGGGGAACCGGCTCTGCCCGTCCTGGGCGAGCACGACGTGCGGCCGCTTGTCCAGCGCCCGCTTGATGAACGACCAGTGATCCAGCGACGTGCCGTACGGGCCGTGCAGCACGCCCGTCCGCAGAATGCTGACCGGCAGGCCGGGCGTCGCCAGCAGGTGTCGCTCCAGCGCCGCCTTCCCCGCCGCATAGATGTGGGCGTCGCGCTCGACCGTCGGCCACGTCTCCGGGATCGGCACCGGCAGGCCGGGAGCCTTGTAGACCGCTCCCGTCGAGATGACCACCAGCGAGCCGACGCGGCCGGCCAACTGGGCGAGTTGCGCAGCATGGTGCGGGGCGAACGCGACCGTGTCCACGACCAGATCGTGGCCCTCGAGGGCATTGAGCAGCGCCTCGGTGTCGTTCCGGTCGACCTGGACCGACACCACCCCGTCCGGCTCCGAGGCGTCCGGACGGGGCCGGCGGTGCCCCAGGGTCACCGCGTACCCGGCCTCGGTGAGTCGGGCGGCTGTGGCCCGGCCGATCTGCCCCGTGCCTCCGATGATGAAGGCCCTTCGGTCGTGAACCGTCACCAATCGATCTTAACCCGCTGCGGTCGAAACCCCAGGTTCCTCAAGAACGAGCACCAACGCGGCCAACCGTCAGGATCACCATGGTGCGGTCGGGGTGATCAGGTGGCCTTGCCGTCGGCGATGTAGAGGTTCATGTCGGTGAAGTCGAGGGTGATGTTGTAGGGCTTGAAGAAGCAGTGGAAGAAGGCGGCTCGCACGTCGAACCCGAGGGAGGCGCGCTCGGCCTGTGGGTGCGTCTCGCAGTAGATCTCCTTGGCGGCGGCGCCGCCGAGGCGGATCTCCTTCGGGTAGCAGGGGTAGGTGACGGCTGGGTGGCTGTGGGCGAAAGTCCCGATCGGGCGGCCGTAGTCGCTGCGGATCCCCAACTGCTCGGCCGTGTCCCCGAACACGACCGCGGCCATCTCGCCCCTTCCGCCGAAGTTCACGCCCACCACCCCTGTGCCGGAGCCGGCGACGCCGGCGATGCTGCCCCTGCTGTGCAGATATTGCTCACGGGCCAGCCACAGCGGCAGGGGCTCCGCGCCCGCTCGGGTAGCGGCGGCGCGTACCTTACTGGCCGTTTCGGGGGTTCTGCGGCGCAGGATCAGCGACCGGCCCGCGTAGTCAAAGGTGGTCAGCAAGTGGTAGAAGACCCACGTGCCGATCAGGCCGTCGCTGTCGGTGTCGACATCCTCGCCCGACTCCGTCGACGACCAGCCCACGGGGACGTTGCGCAGTTCGATGCCGCCCAGCTTGAAGGAGTCCAGTATCCCGTAGTACGCCCATATGACGCCGTTCTCGTACTCGATGCTCTGACTGGCGACGGGGCTCAGCCCGGCCTCCTTGGCCACCGACGCGCGCATGCTCATACTCGGGGCGCCGGTGTAGAACGTGAAGCGCTTCGGCGGTCCGCCGTTGACCGAGGCCTCCACCAGTGGAATCGGGTCCATCTGCTGGAATGGCACCCGCGCGAGGTCGCCGTGGATCTGATACGGCTCGCCGCGGACCGCCGCGAACCATTTGGCGTAGGCTTCCTCGCCGGCCGCTTTCCAGCGTGGTGCGGACAGGGAGAATTTGTCCTGCCGGATGTAGCAGTCGGCCAGGAAGTAGTTGGCGTCCTTGTCGTCGGGCGCCAGCTCGATGGCCATCTTGAGGTACTTTTCGGCGTCGGAGAACTGGTTGGCCAGGAGCCCGACATAGCCGCGCCGGCGGGCCGCGTGCAGGTTCGTGGGGTCCTTTTTCAGGATCTCCTCGTACGCGCGGCCGGCCTGCTCGAACTTGCCCGCCTTGAACAGCGCGTCCGCGTCACCGCTGCCGGCCAGCGCCCTGGCCGCCCCGCCCAACAGCGGCGCCGTCGCGGCGGCACCGGCCAGCACCGCGGCGCCTCGCAACACCGAACGCCGATCCCATTCTCCGTCATTTACCAACGCCTTCTCCCCTTCATGATCACTTTCGTCGGAACGACCGGTGGCCTCGCGCCGGGTGTGTCAGTCGGCCAGCGCGAAGCCGGCCGCCGCCTCCGCGTGCAGCCGAGCGCTCGGCAGCACCGGGATGGCGGTGTCCTTCTCACTGATCAGCAGCTCGATCTCCGTACAGCCGAGGATGACGCCTTCCGCGCCGTCGGCTGCGAGATCATCGATGATCCGGGCGTAGGCGTCCCTGGACGATTCCCGGATCACCCCGCGCACCAGTTCGTCGAAGATCACGCGATGGACCAGTTCCCGCTGCTCACGCCGCGGGACGACCACGTCGAATCCGTGGGCGGCCAGCCGGTCCCGGTAGAAGGGCTGCTCCATGGTGAAGCGCGTGCCCAGCAGACCGACCTTGCGCATCCCCCTGGCGCGGACCTCGGCGCCCACGGCGTCGGCGATGTGCAGCACGGGCACGCTCGCGGCCCGCGCCACGTCGTCGCTCACCCGGCTGAAGGTGTTGCTGCAGATGAGCAGGACCTCGGCGCCGAGATCCTCCAATTTCCTGCCCGCACCGGTCAGCAACGTACTCACCTCGTCCCAGCGGTCGGCGAAGATGAGCTCCTCGACGGTCGTGTAGTCGACCGACCAGATGAGGCTGTCGGCGGAATGGCTGCCGCCGAGCCGCTCGCGTACCCGCTGGTTGATGATCTGGTAGTAGATCACCGTCGATTCCCAGCTCAACCCGCCGATGAGACCGATGGCGCGCATGGAACTCCGTTTCACTAGCTTGTGTCGGCAGGTAGGTCAGGCGCCGGCCAGCGCACGGGCGCAGGCACCGAGCCCGATCTCGCTGGAGGCCTTGACGAACACCACGTCGCCCGGTTCGAGAAGCGCGGTGGCCAGCTTGATGGCACCGGCCACGTCCTCGACGGTATGGACGGCCACGCCCTGGTTCGATGACGCCGCCGCCCACGCCATCGCGAGCGGATCCCCTGCTCCGACGGCGATCAGCACGTCGAAGCGGAGATCGGCGACGAGCCGGCCCATCTCCGCGTGCCGGGCGCGGGAGGCGTCCGCCTGCTGCCCCATCGCGCCGAGCACGGCGACGGTACGACGGGTGCCGGCCAGGGCCTTGGCAGCCCGCAGCCCGGCCCGCATGGATTCGGGGTTGGCGTTGTAGGCGTCGTTGACGACGGTGATGCCGTCAGGTCGTTCGACGATCTCCAGCCGGCCCGCGGAGCGCCGCCGCGCGGCGTTCAGCCCATCGGCGATCTCGGCGACGCCCAGGCCGAGTGCGGTGGCGACGGCGGCGGCGGCCAGGGCGTTGCTCACCTGGTGCTCGCCTAGGAGGTCGAGCTCCACCTGGGCGCGGCCGGAGGGCGTCACCAGCTCGAACGCCGTACGCGCCCGATCGTCCATCCGCACGTCCTCGGCTCGCACCTGCGCCTTCGCCGATCTGCCGTACAACAGGATCCGGGCCCTGGTGCGGCCGGCCATGCCCAGGACGTACGGGTCGTCGGCGTTGAGCAGGGCGAACCCGTCCGCCGGAAGTGCCTCGACCAGCTCGCCCTTGGCCTCGGCCACGTCGGCGAGCCTGCCTCCCATGCGCTCCGCGTGTGCGGTGCCGACATTGAGCACCAGCCCGACCTGCGGCGGTGCGAGGCCGGTGAGGTACGTCAGGTCGCCCTTGCGGCCCGCGCCCATCTCCAGCACCAGGTACCGGGTGGTGGCGTCGGCACGCAGCACGGTGAGCGGCAACCCGAGCTCGTTGTTGAACGACCTGTCGGTGGCGACCGTCGCCGCGTGCCGTTCGAGCACCTGGGCCAGCAGGTCCTTGGTCGTGGTCTTGCCGACGGAGCCGGTCAGGCCGATCACGGTCGGGTTGATGTGTTCGAGCAGGTGCCTGGCCAGCAGGCCGATCGCGAGCTGGACGTCCTCGACCACGAGCGCGGGCACGCCGACGGGCCTTGAGGCCAGCACGGCGACGGCGCCGCCCGCGATGGCACCGGCCGCGTAGTCGTGACCGTCGACGTTGGCGCCGCCCGTCGCGACGAACAGGCCGCCGGGCGCCACCTCGCGGGAGTCCACCGCCGAGGGGGCCGTCACCGGCGCCTGCGGGTCGCGCACGTCGTGCAGGCTCGCGCCGACGACCTGCGCGATCTCGTTCAGCGTCATGGGGATCATGAGCCGCTCCTGGCGAACGCCAGGTCGATGAGGCGGCGCAGCAGGTCCGGGTACGGGACGCCGCTCGCGCCCCAGGCCCTGGCGTAGACGGAACGGGAGGTGAAGCCGGGCATGGTGTTGATCTCCAGCACGTACAGGCGTCCCGTGTCCTGCTCATAGAGGAAGTCGACACGGGACAGGCCGTAGCCACCGATCGCCCGGAAGGCGCGCAGGGACAGCTCACGCACCTCCTCGGCCACCCGCTCAGGCAGCGCGGCGGGAATGGTGGCGATCTCGGCCCGGCTGAGATACTTGGCCTCGTAGTCGAGCCAGTCACCGGGCACGATGAGCTCGCCGGGCACCGAAGCATCCGGCGTGTCATAGCCGCCGAGCACGCCGCAGATGACCTCGCGTGCGGTCACACCCTGCTCGACGACCACCACCCGGTCGTAGGTCAGCGCCAGCTCCACGCCCGCGCGCAGCTCCTCCATGGAGGTGACCCGTGAGATGCCGATGGAGGAGCCCATGCCGGCCGGTTTGACGTACATCGGCCAGTCGAGCGACTTCACCAGACCCCAGGGGTCGGTGGTGGTGCGCCATTCGTGCTCGGTGAACCACACATGCGGGGTGACCGGAATGTCCTCCGCCAGGAACGTGCGCCGCATCGCGACCTTGTCCATCGCCACGGCAGAGGCCAGCACGCCGCAGCCCACGTACGGGATGCCCAGCGTCTCCAGGTGACCCTGGACGACGCCGTCCTCGCCGAACGGCCCGTGCAGCACGGGGAAGACCACGTCCACTTGATCGCGTCGTAACTCCACCGGCCACCTGCCCTGCCGGTCGATGATCACGGCGACGGGCTCGTACAGGTCCCTCGGCAGAGCATCGAGCACAGCCTGCGCCGACTGCAGCGACACCTCATGCTCGGCGGACGGCCCACCCGCCAGCACAGCCACGCGCACGCGTTCAGTCACGATCAATCAGCCTTCCTCAGTGGCACGGAGACAGCCGGACCCACCACTGGGGGAACGGGCGCCGGTCAGACCCCATCCACTGTCGGCCGACCGTATCCCCGCCTCGTCAGCGCCGTGTCATGGTTGTGTCACGGCCGCTGATTGAGGCTTTTGCCGGATCCGCCATCATCCGCGACCGGAGAGTGTCGTGGGACATGGGCCTTTGAAGCAGATTCCTTGGTCAAGTCATGGATGAACGGCCGCCTGTTACGGAATCCTTGAGCAGGCGAGAACGCCGCAGCCCACCATCCGGCTGCTCCCCCGAAGCGACCCACAAGTGCGATGGCGGATCCGTGGAACAGCTGGAATACCGAAGGCTCATCAAGGTGCTGGAGCAAGTCGCCGGGGCTCGGCAAGGGGAGCTCTATCCGGTGCTGGCCGAGGCTGTGGCCGTCCATCTCGGGTGGATCGACGCGTTCGTGGCCGAGAACCCCGCGTACCTGGCGCTGGACAGCGATGGCGAGGAGCAGTACCGCACCATGTTCCGGCCGGACTTCGTGGAGGAATACGTCGAGCGCTGGCGCCTGAACAATCCGTTCGCCTCCCACAACGGGATCGCCTGCCTGACCCGCCGCGGTGTGGCGACCCTGGGACAGCTCCGCCTGCGGGCGACCGAGCCGGAGCGGGACTTCGCCGACACGTTCCTGCGCCGCAACGGCATCGACGACATGCTGAAGATCGTCGTCAGGTCCCCGGCCACGGGCGCGGTCAGCACGCTGGGGGTGCCGTTCGACGGTGACCGACGCGCCATCGAGCCGAGCGACCTGCTGATGGCGGCCACGCTGGGCCCGTTGCTGAGCCCGTACTTCGCCGCGAACTTCGCGCCGGCCCCCGTACGGGTAGGAACGCCGTCGTCCGATGAGCCGACCGGCTCCTCTTGACCAATGCTTTTGACCAACGTATGTACATTCCTATGCACTTACTTTAGTCAAGCAGGTCCCACTGCCCTCAATGAGCACATACGAGTCGCCGGCAGGCGGACTGACCAAGCGTGAATAGTGGAGTGAAGGTCCCCGATGTCTCACTCACCGGTTCCCCCCAGCGTGTTCACCTCCACCTCCGGATCGATGTCACGCCCGTCCCGCCGGGCCGTCCTGGCGGGCGGCGGTGCCGCCCTCGCCGCGGTGCTCGCCCCGGCCTCACCGGCGCGGGCCGGCGTCGCGGGGATCGCCGGTAAGACATCCGTCGCCTCCGGCACCGACTTCTCCGTCGCGCCCTCGCCCGACGGCCGCCTGCTCGCCCTCGACCTGCTCGGCGTCCTGTGGGTCTGCTCCGCCTCCGGGGGCACCGCCCGCAGGCTCACCAGCGATCTGTACGACATCGCCCAGCCCGACTGGTCCCCGGACGGATCCACCATCGTGTTCCAGTCGTACCGCGACGGTGTGTTCAACCTGTGGACCATCCGGCCCGACGGGTCCGCGATCACGCAGTTGACCACCGGCCCGTTCGATCATCGAGAGCCCCGCTACAGCCCGGACGGGCGCGCCATCGCCTACTCCTCCGATGCGGGGGGCAGCTACGGGATCCACCTGCTCGACGTCGCCACCGGAGCGAGCCGCGCCCTGACCGACACCTCCGCCGAGGAGTACGAGCCGGCCTGGTCACCCGACGGGAGCAAGATCGCGTTCGTCGTCGCCGACACCAGGATCGACGTCATCGAGGTCGCCACCGGCACGCGCAGCACCGCGGTCACGGTGCCCGCCGGTCAGGTCATTCACCAGCCGTCCTGGCTGCCGAACGGCACCGACCTCGCCTACCACCTCTTCCACTCGGGCGCCAATGATCTGGCCGGCACCGCGGGCACCCTCGTCACCGGCGAGGCGGTCTTCCCGTTCCGTGCCCGGTTCACCCCGGACGGGCGCTACTACTACACCTCCGCGGGCACCATCAAGGTCCGCCGCCTCAACTCCGCGTCCGTCGGCACGATCGGCTTCACCGCCGCGCTGACGACGACGACTCCGAAGTACAAGAAGAAGGTCCGCGTGTTCGACGAGCCCGGGTCATTCCCCGTCGTCGGAATCGGCAGCCCGGCCGTGTCCCCGGACGGGTCCACCATCGCCTTCCGCGCGCTCAACGACATCTATCTGATGCGCATCGGCGGCACGCCGGAACCGCTCTTACGCGACCGCTGGTGGAAGGCCGACCCGGATTTCTCCCCGGACGGGCGGCAACTGGCATTCGTCACCGACCGCACCGGCACCCTCAACATCTGGGTCCGCGACCTGAGCACGGGCGCCGACCGGCAGGTGACCCAGCTGACCGACTCCGCCGCCCTGTCGGTCCGGTGGTCACCCGACGGCAGGGAGATCGCCTACCTGGACCAGGACGGCGCCCTGTGGGTGGTGGACGTCTCCACCGGCGACATCCAGAAGATCTTCGACGCCACCTTCGAACCAGGCCGCCCGACCTGGTCACCCGACGGCAGGACCCTCGCGCTGGCCGCGGTGGTGCCGTACTCACGACGCTACCGTGAGGGACTGTCCAAAATCCTGCTCGTCGACCGGGCCACGGGCGCCGGCACGTACATCGACCCCGCGCCGCACCGATCCTTGCAGACCCGTGGTGACGACGGCCCTGTCTGGTCACCTGACGGCACCATGCTCGCCTTCGCCATGGAATCGCTCGTGTGGGTCCTGCCCGTCGACAAGACCGGACGCCCCACCGGCAGTGCCCGCCAGGTCACCCAGGAGGTCTCCGACGCCCCTGTCTGGGCAGGCGGCTCGGCCGCCCTCCTCTACCTGAACGGCGGACGTCTCAAGAGCGTGCGCCTCGACGGCAAGCCCGCCCGGTCCATCCCGATGCGGCTGACCTGGCGCAACGACACCGGCCCCGATGAGGTCGTCATTCACGCCGGCCGCATGTGGGACGGCGTCTCCGGCAGCGTCGTCCGCGACGTCGACATCGTCGTACGAGGCCAGCGCATCGCCGCGATCGAGCCGCACCGGGACGGAAGGCCCGGCACCCGGATCGACGCCCGCGACAAATTCGTCATGCCCGGACTGATCGACATCCACCATCACCGTGAGATGCAGGGCTACGCCTACGGATCGCGACAGGGTCCGCTGTGGCTCGCCCTGGGCGTCACCACGACGCGCTCGCCCGGCTCACCTGCGTACCACATGGTCGAGGAGCGCGAGTCGGTGCAGTCGGGCGCCCGGCTCGCACCGCGCTACCTGGGCACCGGCGAGGCCATCGACGGGGCGCGCATCTACTACAACTTCATGCGCCCGACGTACTCCCACGACCAACTGCGGCTCGAACTGCAGCGTGCCGCCGCCCTCGACTACGACATGATGAAGTGCTACGTGCGGCTGCCGGTCGTCTGGCACCGGGAGGTCATCGACTGGGCCCACCGCCAGGGCAAACCGGTCAGCTCGCATTACCACTATCCGGCGATCGCCATGGGCGGCGACCAGACCGAGCACGTCGGCGCCACCAACCGGTTCGGCTACTCACGGACCGTCACGAACGTCGGCTCCGCCTACTCGGACGTCATCTCCATGTTCAACGCCTCGAAGATGGCCAGAACCCCCACGCTGTTCAACTCCTCGACCCTCTACAGGGACGACACCTCGCTGGTCACCGACGAACGAGTCCGCCGGCTCTACCCGAACTGGCGGATGGCGCAGCTCCAGGCGACGGTCACCACGGCGCAGACCGCCGACCCGGCGGCGGTCCAGGTGGTCCGGACGAACCTCGCCAACCAGGTCGCGCAGCTCACCGCGATGATCCGCGGCGGCGGCGTGGTCACCGCCGGCACCGACGCACCGATCGATCACCTCGGGATCAGCCTGCACATGAACCTGCGCGCCATGGTCAAGTACGGCCTGACCCCGCGGGAAACACTCACCGCCGCCACCAGCACGTCCGGGACCTACCTCGGCCTCCCGCTGGGCAGGATCGCCAAGGGCATGTACGCCGACCTGGCCATCATCGACGGCGACCCGCTGTCCCGCATCGAGGACGCCGCCAACGTCACCGCCGTCGTCGTCGGCGGGAGGCACCACACCGTCGAGCAACTCCTCGCGCCCTACCCGTCCTCCTCCACCACCGACCAGGCGACACCCGCGGCCTCCGCGCCTTCAGGCAAGGTCAAGGACCGCGTCCCCGTCCACCCGAGCACAGCCGGCCACTGGTGGAACGACCCGGCCCAGCTCGAGGGAGCAAGAACCGCCTGCTGCCACGACCACTGAGCGCGCGCGAGAGATCCGCGCCCGCCGATGATGCCATCCCCCAGGCTCAAGGGCCGTGCAGGTCTTCTCCTGGCGTGCGCGATCTCCGATCGGCGCGGGACAGGACCTGCTCCAGTTGTGCCGGGTCGGCCGCGCCGCCGGCCGCCAGGACGGTGCCGGCGCGGTCGGTCACCACCACGTACGGCGGCCACGGGATGTCATTGCGGTCGAAGACCTCCGGGTCCACGACCACAGGCAACCCGCCGCCACTGTATCCCTCCACCGCGCTGACCAGCACGACCTCCAGGCGAGCGGCTGTCGCGGCGAACTCCGGCAGCATCGTCCTGCACAGCCCGCACGCCGGCGAGACCAGCGCGTACATCATCCGGTCCCCGGCCGGCTCGGGCGCGCCGGTGAGAGCGAAGCGCGTGCCGGAGCGCGGCCCGTACCCGGCCTTCTCCCCACGTAGCAGCCGCCCGGGCAGCAAGGCCAGCCCGAGCAGGACCGCCGCCACCGGAAGCTGCAGGGGTGCGAACGCGACCGGCCCGGCCAGGGCCGCCGTCACCGCGAGGACCAGCAGCAGGCCGGTACGCAGCAGCGTGCCGGCCCCGACGGGGTCATGGCCGCCGAAGCATCCGCAGTCCACGGCCATCCGGCGCCGCATCACGGAGGCCATGGCCGCCAGGAACGTGCTGAACAGGACCCCCGCCACCACGGCACCCCACCGCCGGCCGCCCGGCGCGAGCAGCAGCCCGGCGGCGACCAGCTCGGCCACGAGCAGGCCCACCGCGGCCGGCCCGGCCAGGCGGGCCGGGAGCACCTGGTAACCGGCCACCGACCGGGCGAAGCCGCGCGCGTCCCGCAGCTTGCCCAGCACCGCGACCAGCAGCACCGCGGTCACGGCGAGGTACGCCGACTCGGCGACGATCACGGCACCCTCTGGTGGTAGGCCGAGGCCTGCAGCTCGTAGAGGCCGGCGTACAGGCCGTCGCGTTCCATCAGTTCGGCGTGCGTGCCCTGCTCGGCGATCGTGCCGCCGTCGAGCACGTAGATGCGGTCGGCGTAGCGGACGCTGGCCAGCCGGTGGGTGATGAGCACGATGGCGCGGTCGTCGGCGTGGCCGCGGATCCGCTCGAACAGGGAGTGCTCGGCACGGGCGTCCAGGGCCGAGGTCGGCTCGTCGAAGATGACCAGCGCGGCGTCGCGGTAGAAGCCGCGTGCCACGGCGATGCGCTGCCACTGACCGCCCGACAGGTCGTGGCCGCCGCGGAAGCGGCGGTCGAGCAGCGCGTCGTAGCCGTCGGGCAGCCGCGCCACCACCTCGTCGGCGCCCGCCGCGGCGGAGGCGGCGGCGAGCCGGTGCTCCTCCAGGGGCCGTCCCATGACGATGTTCTCGCGGACGGTGAGCGGCCAGCGAGTGTGATCTTGGGCGATCACGGAGACCCGCCGCCGCAACGCGTCACCGTCGAACGCGTCGAGGTCCACGCCGTCCCAGCGGATCGTGCCCTCCTGCGGCTGATACAGGCCGGCCAGCAGCTTGGCCAGGGTCGTCTTGCCCGAGCCGTTCTCGCCGACCAGGGCGATGACCTCACCCCGGCCGACCGTCACGCTGACGCCCGACAGTGCGGGCCGGTCGGCGTCGGGGTAGGTGAACGTGACGTTCTCGGCCGTCAGCAGACGGAACGGCGCCGACTCGACGGGGGGTGCGGACGCGGCGGGTGGCGAGGGGAGGCGTTCCCGGGCCAGCTCGCAGAAGGCCAGGTAGTCACCGAAGTAGAGGCCTGCCTCGTAGAGCCGGTTCATGGTCTGGATCAGGGCGGTGAGCGACATCTGCCCGGTCCTGATCGCCAGCACGGCCGCGCCGGCCACCGACAGCGGGATGACGCCGACGGCCAGCAGCACGCCGAGCGCCACGTACACGCCGGTCGTGGCCACGCCGGTCAGCAGGTCGCCGGCCGCCTTGGTCGCGGCCCGCCGCCGCGCCACGTTGAGCTGGACGTCCTGCTCAAGGTCGGCCACCTTGGCATACTGGCCGAGCAGGAAGTCCCGGAGCGTGAACGCCCGCACCTCGGCGGCGGGCTGCCGCTCGGCCATCAGGTCCGACAGCATGAACTTGCGCCGCCGCGCGGTGGAAAGTCGGTAGAACGCCTGGTAGCCCAGCCGCGCCATGCGCACCGCGGCCCATCCCGCCGGCACGGAGGCGACCAGCAGCAACGGCATGAGGGTCGGGTGCAGCAGGCCGAGCGCCACGACCGAGGCCAGCACACCCACCGCGCCGGTGACCACGGCGATCGTCGTCTCCACCACGTTGGCGGTGTCGGGCACGCCGCTGTCGCGGGCCCGCCGCATCGCATTGTGGAAGTCGTGGTCGTCGAACGCGGCCAGGTCCACCCGGGTGGTCAGCTCGAACAGGCGGGCCTCGGCCAGCCGTTCGACCAGCGGTTTGAGCCGAGCCTGCGCCCATCCGGCACCGGCCAGCAGCGCACCGCGCAACCCTGTGGCTGCGGCCACGAGCAGCAGCGAGGGAAGCGCGGCCCATACCCGATCGGGTGTGGGCCCGGCGGCGAACAGTGAGGCCAGCACGTCGGAGGTGGCCACCAGGCTGAAGACGGTGAAGATCCCGGCCGCGAGGTTGCCCGCCAGGGCCACGGCCGTGTCGCGAGGACTGGCCTGCCCCGCCATCCGCAGCGCGGCGGCCACCAGAGACGGCAGCCTGCGGGCGATCGTGCCGAGTGTGGCGGTCAGCAGGTGCTCGTCGTGGCTCTCCCAGTACTGGGCCGCGAGCCCTGACCGGTCGTCCGGGACACTCGTCGTGCGTCGGCGTCGCCAGAGCCTCACGTGAGGGCGCCGTTGCGAGACCGGCACGCCGGAAGTCCCCCCATCATGCACGCCAATCTAGAAGATCGAACTCTCAGTGTAAAGGTGCATGTAAACACATTTTTGGTCCTTATGGCCACCTCTGGACAGACTTCCGGATATATGCACATAATGCGTCCGTTTGCTCGCGACGAGGGAACGTACCCAACGATTCCTGGTCGTGGGCAGGGCCCGGGAAAGGTGCCTACCGGCGCCATCCCGAGGCTCGGATCCCCACGTCGGCCGCCCATAGGCGGCCAAGGAAGGAGCCCTTATGTCGGTCCTCGCCCTTGAGCCCCGCGACGCCGGAGTCCTGGAGTACGAAGACCTCGCCGTCGACTTCGAAGGCGAGCTGAACAAGCTGCTCCACGGCCCCCAGGCCTGCGTCAACACCTGCAAGCGCACGGTGTGCAGCAGCTTCCCGTGCTGTCCGTCCATTGTGTGAAAGCGGCTGACGCCACGCAGTGACGCGTGGTGACGCAAAGCGCTGGGGAAAGGCCATCGGCGCTGCTCCGATGGCCTTTCCCCGTATCAGGCAGATGCGCTCCGTTATCGAGGGACGACTGTGGATAGCAATGTGCTCGATCGCCTTACCCAATTTGCCGAGTTGAATGGTAGGGAAATATACGAGGACGACACGTGGATCAGCGTTCACGACCCTCACCACGAGATTCCGTTGCAGGGCTGGAAAATCCACATTTCCGCACGTCCCGGCGCCCTCACCGACACCCTTGACCGCGTGTTGCCGATCTTGGCGGGCAGCGGCTGCGCCTTCAAGGTCGCCCGCTCCGCCCGCAGACTCATGGAGCTCAACTCCGGCGACGTCGACCCGGGAGCCGTGGGCAAGGCCATGACGGTCTACCCGGAGCAGGATGCGGTGGTCGAGCTGGGCCACGCCCTCGCCGACGCCCTGTCCGGACTGTCCGCCCCGCGCATCGTCAGCGATCGGCGGGTCCGTCCCGACGCTCCGGTGTACTACAGGTACGCCCCGTTCGCCCCGCAGTACCGCGTGGACGAGAACGGCGACTTCGAGCTGATCGTGATCGGGCCGGACGGTGAGCAGCTGCCCGGCGCGGCCGGCCCCGAGTTCACCTGCCCGCCCTGGGCCACCGACCCGTTCCGCCCCACGGACCCTGCTGAGGCCGGCCCGTCGAACGCGCTGCCGTCCGGTGGGCGGCCGTCGCTGGGAACGCTGCCATCCGCGGAGACGGCCGGGCAGGCTGTCGGCGGCACCGGCCGGGTCATCGGCGGCCGGTACCACGTGACGTCCGGCGTCGTACGTGGCCCGCGCGGCAACGTCTATCGCGCCACCGACGCCGCCGGCCGACGGGTCGTGGTCAAGGAGGCCCGCGCGTACGTCGGGGAGAATGTCGAAGGCTGGGACCTGCGGATGTACCTCCGCAACGAACTGCGCGTCCTCCAGGCGCTCAAGGGCGTGGCGGGCGTACCGGAGCCGATCGACCACTTCCGGCACGGTGAGGACGAGTTCCTCGTCATGACCGACGCGGGCAGCCGCGACCTCAACCGGTTCGTTGCGGAAAACGGCCTGTTCACCGAGGAGCCCGCCGGCGGCGAGCGCGACCTCGGCGCGCTCGCCGTCCGGCTGCTGGAGGTGATCGACGCGGTGCACTCGCACGGCGTCGTCATTCGCGACCTGTCGCCCAAGAACGTCGTGCTCGGTGACGACGGCCGCTGCACCCTCATCGACTTCGGCAACAGCAGGTACGACGGGCTGCAGCTGCCCGGCTGGAGCCGCGGCTACAGCGTCCCCGACCAGCACACCGACCGCGAATCCGTGCCTGCCGACGACTACTTCTCGCTGGGCGCCACCCTGTTCTTCGCGGCCACCGGGATGAACCCGATCATGATCGGCCCGGACCCGGTCCGCAACGTCGAGCGCACGCTCATGTGCCTGGCAGGGATGTTCCCGGACGTCACGACGGGCGTCCTCGGCCTGCTGCCCGGCCTGCTGAGCCTCGACCCCGCCGAGCGTGCTGCCGCCGCCGCCGAGCTCAGGTCTGCCCCCGGGCGGCTCGACGCGACGGCCACGACCGGCGACGGGCAGCCGCCGCCGCGACGGTGGAGTCCGCCCGCCACGCCGAGGCTCACCGGGGAGCTGCTGTCCAAGGCGCTCGACCACTCCGTGCGCGAGTGCGCGTCCTTCGCGGAGCAGCTGATGGCCGCGCCTGAGGACGCCCGCCGGGAGAGTCCACCGGTGACGAACGTCTACGGCGGCAGCGCCGGAGTCGGTATGGAGCTGCTGCACCACCCGGAGGCCCAGGCCGTGGCCGCCGACCTGGCCCGGTGGACCGCCCGCGTGATGCCGCCCGCCAAGCTCCCGCCCTCGCTGTACTTCGGCCGCACCGGCACCACGCTGTTCCTGACCGCGGCGCGCCTGACCGCCGCTCCGGAGCTGTCGGCGCCGGCCCCCATCATCCTCGACGGCCCGCAGCGGGCCGACCAGGCACACGGCGTGGCAGGCATCGGCTCAGGCCACCTGGCGCTGGCCGCCCTCGAACCCGGCGATCCCCGGCATCTGCGGATGGCCGCCGAGTGTGCCCGGCTGCTGATCGCCGGTGAGGTCACGCGGTCGGAGGACGCCGTCGCGCCCGCCCAGCCCGGCTCCGGCGTGTCTGTCGACACGGCGTACGCCCACGGCGACGCGGGCTGCGCGGACTTCCTGCTCTCCTACCACGAGGCCACTGGCGACCAAGCGGCAGGCGAGGCGGCCCGGGAGCGGTTGGCGGCGCTGGCCGTACGGGCCGAGGCCCTGATCGGCGAGCTGCACGGCCCGGATGCCCGGGCGATGGGGGCCTCCTGGTGCCAGGGAATGTCGGGCATCGCCGGCACGCTGGCCCGCGCGGCCCACGCGTACGGCGATGACCGCTATCTGCAGCTGGCCGAGCGGGGCGCGCGAGCGTGCCTGGTCGTCGCTCCGCAGGCCTGGGTGGTCTCTCAGTGCTGCGGCCTGGCGGGCATAGGCGAGGCGCTGATCGACCTGGCGATGGTCACGGGCGATGACGACTACTGGCGCCACGCCGAGAAGACCGCCGAGCGCATGCTGGTACGGGCCGGCGGCGAGCCGGCGCAGCCGGTCTTCCCCGGCAACGACCTCGACAAGGCGGCCTACACCTGGAGCACCGGCACCGCGGGGGTCGTGTCGTTCCTGCGCCGCCTCGACCGCCGCTCGGGAACGCGCCTGTGGACGGCCGCCTGGCGGCTGCCCGAATCGGACCGGGCAACGCATGCGGCAGCCGGATCAGCAGCGAGCGGGAGGCGGTGAGTCCTGCGCGCCGGTCAGGTCTCTGAAGGGCGCTCATCCAGATCAGGCGGCCTGGCTCCCCGGATACTGCGCCAACCGTACTCGAGGGAGCCCGAACTGCCTGCTGCCACGACCGCTGAGCGCGGGAGCTGCCCTCGGTACCACAGCCAGATTCCCTTGAGGTGCTGAGCCGCACCGTGACTATTACATGCGCGCGGCGGCCGCCCGAACCTGGCCCGTCTGGTGAGCCGGCGCGAGGAACTGCTGGACCGCGAGCGCGCCGAGGCCGCCGTCGCCAGGCAGCGGCTCGACGGCCACCGGGCCCGGCTGGCCCAGATCGAGGCGGACGCACGGGCGATCGAGTCCGAGCTGGCGGGACTCGCGACGGCCTCGGAGGAGTACGAGAAGCTGCTGGCCGAGAAGGAGCGGCAGCTCCTCGCCCGCGGTGATGCCCGCGCCAGTGAGCTCACGGACCTCGGCGCGGCCCTCGACCGCGTCTCGGCCGAGCTGCGCGAGCACACGGAGGCGTACCAGGCCGGGCAGGCCGCACTCCAGGCGCTGGCCCAGGTGCTCGGCTACCTCGACTCGGCCAAGGGCGCCTCCACCTGGGACGTCCTGGGCGGCGGCCTGATCGCCGACGCCATCGAGCACAACCGGCTGCGCTCCGCCGACGAGGCCGCCTGGCACGCCCAGCGAGCCCTGGACGTCTTCTCCCGCGAACTCGCCGACGTCGGCGTCTCCGCGCGTGCCCGCCTGCCCAAAGTGGACACGCGGTGGTTCGTCGACACGTTCTTCGACAACATCATCACCGATGTGATGAAGCATCAGCGCATCGAGAACACCCGCGCCGAGGTAGAGCGAACGGCCCGATGGGTCGAGGGCGTGCGGACACACCTGCGGCACCGCGACGCCGAACTCTCCAAAGAACAAGCGCGACTGCTGGCCAGGCGGGAGGAGCTGCTGCGCGGTTGAGAAATCCGAGCGGACGTGTAGGCGCATCAAATGGCACGCGACGTTGTTCTGACAAGCAACAGACCACCTTGCTGAAATTTTCATCGGATACGACACCGGAATTGACAGGACTCGGCGTCGTCATATTTGCTCTGTGGCATCACCGCCGGTCACCAACACCACCATCAGGTGGAGCCCTTGCACCGGCGGCAACAACACGATCAGCAACGTGACCCGTGTCAACTCGACGCTGTCCTGGTGCTGACCCAGCCGCGCCCGCAGTCGGCCGCCTGCTGCGGCTGCCGGCGCGGTCCTTTCGCCATTGGGGTGACAGGAGAAACCCATGCGTAAGGTCCTCTTATCGATCGTCTCTGCCCTGGTGACATCCCTGTCGCTGGTCGCCCCGAGCCCCGCCTCGGCCACGGTGACCGGCGCAACCGGGTGCAACGCCCGGGTCGCCAACGCGGCCGCGACGGCCGCCGTCGCAACGACCACCGTCTGGATGGCCGGCGACTCGACCATGGCCAACCCCAGTGCCACCTGCCCCGTGGGCTGGGCCACCGAATTCGACTCGCTGTTCCACAGCAACATCGTGGTCAACAACCTCGCCGTCGCTGGGCGCAGCATCCAGACCTGGCTCTACGAGGGGAACGTGACCTCCACGATCGGCTCGAACGGCGAGTGCGTCCTCAGCTCCACCACCTACTCGTCCCGATGGCAGCAGATGCTCACCAACATGAAGGCCGGTGACTACCTGTTCATCCAGTTCGGCATCAACGACGGCTCGACGACCTGCCCGCGCCACGTCGGCGCCGCACGCTACCAGGCGCTGATGACGATGATGGCGCAGGCGGCGCTGGCCCGCGGCGCCCACCCGGTCCTGCTCACCGCCGTCGCGGCCATCACCTGCTCGGGCAGCACCGCGGTCAAGAACCGCGGCTTCGTCTCCGAGACCACCGCCGCCGGCGCCGCCACCGGCTCACCGGTCATCGACCTGCAGAAACTCAGCGTCGACTACTACAACTCCCTGGGTCTGTGTCCCAACAACGGCGATTACACCTCCGGGCTGGTCGGACAGTTCTTCTGCAACGACCACACCCACTTCGAGGCGTACGGCGCCCGCCGGATCGCCCGGCTGGTCACCGGCGCCCTGCGAACGCAGAACATCCCGCTCGCCGGATCCCTGCTGTAACACCTGCCGACACCCTGCCGGCGCCGGCAGGCGAGCCCGAACTCGCGCTGGGGTGACAAAAGGAACATCAATCGCATAAGTTCACCGGATTCCCACCAATCGGAGGATCTACGGTGAGCACCCCCCAACGTCGTATGGCTGCGGCCTGCTTGGCAGTCGGAACCATCACGGCGCTCCTCGCGCCGGGCACCGCCCTGGCCACGACCGATCCAACCGCCACCGTCTTCTACCCCAACCCGGTGCAGAGCACGGGCGACGAGTCCCTCGTCGACGACCACGACCACGACGGTGCGGCCTTCGCCCCGGCGTACCGCACCGTCACCCTCACCGACCTGGACAGCTCCGGCACTCTCACCGGGCGCTACGTCACCGTCAAGAGCGAGACCGGCAAGGCCGCCCAAGCGGTGAACGGGGTCTTCCCGGCCTGGCACCGCGACAGTGACCAGTTCGAGCAGGTCATGGGCTACTACTGGGTCACCACCGCCCAGCAGTACATCCAGGCACTGGGCTTCGGCTCCCGGCTGCGCCCGGTGAACCAGCGCCAGATCGAGCTGCGGATCAACCAGTACGGCGGCGACAACTCCTTCTTCAGGGAGGACAAGGCCAACATCACCCTCGGCAAGGGTGGCGTGGACGACGCCGAGGACGGCGAGGTGATCGTCCACGAGTACGGCCACTCGGTGCAGGACGGCCAGGTGACCGGCTTCGGCACGACCCTGGAGTCGGGCGCGATCGGCGAGGCCTTCGGCGACTACCTCGCCGTGGCCGTCAGCAGTTGGAAGACCGGCGTACCGACGCGGACTCCCGAGGCATGCGTGGCCGACTGGGACTCGGCCTCCTACACGTCGAGGGTCCCCCACTGCCTGCGCCGGCTGGACGGCACCAAGCACTACCCCGAGGACATCGTCGGCGAGGTGCACGCGGACGGCGAGATCTGGTCGTCAGCCCTGTACGACATCCGCACCAGGCTTGGTGACACGCTGGGCAGCACGGTCATCATCGACGCGCAGTTCGACTTCGCCAAGGACACCACGTTCAAGGCGGCGGCCGAGGCCACGGTGAACGCGGCACAGCGGCACGGCGGCGACACCGCCGCGACAGCCGTACGTGCCGCGTTCACCTCCAGAGGGCTTCTCTAGCTCTCAGGAACTCGAGTCACTTCCCATGGCGAGCGGCCGGTAAATGGATGGCGGGCCATCACGGCCCGCCCCTACACTCGGCCGCATGTCGCTGCCCCGAATTTCCTAGCCAGGACACCCGCTTCCACGCCACCCGTGTGTCCTCTAGCAAATTCGGAGTGCAGTTCCATGCTCACCCTACGTGGCGTCGACGTGCGTGCGGGCGCCCGCCTCCTGCTGTCCGGCGTCACCGCCCACGTCGCCCCCGGCGACCGTGTCGGCCTGGTCGGCCGTAACGGCGCCGGCAAAACGACCCTCATGAAGACCCTCGCCGGAGTGCTCCCGCCCGCGGCCGGCGAGATCGTCCGCACCGGCCCCGTCGGCTACTTGCCGCAGGACACGGCCGCCGCCGACCCGGCCGTCACCGTCCTCGACCGCGTCCTGTCCGTCCGCGGCCTCGACCGGGCGGTCCGGGACCTGCGGGCCGCCGAGTCCGCCCTGGCCGAGCGCGGCGACGAGCGGACCATGGCCCGCTACGTCCGGGTTGAGGCAGAGTTCCAGGCCCGCGGCGGGTATGCGGCCGAGGGAGAGGCCGCCCGCGTCGCCGCCGGGCTCGGCCTGCCGGACCGGGTGCTGAACCGGCCGGTGGGCGACCTGTCAGGCGGGCAGCGCCGCCGCGTGGAGCTGGCCCGGGTGCTGTTCGCCGAGCCCGGGGTCCTGCTGCTCGACGAGCCGACGAACCATCTCGACGGCGACTCCACAGCCTGGCTGCGCTCTTTCCTGGCAGGCCATCCCGGAGGCCTGGTCCTCATCACCCATGACACCGGACTGCTGGCCGACGTGGTCAACCGCGTCTGGCACGTTGAGCACGGCGCACTGGAGGCGCGCAACACCGGCTGGCAGGCTTACCTCGCCAACCGTGAGGCCGACGACCGGCGCAGGACGCGCCTGCGGGCCACCGCCGAGCGCAAGGCCGCCGCGCTTCATGCCCAGGCCGGCCGCATGCGCTCCAACGTGGCCACCGCGACCCGGGCCAGGGACATGGCCCGGCGCGCGGAACGCATGCTCGCCGAGACTCCCCCGCCCCGCGTCGCCGAGAAGGTCGCCCGCATCCGGCTGCCCGAGCCCGCGCCCAGCGGCCGCACGCCGCTCGGCGCGATCAGCCTGACCAAGTCGTACGACGGACGGCCGGTGCTGGCAGGGGTGGACCTGGCCGTCGACCGGGGCAGCCGGCTCGTGGTCCTGGGGCTCAACGGCGCGGGCAAGACCACGCTGCTCAGGCTGCTGGCCGGGTACGAGCGACCCGACTCGGGACGGGTCGTGCACGGGCACGGGCTGCGGCTGGGCTACTTCGCCCAGGAGCACGACACGCTCGACCCGGCGCACACGGTCGGGCGGCATCTGGCCGACGCTGCCCCGCACCTGAGCGACGGCGAGGCCCGGACGGTGCTGGGGTCGTTCCTGTTCGGCGGCGACGACGTGGACAAGCCCGTCAGGGTGCTGTCGGGTGGGGAGAAGACCCGGCTGGCGCTGGCCGGGCTGGTCAGCTCCCAGGCCAACGTGCTGCTGCTGGACGAGCCGACCAACAACCTCGACCCGGCCTCCAAGGCCGAGGTACTGGCGGCGGTGGCCGCGTACCGGGGCGCCGTGGTGCTGGTCACGCACGACCGGGAGGCCGTCGCAGCGCTTCGGCCGCACCGGGTGCTGCTGCTGCCCGACGGGGTCGAAGATCTGTGGAACGACGGCTACGCCGATTTGATCACCCTGGCTTGATCACGCCGGCTCCTCGGTCACGGCTTCGATCGCCATCCTGGGCACCTCCGCTGCGAAGCTGCGAAGGCGCCGTCCCGCCGGTACACGACAGGGCGGGGCGGCGTCGTCACATTGGTAGGTGAATGATGGCCGCCGTAGCGGCGTTATCGGGTGGTGCATTGATAGGCGATCCAGCGACCGCCGCCCGCATTGGCTATGGCGTTCCTCTTCGCCCTGGTGGGCGTGCTCCCCCTGCCGCCCCAATAGACGTTCCTTCTGGAGTTGTAGGCGACAGCGCCACACCCGTTGGCGAAGGTGACAAGGACTTTGCAGCCGGAGCCGCATTCTCCCAGTGCCCGCCGTCTGGCGGCCGCCACTGTTCTGTAGTCCCAGGACCTGCCGGTACGGCCGTACCGGGACACGGCAATGGCACCCCAATAGTAACGTGCCTGACTTTCCCCCGCGGTAGCCGATGTAGCCGCAACGGCTGCTACAGGAGACGCCGTAGCCAGCACCCCGCTCGCCATAAAGACGCAAGCGGCCACGGCGGTGAGCTTCTTGCCCAGCTGCATGATGTCTTCCCTTCGTGCCGTCCAAGCGGACGGCAGCGTGGTTGGTGAGAACAGTCTGTAGTGTGCCGCTTGCAAACCACTGAAATCGGTACATAGTGAAGGGGGCAATGTGAAGGCCGTCAACGGAACGGGCAGGAGTTGAGCCGCTTGCGCGCCTCGCGGACCGGCGCAGCGCGGCGAAGACGTTCGTGACGGCCAGGTAAGCCACAGGCAAGCCCCGACAAGACGAAACCCCGAACCCGTAGGTTCGAGGGTTCGCGCGTAGCGTGCCAGGAAGGCGGACGGAGCGCCGTCACCGGGCTCCTGTTCGCCAGGTCTTCCGCTAAAGCTTCCCGGGACGGATCGCCACATCGTCGATCTGGAACGCGGGCCCGGCGGTGCTCGCGCTCCAGACAAAGGTCCAGTCGACACGGGTCGTGCCCGCGGGCGCGGTGAACGTGCCGGCAGCTTCGGTCCAGGCGGTCTTCTGAGCCAGGGAGATGGCGTCGGTACGCAGCACCGTGCCGGACTCGTCGCGCCACCGCACGTTCCACGTGACGGCAGGCATGGTCGCCACGGCCTCCTTGTACCACAGCGACACGTGGTAGCTCGTACCGGCGACCGCACCGCTGAATCCGGGGAAGTTGTCAAGCGACACCGCGCTGCCAGACCCCTGGGTGCTGGTCATCTGCAGCGAGCCTGTGCCACCATGCGCGCCGCCGGTCTGGTGCGCCAGACTGGCCCCGTACCACGGGGTGTAGGGCGAGACAGTCGAACCGGACTCGAAGTCCTGCTCGGCGATCGCCGGCGGGGCGGGCGTGCCACCGTCGAACGTGCTGCCGGCGTCCTGGCCGTACTGGGGGCCGACCCACAGCGCGGGCACGATGCGGTTGCCCATGTCTTTGACCCTGAACTGCCACGGTCCCGTGTAGGTGTTGTCGTGCCAGGAGTTGTTCGACTCGTGGACGATCGCCTGCTGGATCACGGCGCCCTTGTACGGGGACCAGTCCGGGTACGTACCCCAGTTGGACAGCAGGGCCATGTGCCCGCAGTACTGCGTCGGGCAGCCGCCGTTGACGGCACTGGGGTCGAAGGCGAACGTGTTGTGGTGCACGTCGACGTTCTTCGTCCACCAGCGGCAGTTGGTGTAGAGCGGCTCGCTGGCGATGGCAGGAGCCGAGCACTGTGCTTTGTTGGTCGGTCCGACGATCAGCGTGCAGTCGCCGGTCGTCGAGGCCGGGCTGTTGCAGAACCGGTCGGCGTTCGCCCACGCGGTGATCCCGCCCCAGTTGTTCTCGAGCCGGTTACCGGTGATCTCGATCTTGCTGGTCCGCGCTGGCACGCGAGGCTCACCATCCGCCTCGGACAGGTAGATCGCCGCTTCGGGGAACGGGTCGCCCGTCGCTACCCGCTTGGCACCGGAGGCCCATGCGTTGCGGCGGATGGTGTTGTTCCGGATCACGGCGTTGTAGCTGATCTCGTAGAAGATCGCGAGTGACTCGTTGTCCTCGATGAGGTTGCCCTCGATGAGGAAATCGTTGTTGTTGGTGTCCGCCCAGACCCCCGGCCCGTGGTTGCCGTGGACCCAGTTGCCGGTCACGTCGGCACCGTTCACCGCCCAGAACTTCATGCCACCGGTACATCCGCACCCAGGTTCCTGCTGCTCCCAGTCATCGGTGTTGTTGCCGGCGAACTCGTTGTCCGCCACCACCAGGCCGGTGATCGTGTTGCCGTCCTTGAACGCATTCAGGCCGTACTGCCCGTTGTCCTTCAAGCAGTTGCCACGGATCTTGTTCCTGGCCCCGGCCATCAGCCCCGCGCCGGCGTTGTCGCGGATGGTGTTGTGCTCCACGACCCAGTCGTCGCCGGAGTCGTGGTTGACCACACCCTGATCCTTCGGCGCGACGAACCTGGTGATGGTCAGGTACCGGATCGTGACGCCGGTCGCCTGCTGAGTGAACGCGAACAGGTTCAGCCGCTGCCCGTCCAGTACCGCGCCGGGCGCGCCGATGAACGTCGCCCCGTTGCCGGGCATGATCTGGGAGAACTTGTCGGTGCCCAGCGTGTGCGTGCCGGTCTCGAAGTAGTACGTGGTGTTCGCCTTGCGTAAGTCCACGCCGCTGTTGTCGCCCTTAGGGACCACGACCGCGCCGGCGGGCGGTGTGGTCGGGCCGTTCAGCGACGAGCTGCCGCAGACCGCTGCCGTTGCCGTCGTCGAACCGGTTGCCGGCTTGACCGCGTCGCCACTCGCCGGCGTCGCGCCGCCCATGACAACCGTGGCGAGGGCCACCAGCGCCACTGGCCAGGTTCTTCGCATTCCTGTACTCCTTCAGGTTTTGACCAGTCTCAGCCGCACTCGACTGCCAGCCGTCGCCGCTGTAGCCAGAGCTCGCGCTTACCCTCAAGATCAAACGCTGAGAGAGTACTGCAGGGCCGATGCCGGCGTCCTGCTGATCAAGTACAGCGATGGACATCGCTGTCCGGGAGATGTGTCGGATCGGGGCGGTGGCGTTCGTAGCAGGGGTGAGGCCGCCGCAAGGCGGGCGACCGACTTCCCGCAAGGAGACACCATGACCGCCACGTACACCTTCGACATCTTCTCCACGCTCGACGGCTTCGCCAACCACGACGGCGACTGGGGTGGTTACTGGGGCAAGCAGGGCCCCGAGTTCCTCGCCTATCGCGCCGCCGCCTACCGTGACCCGCTGCGCATGGTGCTCGGGGCGACGACCTACTCCTCGAACGCGCCGTTCCTTGACGCGGGCTTCGACCGCAGCCTGTTCGACGGGTGGATCACGCGCATGTTCGACTCCCCGGTCACGGTGCTGTCCAGCCGGCTGACCGAGCCGCTCGAGTGGCCGGACACGACCATCGAGTCCGGCGATCCTGTGGAGGTGGTCACGCGCCTCAAGGCCGAATCCGATGTGCCGCTGCGCTCCCACGGCAGCCTGACGCTCAACCGGGCGCTGCTGAACGCCGGCCTGATCGACGCCATCGAGGTGACGGTCTTCCCAGTGATCTCCGGGAAGACCGGCGTGGACCGGATCTTCGACGGTGCGGACGACTTCGACCTCGAGCTGCTCGATGCCCGGACCTTCGACGGCCACACGCAGGTGCTGACCTATCGGCCGACCCGACACAGTTGATCGGCGACAAGCTGACCACTTCCGTGCCGTGACCGAGGCGGTCAGGGCGGTGCCAGGCGGCGCACCATCACGCCGACGAACTCGTCGCCTCGCACGAAGCCGAAGTCCCGGGAGTCCCAGCTGGCGTCCGGATTGTCGCCCAGCACGACCAGGGCGTGCCGGGGCACGACGGTCTCGGGTGCGTCGCGAAACGCCGGAAAGCCCTGTCTCGGTACGGGGTCTCCGGGAACCGCGACCGCCCGTTTCACGAGCAACCGCCAACCAGGATGATCCGGCTTCTCCGGCAACTCGTCCTCGCCACCCGGTTCGAGACCCGGCGGCAGCCCGTCGATGGGCGGTGGGTCCTCGATCCGGACGACCACGATCTGACCCGCGCGGACCAGCTTCGTCCTGCGGACGAGCAGCATGTCCCCGGAGCGCAGGGTGGGTTCCATGCTCGGCCCGTCAACGGTGGCGACCAGGTAGCGTCGGCGGATCCACCACAGCGCGGCTCCCAGCGCCAGCACGCCGCCTGCTGAAAGGAACAGCCTGCTCCATGTCATCGCGCCTCCTGATATCCCGCGGCTTGGAGCCGGAACAGGCGGGCGTAGTGGCCGTCCGCGGAGAGCAGCGCCTCGTGCGGCCCCAACTCGGCGACCCGCCCATCGTGGAGTACGGCGATGAGGTCGGCTTCCCGAACGGCGCTGTGCTGCCACCATTTCGGCATCCTCCCCGGCGACCACCGCCAGCACGTTCTGCCGTCCGAGGGCGCGGGCGTGCGCCGCGAACTGGGGAAGGAGCTTGTGGCAGGGTTCGCATCCGGCGGAGAAGAACCCGACCAGTCCGGCGATCGAGTCGTGGGACACCGGTTCGCCGTCGGCGGTGACGGCGTTGAACTCTCCGATGGGCGAGCCGGGGCCCAGCTCGAGGGGAGGTCCGGCATGCTGGACGCTTCCCTCGCCCAGCTGTCGTATCCGGCGGACGAGGCCCAGGGTGAGCAGCAGGTTCGACACGGACAGCACGCCGATGAGCACGACAGCGACGGTCAGGTAGGGCATCAGGGGTTCCTCACGAAGAGATCGACGAGGTCGTCGAAGGACGCGATCAGGTTCGCCCGATCAGTCCCGTGGCGGCTGCCGCGGCCGTCCCGTCGAGCGCGGGCGAGTCACCGGGCACCAGCGGGCCGAGCGAGGCGGCGATGCGGGCGGCGGCCGGCCGCCGCCCGCGGACGCTATGCCGACCGCGTCAGCAGGTGCCGACCCTGATCGTCTGGCACCCCTGGTCGAGGCAGCAAGCACGGAGGTACTTGACCCCGTCCTTGCAGTAGTAGGTGTTGGTGCAGGCGGCTTCCACGGTCACCTTGTGGGCGACGCGTGCAGGCAGACGATCTACGAGACCCATCATGATGTCTCCTCTCCGGCTCTGCGGCCGAAACGATGATGATCACGATGATCTGGTCTTCCGAATTACGGCGCAACGGTCGAAATTAAACTCCCACCCAACGACAAGAGGGGGCAGGTTTCTGATATTTCGGAGGCAAAGCGATGTTATTTGCATGGACCGAAAAGGGCGTACATGCGGATTTGGAGCGTGATCGGGGAGACGTTCTACGGCGATGGGACCTCGTGCCTGCCGATAACGGCATCCGTCCAGGTCAGGCCTCTGTGAGGATGCCGCGCGTGCGGTTACCGCCGGTGGGCGATCGGGACAAGGACGTCGAGCTCCTTGCCGTGCGCCACCAGATCTGCTTCAGAGGGCCTCGGGCGCTTGACTCAGCAGTGCCGCGGACGTCGACCGCTCCGGTGCGCCGATGACCGTGAACAACGCATGGGCCTGGCCCCAATGGCGTCGGGACTCCTCGCGCTCTGTGCCCTTCACGGCATGGCCGAGCGTCATCAGGGCGCGGGCGTAGTCCAGCCGCTGCCCGGATCTCCGTGCCTGCCGCAGCGCTTGCTCGCACTCCTCCATGCATTGCTCGACGTCGCCCGCCGCCAGGTGGATGGCCGCGAGCAGGCCGTGCAGCCGTGGCAGATTCAGCAGATTGGACGTGAGCGCCAGCGCCAGCGACCGGTCCGCCTCGTCCCACGCGGTCGCGTACCTGCCTTGGCGGTAATGGAACTCCGCGCGGCCGAGCAACACCTCGTCCAGGTCGATGCCCGTGTGCTCGGCGAGGTCCAGCGCGGCGTCGAGGCGGGCGAGCGCGCTGTCCGCTCTGCCGAGCTCCACTTCCGCTCCCGCCATGCCGGTCAGCGAGGCGATCTGGCACCGGCGGTATCGGTGATGACATCCATCAGGGCTCGTGCACCGGCCTGAGTGCCGTGAGGGGACGGTTGCCGGCAGCGTTACAACAGCCAGGGGAAGGGGCCGCGGAGGATGGCCACGACGCGAGTGGCGACGGCCTCGGCGTGATGCGGCGTATCGCGGCCGGCCAGACCCCGGGCCAGGTGCATGTGGAGGGACTGCAACGTGGCGAAGGTGTTGAACGCCCACGGCGGCACGGGTCCGGGTTCGGCGCCGGCGAAGGCGTGGGCCACGGTGTCCAGCCAACCGGTGGCCTCGTCCACGGACAGACAAGGGGCGAAGAGGATGGTCGTGAGGGCGCGGGCGAGTCGCGCGTCTTCCAGTTGGACGTAGTAGTGGTGAGCCGCCGTGGCCGTCATTCGACGGGCGCACAGGTCCAGCAATGCGCTGCCGCGCCAGGGCAGGACAGAGGCGAACGCGGCAGCGGCATCGGCGCCATGGGCGACCGCGTGGAGCCAACCGAGGGTGTCGTCCCAGCCCCGAGTGTCGACCTCAGCGGGAAACCATGCGGCGAACGCGCCGTACCAGCGGTCGGTGGTCTCCTCGGCCACGACCTGCGGCACGGCCCTGACGCGGTCCAGGACGCGGGCGAGCACCAGCGCGGCGAAGGAACGTGCCTGGATGTCGGGGTGGGTGAAACGCGTGGCCGAGGTGTCTCCGATGTCCACGAGCACCTCGTCCAGATACCCCTCGTCGGTCCAACGGGCGAGCGCGGTGTAGGCATGGTCGTCACGGACCGCAGGATCCGGTGACACGAGCATGGCTGAGAGTTCGTCCGCGAGGCGGCGGACCGCTAGATGGCTGGGAAAGGGGAAACCCGCGGCTGCGACCGATGGCCAATCGACGTGGGTGGATGGCATTGCGGGATGCTACCGCAGCCGTCAGCACCGTCGCCGCGGCAGAGTTGTAGATCGGGCGCTCGGGAAGCAGCGCTTCGAACCGAACCCCATCCCGCTCGGAAACCCGATTTCGTGCTCTGACGCCTTCACGGACAGATGGCGCCCGAGACGGCCCTGCATCCGCTGGCCGGTCAAGGCACTGATCATTCGGATGGCCCAGGAGAACCCGACATGGGGGCGCAGAAGCCGAGTTGGCGCGCCTGGATTACCCCGCCGCGGCCTCCACAGTGTGGGAGATTGTGCACGCGGCGGGGATCGATCCGGCGCCCCGGCGGGGCGGGCCGAGCTGGCGGCAGCTTCTGGCCGCGCAAGCTCACGTGATCAAGGCAGGATCTCGACGTACCCGTCGGTTCCGTGCACGCGGATCCGCTGCCCGTCCCGGATCAGCCGGGTGGCCTGCTCCACGCCCACGACGGCAGGCAAGCCGTACTCCCGGGCGATCACCGCGCCATGGGTCATCAGGCCGCCCACCTCCGTCACCAGGCCCGTGATCGCCACGAACAGGGGCGACCAGCTGGGGTCCGTGTATGGCGTGACCAGGATGTCTCCCGCCTCGAGATCGGCCTGCGCCATGTCCAGGATGACGCGGGCCCGCCCTTCGACGGTGCCGGCGGAAACCGGCAAGCCGATCAGGGCGCCGGCCGGCACGTCGTCGCGCCGGTACGCGCCGGTGAAGACCTCGCCGTCCGATGTGAGCACCCGGGGCGTCGTGAGCGCGTGATACGACCGGAACGCGTCCTTGCGCTGCTGGATGAGCTGGTCATCCACCTGGTTGGTGCGCACGACGTCGTGGAGCTCCTGGAACGTGAGGTAGTAAATGTCCTCCTTATCGGGCAGCACGTTGGCCTGCACGAGGCGCTCGGCCTCCTCCAGCACGGCCTGCTTGTAGATGAAGTAGCGGCTGATGATGCCGTACTTCGGGTACTCGCGGTAGCCGATGAAGGTCCGGACCCGGTCGATCATCCGCTTGGTCTCGTCGGCTTTCTGCTCCCCGTCCGGAAGGGCCCGCAGGCGTGACAGCACGTCCTGTTCCTTCTTCTTCGCCTCTTGCCGCCCGTGCTCGAAGCGCCGCTCGGCGGCGCCCGGCTCGAAGAGCTTGATGTTGTCGAGGATCAGGGGCACGAGCGTGGTGGGGCGCTCGCTCCAACGCGGCCTCGTGATGTCGATCTCGCCGACGCAGCGCATGCCGTACCGGTCGAGGTAGGCCTCGATGGCGTCGCGCGCTTCGGTCCCGCCCGCGAGCTTCGGCAGCTCGTCCAGGAAGCCCTCGTTCTCGACGTCCTGCAGGAAGGCCACCACCTCCGGATGTGGGCGGATCACGTCCGCGACGTCGAGCAGCGCCAGCCCCATCTCCGACGTGACGTTGTCGGGGGCGGACAGCGTGAGCGTGTCGGCCGCGTTCTTCTCGCCCAGCCACTCCTGCAGCTTGTCGTTGAGCCACCACGTGGCCTCCATCCCCGCCATGATCGCCTGCATGCTCAGCGGATCGCTGAGGACCCGCTTGTGCTCCTGGAAGGCCTCCAGCAGGAAGTCGAACAGCGCCGGCCCGGTCTTCGTCCGGATGTCGCGCCGCAGGGCGGCGATGGACGCCTGGCTGCGCTCGATCAGCCCGGTGACGATAGCCGGATCGGTCTCGATCGGAGCGGACGCGCCGCCGACCGGCGGCCCGCCGGGACCCCCGTCCGGGAGCGTCGGGACGAAGTCGCCGCGATCGAGGACGGTTTCCAGCGCGTCCCTGGTCAGCGGATCGGACCTCCCCGCCATCTCCAGGAAGCCGGCGCGGCTCGCGGGCGAGGCCAGTAGCCGAGTGGCGTCGACGAACAGCCTCCCACCGGCCTCGTGCATCGGCGCCATGGCCGTCAGCTGCCAGAAGGAGAGCCCCAGGGGCTTCATGGGGTCGGTCATCATCTGCTGATGACCGACGGAGAGGTAGACGTGGTTCTCCTGGTCGCGGGCCGCGGGGATGGGGAACAGCGTGGTGATCGGCCGGCTCTGCACGATCTGGAAGTCATCGTCGACCAGGCACCATTCGATGTCCTGCGGGCGGCCGAAGTGCGCTTCGATCCGCCGGCCGAGCCGCACGAGCCGTACGACCTGCGCATCCGTCAGCGCCGGCTGCTCCTGCCGCTGCGGGTCGATCGGCAGTACCTGCGTCCCGCCCGCCGGCGAAGCGTGGATGGCACGCTTCTTGGCGGCAACCGCCTTGGTGACGACCTGGCCGTCTCGCACCTTGTAGACGTCCGGGTTCACCAGGCCGGAGACCAGGGCCTCACCGAGGCCGAAGCCGGCGTCCACGGTGGCGACCTTCCGGTTGCCCGTGACGGGGTCGGCCGTGAACATGATGCCGGCCGCATGCGGGAAGACCATCTGCTGTACGACCACCGCCATGCGGACCTTCCGGTGGTCGAAGCCGTTGCGCAGGCGGTAGGTCACGGCCCGCTCGGTGAACAGCGACGCCCAGCACCGGCCGACGTGCTGGAGGATCGCCGCCGGACCCACGACGTTCAGGTAGGTGTCCTGCTGGCCGGCGAAGGATGCCGTCGGCAGGTCCTCCGCCGTCGCGCTGGATCGCACGGCGTAGGCGGCGTGCTCGCCGAGCTGCGCGAGCGCGCGGGTGATCGCCGCCGCCAGCTCGTCAGGGATGGCGATCCCTTCGATCATCTGGCGGACCTCCGTGCTGAGCGTGCGGATCGCCTCCCGGTCATCCGGGTTGAGGCGCGAGAGCTGATCGAGCCGATCGTCGATCGACGGCGCTTCCGCCATGATCCGCCGGAAGGCGTCCGTCGTCACGCAGAAGCCGGCCGGCACGCGGATGCCTTCGATCCGCGACAACTCCCCCAGGTGCGCGCCCTTGCCGCCAACGACCGCGACCCGCGTCTCGTCAACCTCTTGGAGACCCAACACGTACTGCTCGATCACTGCGACACCTCCGAGGCCGCCGTGCTCCGTTGCACTGCACCGGCCGATCGAATCGCCGGCGCCTCGAGCTCCGTCGAGATACTTGCCGGGCACGTCCTCATCCCTCGTTGCCTTTCCTCTGACGAGTCGGCCGGCCGCTCCGGCCAGTCGGGCGGTGCGCACACCCGCACCTCCGTGCCGAGCGCCCGCGATCGCACCGGCGGTCCCATCACTGGTTGGACGTCACCGCGTCCCACACACGTCGACAACCACACATGCACGTCGTGCCCCCCATTCCGCAGGTTGTGGCTTCGGCCGACGATTCTGGGGTACGACCCGGGTCTTGCCGCAAGCCCCCCTGTGCGCTATACGTTAGGAGAGGCAAGGAGAGGATCTTTCTGCCTCTGCCCCTTACGCCCGCTGGGAACCGACAAGCTGCTTGCGCAGCGGCGGCGGGCGCGTACCGCGGTCTGCCTGTCCGCGTGAGTCAGCGGATAAGTCTGGTTTGACATGCGGACCGGGACGGAACCCGGGTGCCATGAGCGACGTGCACGACGTCGAGAGCGTCGACGTTCGGTGCCGGCTGCAATGCAGCTTGGACGGTGACGCTCAAGATCCGCCCGCTTGCCAGAAGCTGCAGGTCACCATGTGAGTCGAATATTCGAGCCCCGCAACCTTCGACGGCCGACGAACGGGAGGCGGCGCGCACGCCCGGTCAGCGGCGGCCTGACCGGGGTGTGAAGAGCGACATCCATGAGATCATTTTCCCAGGGTCAGCCCGGTGGCATCGAGGCGTGCGGGATCCGTTCTGGCGTGAGATCAAAAGAAGGTTGTGGACATGCTCCGTACACATCTGGCCGTCCTGTCCGCGGCAATCGTCGGAGCGTCCCTGCTGTCCACGGTCGATCCACGACCAGCCGTGGCCGCCTCCGCCCTGACCTGCTCGGCGGTCGTGCCGGTGTACGGCATCGACGGCGGGGGAAAACTGCGCTGGTACGGCCACCGCGCCGGCGCCTCCGGCGAGGATTCCTGGGCCGCCGACAGCGGCAAGGAGATCGGCTACGGCTGGAACACACTGGCCAAGGTGTTCTCCGGCGGCAACGGCGTGATCTATGCGGTCGACAGCGACGGGGATCTGAAATGGTACCGTCACCTGGACCCGGCGACCGGTGAGCGGGGCTGGGCCCCCGGCGAGCGCACGGTCATCGGCCACGGCTGGGGCGACTTCGTGGACATCGTGTCGGCCGGCTCCGGGGTCATCTACGCCCTCGACAAAGCCGGAGACCTGCACTGGTACCGCCATCTTTCGCCGACAACCGGCGAGGCCCAGTGGGCGCCGGGGAGCGGCAAGGTCATCCGCTCGGGCTGGACAGCGATCACCACTCTGATGACCGGGCGCGACGGCACCCTGTACGGCGTGAACACCAAGGGACACGTCCGCTGGTACGACCACACCGACCCGGCAGCAGGCGGCACCGCCTTCGGCCCGGGCACGGGGCTGGTAACCGGCGAGGGGTGGGAGGATTACCGCAGTCCGTCCGGCGCTGGAGCGGGAGTCGTCTACGCGCTCGACGCGTCCGGCCGGATGTGGTGGCATCATCATGCCGACCCCCTGGCCGGGGCACCGGTCTGGCAGGACCGCCGCCCCTTGAAAGACGGATTCGCCTCCTTCACCGCCCTGTTCGCCGACGCCGCCGCCTGCTCGGCGGGGCAGTCCTTCACTGGTTACGCCCCCGGCACATCCGGCCAGAACCTCTACTTCAGCCAAGGCCGGGTCGGAGCTGTCCTGACGGAAGGCGCCCGAACCGCCGTCACCTACGGCCGGCAACGTAAGTTCGCCGAGACAACGACCGAGGCGACCGTCTCGACCCGAGCCTGGGTCCGCCTGCTGCCCGGCCCGTGGTCGCCCTCGGCGCCATGGGCGGCCTCATGGCCGGCGGCCAACATCGCCAGGACCGACGAGGATCTGCTGGACATCGCCACGCAGTACCTCGCGGACGCCCCCTCCCAGGTCCGCGATGGCCTGCGCTACGCGGGCGACGCCCACTACGGTCCCTTACTCCCGGACGGCACCCGGGAAGAGGGCTCAGACTTCAACGACTACCTCGGCCTCGCATGGACCTACGACGACAGGATCGACCCCCCCGGAAGCCCGGCAGAAGGAATCGCTGGACTGTTCCGGTTTCGTCAGAATGGTCCTTGGCTACCGCGGCGGCTACCCCCTGGGCATCGGCGACACGCTGAGCAAGTCCGCCCTTCCCCGTCGAGCCGTCCAAATGGCCGACGAGAACGCCCCGGGGATCACCGTGATCGACGGTGGCACGGCCAAACCCACGTCCTACGCGGACCTGCGGACGGGCGACCTGCTGTTCTGGGACGCCAGCACGGACGACGGCACAGCCCTCGACCACGTCGGCATCTATCTGGGAATCGACTCCACCGGCAAACACCGGTTCATCTCCAGCCGCAAAACGGTCGACGGTCCTACGCTGGGCGACGAAGGCGGCCCCTCAACCCTCGACAGCGCCACGCTCTACGACCGCTCATGGCGCAAGGCCAAACGCGCCTGACTTCCGCACGCCGCATGAGCGTGCGGCCCTGAATGCCATAGCTCAGCGCTTCCGCTGGCATCCGGTCGGAGATCACCAAGCAGTGCTGAAGGGGCGAGCCGGCGCCGCCGTTTGAGTAGTACCGTCTCGACCACCAGGAAGTCGCACACGATGATCGCGTGGGCCTGAGCGGCCAGGAACTGCCGCCAGGTCGTCCAGCCCGGCGAGGCGCCGGATCGACACCGGCGGCTTGACCGGCCGGCGGGTGCCGGGCCGTCCCGGGCGCCGTCTGTCGGTGACGGCCCGCTTGCGTCCGGGTACGACCTCGTTCGGGGAGATGAGGTCGTACGCGGACACGTGTCGGCGAGGACTGGACATAGGGGGATTCCGGATGAAGGCGATTGTGGTGACGGACCAGGCCGCGGGAACGGCCGGGATGACGCTGATGGAACGGCCCGAGCCGCAGGCAGCGCTGATGGATGTCGTCGTTCAGGTTCATGCGTCGGGATTCGTCCCGACGGAGATGGCGTGGCCCTCGACCTGGGCCGATCGCCTCGACCGTGACCGAACACCGTCGATCCCTGGGCACGAGCTGGCCGGAGTGGTCACCGCTCTCGGCTATGGCACGACAGGGCTGTCGGTGGGACAGCGGGTGTTCGGCATCACGGACTGGACTCGCGACGGCACCCTGGCGGAATATGTGGCCGTCGAGGCACGCAACCTCGCACCGCTGCCCGGCGACGTCGACTTCACGGTGGGCGCGAGCCTGCCGATCTCGGGACTGACCGCGTGGCAGGGACTGTTCGAGCACGGCCGCCTTCGGGCAGGGCAGAGCGTCCTCGTGCACGGCGCGGCCGGCGCAGTCGGGTCGATGGTGACGCAACTCGCACGAGAGGCCGGCGCCTACGTCATCGGCACCGGACGCGCCGCCGACCGTCAGAAGGCACTCGACTTCGGCGCGCAGGAGTTCGTCGACCTTGAGAACGACACGCTCGAAGACGTCGGCGAAGTCGACCTGGTTTTCGATGTCATCGGCGGCGACATCGGGAGGCGGTCCGCAGGCCTGATCCGAGCCGGAGGAACACTGGTGTCCGTCGTCGGGCCGCCCGAGGCGCGGCCCGACGACGGCCTGGCCATCGACTTCGTTGTCGAGTCCGACCGCGCCCAACTGAGCGAGATCGTCCAGCGGGTCCGGGACGGACGACTGCGGACGAACATCGGCAACGTCGCGACCCTCGACGACGCCGTCGCCGTCCTCAACCCGACCGAGCGACGCCAGGGGAAGACGGTCATCCGCGTTCGACCGTGGGACTCGAGGACGCGATCATCGGGTGGACGGCGAGGCGCTGCCGTGCACCCGATTTGACGGCGGCGGTGTGTCAGGTGCGGGTCCAGCGCTGGTTGGCGCCGCCGTGGCAGGAGTAGAGCTGGAGCCGGGTGCCGTTGGCGGTGCCCTGGCCGACGGCGTCCAGGCACAGCCCGGACTGCACCCCGGCGATGGTGCCGTCGGCGTTCAGGCGCCATTTCTGGTTGGCGCCGCCGTGGCAGGAGTAGATCTGGATGCCGGCGCCGTTGCCGGTGCCGGCCGCGTCGAGGCATTTGTTGCCATAGACCCTGAGCTCGCCGGCTGAGGTGGCGGCCCACTGCTGGTTACTGCGCCCGTTGCAGTCCCACAACTGCACCGCGGTGCCGTCGGCGGTGGCGGCGCCGGGCACGTCCAGGCAACGCCCGGAGCCGACTCCCTTGATCTGCCCGGCGGGTGGTGGAGTCGGCGTCGTGGTGGACGAGCCGCCGTCCAGGCCGAAGAAGCGGATGGCGTACGCGGCCATTCCGGTGTGCGGCAGGTCGTGGCCGGCTCCGGCGATGGTGTACGCCTCGACCTGCCCGGAGCCGAAGATCCGCCGGGTCCAGCCGGATTGCGGGCTGTCAGTGGAGGCGGGGGTCTGGCTCAGTCCGTGCGCGTCGGTCCACTGGTCGACCTCTTCCTGCAACATCGTGTACGGCAGCACCGAGTCGGCGGTGCCGTGCCAGGCCATCACGCGCGGCCGGGGCCCCGTGTAGCCGGGGTAGGCGTTCCTGACCAGGTCACCCCACTGCTGCGGCGTCTTGTCGCCGCAGCCGGCGGGGCCAAGGCAACCGTAGGGGACCCCCGAGAACGGCGCGCCGGCCTTGAACACGTCCGGGTACGTGGCGAGCAGGTTGTTGGTCTCCATCGCGCCGGAGGAGAAGCCGGTGGCGAACACCCGCTGCGGGTCGCCGTTGTAGCGTTGCAGCACGTAGTTCGTCATGGAGACGATCGACACCGGGTCGCTGCCGCCGCCGTGCCGCAGGGCCTCGTTGGACCACACGTCGAAGCAGTTCGACAGGCCGTTGGCGCTCTTGTTCGCCTGCGGGTAGATGACGATGAAGCCGTACCGGTCGGCCAGCGAGGCGAACTCGGTGCCCTGGTGGAAGCCCGGAGCCCAGCCGTTGCAGCCGTGCATCGCCACCAGGACGCCCGGCCTGGACTCCACTCTGTCGGGGACGTAAAGGTACATCCGCAGACCGCCGGGATTGGCGCCGAAGCCCGTCACTTCGGTCAGGACCGCCGCCGACGCTCCTGGCACAGCCGTGAGGAACACGGACAGAGCGGTGGCCACCGCCGTGATCAGAGCCGTCAAGGCGGCTCCGATGCCTGCGTACCTTCTCGTACGCGGTTCGCTTCGCTGCATTGGTTCGCCTCTCCGCTGTTAGCGCTAACAACCCGCTGGCTGGGCGAATCTCCCTCGGGCCGGTGGAGGTGGTGGTTAGGACGGAGCAAATACGGGGCGGAAAGGTACTGTCAAGAGCGCCTTAACGTACTGCCGGTCGGCGGAGGCGGCGCGCCGGCGCGCTCACCTCGGATTCTCGAGTCCGGTCGCAGTCGATCAGCGAGATCGTCGCCTGAAACTTTCACCCGAGTCCCACCTGACCATGTCACCACCTGCCACCGCTAGGCTGTAACTGTTAGCGCTAACACATGGTCTGACAGCGATATCTCCGCGCCGACAACCTACGGCGGCCTCTCCGAGGGCCTGACCCGGTGAACACGTGACGGCGGTGACCGGTCACCACCCCCCATCACCAAGGAGCTCCGCATGTCCTTGAGCCGTCGTCAGCTCTTTCGGGCCGCAGGCGCGACCACCGCGCTCTCGGTCGCCGGCCAGGCAGTCGGCATGTCCTCCGCTCTGGCGGCACTCCCCTGGGCCAGATCCGACATCGGTGTCTCGGCCTACGAGTTCGACCTCGGCCAGGTCCGGCTGACCTCCGGTCGTTGGCCGGACAACCAGAACCGCGCTCTTGACTACCTGCGCTTCGTCGATGTCGACCGGCCACCGAACTCGTTGTACGCCAGAGCACCGGGCCTCCCACACTCCCGGCCGCCTGAGCCGAAGCGCGTCCTCCAAGGGTCAGCGGGCCGAGTTCACCAGCAGCGGCGGGGGACGGCGGCCACTGTGCGGCCGCCGCCCGGCGTGATGGGTCATTCGGAGGAGAAGGCGGCGTCGAAAGCGGCGGCCGGTGGGGTGATGGCGTTGAGCGAGCGGATGTAGGCGAGGGATTCCGGTGCGCCGTGCAGCCGGTCCATGCCCGCGTCCTCCCACTCGATGGAGATCGGGCCGTCGTAGCCGATGTGGTTGAGCGCGCGGAAGCACGCCTCCCACGGCACGTCGCCGCGGCCTGTGGACACGAAGTCCCAGCCACGCCGGGGGTCGGCCCACGCCAGGTGGGAGGCCAGACGGCCGCGCCGGCCGTCACGGGTGGCCACCCGGGCGTCCTTGCAGTCCACGTGGTAGATCCGGTCGGCGAAGTCGAGGATGAAGTTCGCCGGGTCCAGGTCCTGCCACACCATGTGCGACGGGTCCCAGTTCAGCCCGAAGGCCGGCCGGTGCCCGATGGCCTCCAGCGTCCGCACCGTGGTGTGGTAGTCGTACGCGATCTCGCTCGGGTGCACCTCATGGGCGAAGCGCACTCCGACCTCGTCGAAGACGTCGAGGATCGGGTTCCACCGGTCGGCGAAGTCGGCGTAGCCCGCCTCGATCATCGACGGGGGCACCGGCGGGAACATCGCCAGCGTGTGCCAGATTGACGAGCCGGTGAAGCCGACGACGGTCGTCACGCCGAGCGCGGCCGCCGCGCGGGCGGTGTTCTTGATCTCTTCGGCGGCGCGCCGCCGTACACCTTCGGGTTCGCCGTCGCCCCAGATGCGGGCGGGCAGGATGCCCTTGTGGCGCTCGTCGATGGGGTGGTCGCAGACCGCCTGGCCGACCAGGTGGTTGGAGATCGTCCACACCCGGAGGTTGTACTTGGCCAGGGTCTCCTTCTTGCGTTCGATGTAGGAGTCGTCCGCGAGGGCCTTGTCGACCTCGAAGTGGTCGCCCCAGCAGGCGATCTCCAGGCCGTCGTAGCCCCACTCCGACGCCAGCCGGCAGACCTCCTCGAACGGCAGGTCCGCCCACTGCCCGGTGAACAACGTGACCGGCCTCGTCATGAACCCTCCACAGTGATGAAGCGGCTGTCCTCAGCCGCGCTCTGCTCGACGGCCGCCAGCACCCGCTGCACCCGCAGGCCGTCCTCGAAGGACGGCGTGGGGTCGGTGCCGGCGGCGATCGCCTCCAGGAAGTCCTTCGTCTCGTGGACGAAGGTGTGCTCGTACCCGAGGCCGTGGCCCGGCGGCCACCACGCCCCGGCGTACGGGTGGTCCGGCTCGGTGACCAGCACCCGCCGGAATCCGTGTTCGGCGCTGTCGATGGTGTGGTCGTGGAACCACAGGTCGTTCATCGACTCGAAGTCGAAGGCCAGGCTGCCCAGGGCGCCGTTGACCTCGATGCGCAGCGCGTTCTTGCGCCCCGCCGCGAAGCGGGTGGCCTCGAAGGAGGCCAGCCCGCCGCCGCTGAGCCGTCCGATGAACAGCGCCGCGTCGTCCACGGTGACCGCGCCCCTCCCGGTTCCGCCGCCGGCCGAGAGCCCGGCCGAACTGGCCGCCAGGGGACGCTCCTTGACGAAGGTCTCGGTCAGCGCCGCCACCCCGGCCAGCCGCTCACCGGTGATGAACTCGGCGACGTCGATGATGTGAGCGCCGATGTCGCCGAGGGCCCCGGAGCCGGCCTTGTCCTTCTGGAGCCGCCAGACCAGGGGAAACTCGGGGTCGACGATCCAGTCCTGCAGATACTGCGCCCGTACGTGCCGGATCTCGCCGAGCATGCCCTCTTCGACGAACCGCCGGGCCAGCGCGACGGCGGGCACGCGGCGGTAGTTGAAGGCGACCATGCTGCGCACGCCGCGCGCCGCCGCCTCCTTCGCCGCCGCGGCCATGGCCTCGGCCTCGGCGACGGTGTTGGCGAGCGGCTTCTCGCAGATCACGTGCTTGCCTGCCGCCAGCGCCGCGACGGCGATCTCGGCGTGCGAGTCGCCGGGCGTGCAGATGTCGATGACCTGCACGTCGTCGCGGTCGAGGAGGCGCTTCCAGTCGGGCTCCGCGCCGGCCCATCCCAGCTTCTCGGCGGCCTGCGCGGTCGCCTCGGCGGATCTGCCGGCCACGGCCACCATCGAGGGTCTGAACGGCAGGTCGAAGAACGCGTCCACGCTGCGCCACGCCTGGGAGTGGGTACGGCCCATGAACGCGTAGCCGACCATGCCGATCCCGATGACAGGCCTCATGACTCGAACCCGAGAGGCAGGTACTGGGCGGCGTTGTCCTTGGTGATGGTCTCCGAAGCCAGTGTGATCGACTGCGGCACCTGCTGCTCCAGCAGGTCGCTCATGCCCTTGCCCTGGGCGATCAGCCGGGCGACCTTGATCGCCGAGCCGGCCATCGTGGGGGGATAGGTGACGGTGGCCTTCAGCACGCCGCTGTCGGCCTGGATGTCACGCATCGCGTTGGCCGAGCCCGCGCCGCCGACCATGAAGAACTCGTTGCGACCGGCCTCCTTGATCGCCGCCAGCACGCCGATGCCCTGGTCGTCGTCGTGGTTCCAGATCGCGTCGATCTTCTTGTGCGCCTGGAGCAGGTTGGCGGCCACCTGCGTTCCGGACTCCACCGTGAACTTGGCGTCCTGTTGCGCGGTCACCTTGAAGCCGTACGTCTTCAGCGCGTCGGCGAAGCCCTTGCTGCGGTCCTGGGTCAGCGGCAGCGTGGCGATGCCCTGGATCTCCAGGATGACCGGGTTGGAGACGCCCTTGTCCTTCAGCGTCTTGCCGATGTGGTGTCCGGCGGCCACACCCATGCCGTAGTTGTCCCCTCCGATCCAGGCCCGGTACGACAGCTTGTCCGGGAAGACGCGGTCCACGTTGACCACCGGGATGCCCGCGTCCATGGCCTGCCGGGCGACCTGGTTGAGCTGCTGGCCGTCGTTCGGCAGGATCACCAGCACGTTGACCTTCGCCTGGATCAGCGACTCCACCGCCGAGATCTGCTGGTTGATGTCGTTGGTCGGCTCGACCGGCTTGAATTCGACGTCGGTGTACTGCTTTGCCGCGTCCGCCGCGTTCTTGCTGATGGCGGCGATCCAGCCGTGGTCGGCGGCCGGGGCCGAGAAGCCGATGACGACCTTCTCGCCAGGGGCGTCGTTGCCGTCCTTGGCCGCGGGAGCGGCGGCGGGCGCGCTCGCCTGCTGGGTGGCGACCGGCTCGTTGCTGGTGCAGGCGCTGACGAGGGCACCAGCGCCGAGGGCGGCGCCGCTGAAGAGGAAGCCGCGCCGGGCGACGTTCTTGTCCATGTCTTCTCTCCTTGCTGAAGCCTTGCTGAAGCCGGAAGGCTTGCGATCCGGCCCTGGTGTCAGGTGTGTGTTTTGAGGCTTCGCCGCTGCAGCAGCACGGCGGCGACGATGATCGCGCCCTTGGCGATGAGCTGGTCGGCGGTGTTCAGGCCGTTCAGGATGAACAGGTTGGTGATCACAGTGAAGATCAGCAGACCGAGGATCGATCCGATGATCGTGCCCCGGCCGCCGCTCAGCAGCGTCCCGCCGATGATCACTGCGGCTATCGCGTCCAGCTCGTACAGGTCGCCGTGTGTGGACGATCCGGTCGTGGTCCTGGCCATGATCAGCACCGCGGCGATCCCGCAGCACAACCCCGACAGGGCGTACAACAGCAGCGTGTGCTTGCGCACGTCGATGCCGGCCAGGCGGGCGGCCTCGGGATTGCCGCCCACCGCGTAGGTGCGCCGGCCGAACGTCGTGCGGTTGAGCACCAGCCAGCCGAACAGCACCACCAGCGCGAACACGTACACCAGCAGCGGCAGCCCGAGCACCCGCGTGGTCGACAGGCTCACGATCAACGAGTTGTCCTGCTGCACGAGCTGTGTGCGCTGGTTCGACATCCGCTGCGCCAGGCCGCGCCCGGCCACCATCATCGCCAGCGTCGCGATGAACGGCACCATCCGGCCGTAGGCGATCAAGATCCCGTTCAGCAGGCCCGCGCCGGTGCCCACCAGCACCGCGCACACGATCATCACAACCGGCCCGTAGGACTGGGTCGCCAGCGTGGTCGCCCATACCGACGCCAACGCCATCAGCGCGCCCACCGACAGATCGATGCCACCACCGATGATCACGAACGTCATGCCAACAGTGATCACCCCGATGGTCGAGGCCAGCGCCAGGATGCTCACCAAGTTGGAGGAGGTGGCGAAGTTCTCCGGCCTCGTCACCAATCCCACGATCGCCAGCAGTGTCAACGCCGCGACCAGCCCCAGATGCCGGACCTCGCCCAGCCGGCCGAACCGCCCGCCCGGTCCCGCCGCCTTCAATCGCGGACCTGTCGGCGCGGCCTGATCAACCTCAGTCATGCGATGCTCCTTCGGTGGAGGGATGTGCCACATCGGATCCGGGCCTCTGTCCTGCGGAGACCATCACCAGGTCGAGCACCCGGTGCTCGTCCAGGTCCTCGGCCGGCGCCTCATGGACGATCCGGCCCTCGCGGATGACCAGCACGCGGTCGGCCAGGCCCAGCACCTCAGGCACCTCGCTGGACACCAGCAGCACACCGATGCCGTCGTCGGCCAGCTTGCGCACCAGCGCGTACAGCTCGGCCCGGGCACCGACGTCCACCCCACGCGTGGGCTCGTCGAGCAGCAGCAGCTTGCGGTCCTCGGCCAGCCAGCGTCCCAGCACCGCCTTCTGCTGGTTGCCGCCCGACAAGGTCCTGATGGGCCGGCGCGGATCGGGCGGGCGGATGTCCAGCGCCTGCGACAGCCGTTCGGCCTCGGCGAACTCGGTCCGGCGGTCGAGCCAGCCCAGCCACCGCGGCCTGGTGTAGCGGCTCAGGCTCGCCAGCGTGATGTTCTGCGCGACGGGGTGGTCCAGCAGCAACGCCTGCGTCTTGCGCTCCTCGGGGGCCAGGCCCATGCCCATCCGCACCGCGCGGGTCGTGCTGCCCGGCCGCACCGTCCGCCCATCGAGCACGACCCGGCCACCGGCCCGTCGCGCGCCGTAGATCGCCTCGATGATCTCGCTGCGGCCGGAGCCGACCAGGCCCGCCAGGCCGACGATCTCCCCGGCCCTGATGCTGAACGACACGTCCGCGAACCGGCCGGGCAGCGTCAGGTTCTCCACCCGCAGCACCTCGGGCCGCCCGTCGTGGGCTCCCCTGCCCGGCCGGGGCGGGAAGACGTACTCGACGTTGCGGCCGGTCATCAGCGCCACGATCTTCGAGGTCGGGGTGTCCTTGGCCACCAGCCCCACCGCGACCGTGCGCCCGTCCTTGAGCACGGTGACTCGGTCGCCGATCTCGCGGATCTCCTCCAGCCGGTGGGAGATGTAGATCACCGCCACGCCCTGGGAGGTGAGGTCACGGATCACCCGGAACAGGTTGCCGACCTCGTCGTGGTCCAGCGCGGCCGACGGCTCGTCCATGATGATCACCCGGGCCGAGTGCGACAGCGCCCTGGCCATGCTGACGATCTGCTTGTGGGCCGGCGACAGCGAGCCCACCTCGGTGCGGGGGCGGATCTCGCCGTGCCCCAGCCGCTCGAGCAGCTCGGCCGTCGCCCGGTCGGCCTCGGCCCGGCGGGAGAACCCGAAGGTCGCCATCTCGTGGCCGAGGAAGATGTTCTCCGTCACGCTCAACCCGTCCACCAGATCGAGTTCCTGGTAGATGGTGGCGATTCCGTGGCCCATCGCCGCGGTCGGCGGCGCCAGCCGTACGGGCGAGCCGTCGAGCAGCACCTCGCCCTCGTCGGGTTCGTGGGCACCGGAGAGGATCTTGATGAGCGTGGACTTCCCGGCGCCGTTCTGGCCGAGCAGGCAGTGCACCTCTCCGGCTCTCACCTCAAGGTTCACGCCGTCCAAGGCGCGCACGCCCGGGAACTGCTTGACGATTCCTCGCATCACGAGCAGCGATGACGAGTCGGACGGTGACCGCGGCACAGGGGCCTCCCTCGGTTACGGTGTGGCCGGGCCCGCTTGATGGCCCCGCCCGCCTGACGGCGCCGGTTGGCACCGCCGCGACGGCACCGAGGTCGGCGTCAACGGTGCCGGTGCGGCTCCGGGCGACCGATCAGGCGGGCGGGACGTTCTGGGTGGGCAAAGGGCATGGGAAAAGGGCACAGGGGTTTCCGCCCGCCCGGCCGCATGCCCCATGGCCGCGGCACGCGAGATGGGTGGGATGAGCCGAGGCGGTGCGGAACAGGACGGTCAGGCGGACGGGAGGTTCAGGGAGCGGGCGGTAGATCGGACCCGCGTGCCGGCGCGCGGGTCAGGCTGACTGTGGCGATCAAGCCATCGGGGTTCCCTCGATGACCCCGATGGTTGGAGACGTTCGGCTCGAGATGCTTGTGGGGTCGGACAGTGCTCGTTCGACGACGACTCCGGCCGCTCCGCGTGAGGCGGCGCCGAAGCCGAGGTCGGAGGCGACGAACCGGCAGCGCTCGACAGCGTCGCGCATGCCCAGGCGTGCCAGCGTCTGTTGCGCTGCGGGGATGATCAGGTCGGCGAGTCGCGCGAAGTACCCGCCCAGCACGATCACCCGTGGGTTGAAGAGGTTGACCAGCATGGCCGCCCCGATTCCGAGCCACCGGCCCACCTCCGCGGCAGCGGCGTCGACGCGGGGATCTCCTTCGGCCCGTCGGTGCTCGATCTCGGCCAGCCGCTCCTCCGGGTCACGGACGAGTTGCGGGCCTGTGCCGTACGCGCGGTCCGGTGTGGCCATGCGGACCAGCGCGGCCAGCCCGACTTTGGTCTCCCAGCAGCCGACCCGGCCGCAGCGGCACGACTCGCCGGAGGGGTCGATCATGACGTGGCCGACCTCCCCCGCGAATCCGTCCGCTCCGCCCAGCAGCCGGCCGCCGGCGATGACGCCGCCGCCGATGCCCACCTCGCCTGTGAGGTAGACCAGGTCGGAGGTGCCCGCCGCGACGCCCGAGGTGTACTCGGCCAGGGCGGCGAGGTTGGCGTCGTTGTCCACCGCGACGGGGATGTCCGCGGCGATGTTCGCGTGGGACAGCCGCTCCGCCACCGCCACCCCGCGCCAGCCGAGGTTCGGGGCGACGACGACGGTGCCGGTGGTGGTGTCGATCAGGCCGGGGACAGCCACGATGATCCCGGCCGGCGTGATCCCGAGCCGGTCGAGGTCGGCGACGGTCCTCTCGGCCATGCGGGCCAGCTCGTCCAGCGAGCGTTCCGGGCCGGAGCCCATGGCGTCGAAACCGATGCGCCGGTCGATGATCACCCTGCCGGCCAGGTCGGTGGCGATCGCGGCGATGTAGTCGACGTTGACTTCCATGCCGAGGGCGCCGATCCGGGATCCGTCCAGGGTGAGCGCGACACCCGGGCGGCCGACGGAGCCGGCGTGCTGCGGCCCCATCTCCTTGACCAGCCCACGCGCCTGCAGCTCGCTCACCAGACTGGTGACGGTCGCCTTGTTCAGCCCGGTCGCGGCGGCGACTGCCGATCGGGTGCACGGGCCGCACGCGCTGACGTGACGCAGCACGAGGGCGAGGTTGGAACGGCGCACGGTGGCCTGATCCGCGGGAACTCCCGCGGACCCGCCGCGACTCATCGACTCGGTCGCGCGGCCGTCGGCCCGGCTGTGGTCCACGCTCCTCCTCGATTAGTTCAGATGGCTAGCCGAATTAAAAGCACGACTTCCTGCGGACACAAGTATTAAATCGTTCGTAACTTGCGTAACGTTCCGATAACTAGAGCGAGAAGCGTGGCGGAACTGCGGGGAAGCGAGCGATGCCAACTCGTTACGAACTTGAGGGGTGCGTAGTCCGACATCGCCGTGTTACAACCCTGATTAATTGATCTCGGAGACAAACAAAGGGGCAGGTGGTGCGGGTGACGTACAGACCGTCCCGCTCCCGCCCCCCTGGCGGCGCCGCGCCGACGGGTCCCGCCACGCTGCGCCGGGCAAACCTCTCGCTGGTGCTGCGCGAACTGCGCGACCACACATCCCTGTCCCGTGCCGAGATCGCGCAGGCGACCGGGCTGCACCGGGCCACCGTCTCCAATCTCATGGCCGAGCTCCTGGAACGGCGGCTGGTGCGGGAGGTCGGTGTCGAGCACGTGGGCGCGATCGGGCGTCCCCGACGGGCGGTGGCGCTGCACGGCGCGCACGTCGGCGCCCTGGGCATGGAGATCAACGTCGACTACATCGCGGTCCACGGCACCGACCTGAGCGGCCGGAGCCTGGTCGAGCGCCGGGTGGTCCACGACGCGATGGGCAGCGGCCCGGACCTCGCCGTGCGCCGGCTCGGGCTCGTGGCCAAGGAAGCAGTGGAGGCGATGCGGCGGGCCGGAGCGGTCCCGACCGGCATCGCGGTGGCCGTCCCCGGACTCGTGGACGTGACACGCGGCGTCGTGACACTCGCGCCGAACCTCCACTGGCGCGACCTGCCCCTGGCCGAGCAGCTGAGCTCCATACTCGGTCCACAGAGCGTGCCGGTGCGGGTGGACAACGACGCGAACCTCGCCGCCCTGGCCGAATACACCTCCGGCGTCGCCGCCGGCACGCCCCACCTGGTCTATCTCACCGGAGAGGTGGGCGTGGGCGGCGGCATCATCTCAGGCGGCGAACTTCTGCGCGGAGCGGACGGATTCTCCGGCGAGGTCGGACATCTGCGGGTCGACCCTAACGGCGACCGATGCGGCTGTGGCCGCATCGGCTGCTGGGAGACCAAGGTCGGCCTGGCCGCGCTCGTCCGCGCGGCCATGCCCGAACAGGCCTACGGGTTGCCCGGCATGCCGGTGCCCGATCCCGGCGAACGGGTGGCCGACATCGCCAGGGGCCTTGCCTCGGGCGACCGGCGGATGATGACGGCGGTGGCGCAGGTCGGCGAGTGGCTCGGGCTCGGCGGCTCGATCCTGGCCAACCTGTTCAACCCGCGGGTGATCGTCATCGGCGGCTACTTCGCCTCACTGGCCCAGTGGCTCCTGCCGCACGCACAAGATCAGCTGCGACGGCTCGTAGTGGCCGCTCCCGCCGCCGAATGCCGATTCGTCGCCTCCACGCTCGGCTTCGGCGCCGCCTCCCGGGGCGCCGCGAGCATGGTGGTCAACCACATCATCGACGATCCGACGACGATCTTGGATTCACTCCGCAGGCCGGCACCTTACTGACGGCCCCACAGACCTGGAGACGGCACCCTCCAGCAACCGCACTATCCGCTACCACCAAGTGGCAACAGCGCGGCGGCGCGCGCCTTGCCTGACGTCCCCCCGGTCAGGAAGGGTTTTCCATGTCACCACGTCCTCGAACATGGGCGCGGGCGGCGGGGCTGCTCAACGCGGTCCTGCCAGAAGGCGGACGGCGTCCGAGACGTCGAACCGCCACCACGATGGCCTTAGCCCTCGTCGCCCCTTTCCTCATACCCCTTGCGGCGCCCGTGAGCGCCGAGGCCGCCACGGCGGCGGAGCCCGCCTTCAAGGTGCTCGTCTTCTCGAAGACGACTGGATTCCGGCACGACTCGATCCCCGAGGGCATCGCGGCCGTGCAGAAGCTCGGCCAGGACAACAACTTCGCGGTCGACACGACCGAGGACAGCGCCCTGTTCACAGACCAGAACCTGGCGCAGTACCAGGCCGTGGTCTTCATGTCCACGACCGGTGACCCGCTGGGCACGCAGGAGCAGAAGGACGCCTTCCAGCGCTACATCGAGGGCGGCGGCGGCTTCGTGGGCGTCCACGCCGCCGCCGACAGCGGCTACAACTGGGCCTGGTACGGCAAGCTGGTCGGGGCGTACTTCAAGCAGCACCCGGCGATCCAGCAGGCCACGGTCAAGGTCGAGGACCCGGCGCACCCGGCGACCAAGGATCTCCCGACGACCTGGACCCGTACCGACGAATGGTACGACTACCAGGCGAACCCGCGTGGCACGGTCCACGTGCTGACGTCGATGGACGAGAAGTCCTACACCGGCGCCACGATGGGCGCCGACCACCCGAACACGTGGTGTCAGGACTTCGACGGCGGCCGTTCGTGGTACACCGGGCTCGGCCACCTCAAGGAGAACTACAGCGAGCCCAACTTCCTGAAGCTGCTCCTCGGCGGCATCCAGACCGCCGCCGGCGCGGTCAAGGCCGACTGCTCGGCCTCGCAGAGCAGCAGCTTCGAGAAGGTCACGCTCGACGACAGCACGTCGAACCCGATGATGCTGGACGTCGCCAAGGACGGCCGGGTCTTCTACATCGACCGCCTCGGCGAGGTCAAGATCATCAAGCCGACCGGCGGCACGGTGACGGCGGCGAAGCTGAACGTCTTCACCGCCAACGAGAGCGGCCTGCTCGGGCTGACGCTCGACCCCGGCTTCGACTCCAACCACTGGGTCTATCTCTACTACTCGCCCACCGGGACGGACGTCGACCGGCTGAGCAGGTTCACCGTCACCGGTGACACCCTGGACCTGTCGAGCGAGAAGAAGATCCTCGACGTCCCGGTGCAGCGGGCCGAGTGCTGCCACCACGGCGGCGGCATGGTGATGGACCCCAGGACCGGCAATCTCTGGCTGGGCACGGGCGACAACACCAACCCGTTCGCCTCCGACGGCTACGCGCCGCTCGACGAGCAGTCCGGCCGCGCCAACTGGGACTCCCAGCGCACCGCGGGCAACACCAACAGCCTGAGCGGCAAGCTGCTGCGGATCCACCCCGAGGCCGACGGCACCTACACCATCCCGTCCGGCAACCTGTTCGCGCCGGGCACGGCGAAGACCAAGCCGGAGATCTACGGCATGGGCCTGCGCAACCCGTTCCGCATGGGTCTCGACCCGAAGACGGGCAACATCATGCTCGGTGAGTACGGTCCCGACGCGAACGCGGCGAGCTCCACCCGGGGTCCGCAGAACACGGTCGAGTGGAACCTCGTCACGAAGCCCGGCAACTTCGGCTGGCCGTACTGCATCGGCAACAACACCCCGTACGTCGACTACAACTTCGCCACCAAGCAGTCGGGGTCGCCGTTCAACTGTGCCGCGCCGGTCAACGAGTCGCCGAACAACGACGGCCTGACCAGCCTGCCGCCGGTGATCCCGGCGACGATCTGGTACCACTACGCGGCCGACCCGCAGAACTTCCCGGAGCTGAGCGGTGGCGCGCCGATGGGCGGCCCGGTCTACCGCTCCGACCCGAACCTGCAGTCGGACGTGAAGTGGCCGGCGTACTGGGACGGCAAGGCCGTCTTCGGTGAGTGGAACAACGACAAGGTGTGGTCGTTCCAGCTCGACGAGAACGGCAGCAAGGTCGTCGAGATGAACCCGATCCTCGGCTCCCTGTCGTTCAAGAAGCCGATGGACATGAAGTTCGGTCCCGACGGCGCGCTGTACATGATCGAGTGGGGATCCGGCTTCGGCGGCGACAACGCCGACTCCGGCATCTACCGCATCGAGTACACCAAGGGCACCCGACCGCCGATCGCCCGTGCCACGGCGGACAAGACCGACGGGCCCCTGCCGCTGACGGTCAAGTTCTCCAGCGAGGGCAGCCGGGACCCGGAGGGCAAGACGCTCACCTACGCCTGGGACCTCGACGGTGACGGGGACACCGACTCCACCGACCCCAACCCCACCTTCACCTACGAGAAGGGGGGTGATTACAGCGTGGTCCTGACCGTCAAGACCCCCGACGGCAAGACCGCCACCGCCAGCGTGCCGATCAGCGCGGGCAACACCCGTCCCACCGTCAAGGTGGACGTTCCGCCGAACGGCGCCTTCTTCGAGTTCGGCGACCAGGTGAAGTTCAAGGTCACCGTCACCGACGCCGAGGACGGCACGATCGACTGCGACAAGGTCAAGATCCAGGCGATCCTCGGCCACGACAGCCACGGCCACCCGCTCGACCAGCTCAAGGGCTGTGAGGGCACCCTGCAGACCCAGCAGGCGGGCCACGGCGAGTACGACAACCTCTTCTACGCCATCGAGGCCAGCTACACCGACGGGGGCGCCAATGGCGCCGGACCGCTGACCGGGCGGGGCCAGATCATCCTGGAGCCCAAGCGCAAGCAGGCCGAGCACTTCGCGCGGACCGGCCGGGTGACCGACGGCAAGGGCACCGACGCCGCAGGCGTCCAGGCGGAGACCACGACCGACACCCAGGGCGGCAACCAGCACATCGCGTTCGTCCAGGACGGCGACTGGTGGTCGTTCGACCCGGTGAACCTGTCGAACGTCACCGCGATCCGGCTCCGGGCCTCCTCGGGCGGAGCCGGCGCAACCGTACAGGTCCGGGCGGGCGACCCCGAGACCGGCGCGCTGGTCGGCTCGGTCGACGTGCCGCCCACCGGCGGCTGGCAGACGTTCACCGACGTCACACTCGACCTGACCAACCCACCGACCGAGAGCGGACCGCTGTACTTCGTCGTGCGCAAGCCGGCGAGCACGGCCGACAACGCCTACCTGGTCAACGTCAACTGGGTCGACTTCGTCGGCAAGGGCGCCACGGACAACCAGCATCCGGCCGTGACGGCGACGGCGACCCCGGCGACGGGCGTCGCCCCGCTGAAGGTCGGCTTCAAGGCGACGGCCACCGACCCCGAAGGCGACCCGATCACCTACAAGTGGAACTTCGGGGTGACCGGCGCGCCGGAGCCCACCACGGCCGAGGCGAGCTACACCTACACCGCGCCGGGCAACTACACGGCCACGGTGACCGCGACCGACGACAAGGGCGCCTCGGCCACCGCCCGGGTCCCGGTCAAGGTGGACGCGGCGGCCACGGTCTGCTTCACCGGCCGTTCCGACGACTTCCTGGGCACCGGGCTCGACCGTGGCCGCTGGTCGGTCATCCGGGAGAACCAGGACCTCAGGGTCGCGGACGGCAAGCTCGTGATCCCGACCTCGACCACCGACATCTACAGCACGGGCGGCAACACGCCGAACATCGTCGTGCAGCCGGCGCCGTCGGGGGCGTGGACCGCCACCGCCAAGCTCACGCTGGACGCGCGTGACGCGTACCAGCAGGCGGGCCTGCTCATCTACGGCGACGACGACAACTACGCCAAGATGGTGCTCGAGGCGCGGTCGACCTCGGGTTCCGACCACGCCAGCCGCATCTTCCAGTTCATCCGGGAGGAGAACGGCAGCCCGAACGAGGTGTCGCAGAGCAACTCGGCCAACCTCGGGGACGCCTACCCCGACACGGTGTACGTGCGGTTCGTCAGCGACGGCACCAACATCACCGCCCACTACTCCTCGGACGGCACCACGTTCACCGCGATGCCGCAGACCAAGCCGCTCGCCGGGATCGCCAACCCCAAGATCGGCCTGATCTCGCTGGCCGGGGCCGGCCACCCGGTGGTGGACGCGTCCTTCGACTGGTTCCACATCACGCCGGACGACAAGGCGACGGCGCCGGCCCCGGACGACGAGTTCGACGGCACCGCGCTCGACGCCTGCCGCTGGAACGCGGTCGTGCGCCCGGACGCGACGGCGGCGCGCGTCGGCAACGGCAAGCTGGAGCTCGACACCACGACCGGTGACATCTACGGGACCGGCAACACCGGCCCGAAGAACTTCATCCTGCAGACGGCGCCGAGCGGCGACTGGACGCTGGAGACCAAGGTGGACGCCTCGGCGCTCACCGAGCAGTACCAGCAGGGCGGCCTCATGGTGTACACCGGCGACGACGACTACGTGAAGCTCGACTTCCTCACCACCAACTCGGCAGGTTCGACGGTGGCGCGGAGCATCGAACTGCGCAGCGAGGCCGGCGGCACCGTGCAGAACCCGCAGCCGCAAGTGAACAACCTCACCGGCGGCGTGTGGTGGCTGCGGCTGAGGAAGGCGGGCACCACCTACACCGGCTCTTACTCCTCCGACGGCCGGACCTGGACGGATCTCTCCGCGACGGTGGAGAACACCGCGGTGGCCACCGGCGCGAAGGTCGGTGTGTACACCATCGGCACCAACCAGTCGGCGTCGAAGACGGTCACGTTCGACTACTTCCACCTGACCAAGGCAGGCTCGGACAAGACCGCGCCCATGACGACGGCGACGACCGATCCGGAGCAGCCGGCGGGCGGCACGTTCACCGGCCCGGTGTCGGTCACGCTGAAGGCCGCCGACGAGGACGGCGGCAGCGGGGTCGACAAGACCGAGTACCAGCTCGACGGCGGTGCCTGGACCGCCTACACCGGACCGGTCACCGTGACCGGCGACGGGCAGCACGCGCTGAAGTACCGCTCGGCCGACAAGGCGGGCAACGTCGAAGAGGCCAAGACGCTGACGCTGACGATCTCGGCGTCCGCGCCGCAGGTCAAGCTGACGGTCTCCGCCTCGTCCCGCTGCATCGGCACCTCGGCGTACGTGGCGGTCACGGCCGTCAACGGCTCGGACGTGCCGGCGACGGTGACGCTGACCACCCCGTTCGGTTCGAAGACCGTGGCCGACGTGGCCCCGGGCAAGCAGGCGTACCAGTCCTTCAACAGCCGGGCCGGGCAGATCGACGCGGGCACGGTGACCGTGAAGGGGACCGCGACGATCGGCGGCGGGCAGGTCACCTCGTCGTACGACGCCGCCTACCCGGCGCTCAGCTGCCGCTGAGCGCCGACAGCAGAACCGGGGCCGGCCGGCCGAGCAGCCGACCGGCCCCACCCCCTCAATGGAGCGAACACATGAAAATGAACAGGACCACACAGATACTCGCCGCGGCGATGCTCGGTGTCGCGCTCACCGCCGCCGGCGTCGGCGTGGGCGGTCCCGCGGTGGCGGACGACGAACCCGACAACGGCATCGACGTGTCAGTGACGATCGAGCCGAACACCACTCCCGGTGAGCTGTCCATGACCGTCGCCGACAACGGCGGAGTGGCCCTGCGGGAGGACGGCTCCAACGCCGCCGCCCGCCAGTTCGTCGGCACGCTGCCGACGGTCACGGTGACCGACAGCCGCCGGCCCGAGGAGATCCCCGCCGGTGACTTCTGGGCGGTCGTCGGCCAGGCCAGCGAGTTCACCGCGACGAGCGGTTCGGCGCCGCCCATCGGCCCGCAGTACCTGGGCTGGCGGCCGCGCCTGCTGAGCGACTCCTCCTCCGGTGCGGTGGCGGCCGGTGAGCCCGTCTCCAGCGTCATCTCAGACGGCTCGGGAGCGCCCACCGTCGGCCTGCAAGGGCAGGAACTGCTGGTGTCGACCGCGAACTCCGCCGACGAGATCGGCACCTGGCAGGTCAACGCCGGCCTCGCGCTGCGCACTCCCGCCGACGTCGCCGCCGGCGAGTACCACTCGACTCTGACGCTCTCCCTCTTCAACCAGTCCTGAACCGGAGGCAGGACGCCATCGCCCGCTGTGGGCGTCCGGGACCTGTGCCGGCCGGCCTGGCGCAGGTCCCGGACGACCACGATGAGACTGGAGACACCTCTGTTGACCACAAGCCGTTCGCGAGGCGCCCTCGCCCACCTCGCCGTCTTACCCGCTGTCGGCGTTGCCCTGCTGGTCGCCGTCCTGGTCACCGCGGTCACGTTCGCGACCCCGTCCAACGCCGACACCACCTGGTCGGTCGTTCCGGCCAACGCCGACGGTCCTGACGGCCGCAGCGTCATCGACCTCGAACTCGCCGGCGGGCAGCAGGTGGTCGAGCATGTGGCGGTCGTCAACCGCTCCACTCAGCCGGTCGACTTCGCGATCGACGCCAACGACGGCTACCTGACCTCCAAGGGCTACTTCGACATGCGGCCCTCGGACGCGAAACCGACCGACGGCGGCTCCTGGATAGCGGTTCCCGAGAAGGTGACCATCGCCGCCGGGGCCACCTCCGTCGTGCCGGTGACGGTGTCGATCCCCCAGAACGCGACGCCGGGCGATCACCCCGCAGGTGTGACCGCGTCCCTGGAGACCGTCTCCGGTCAGGTACGGGTCCAGAACCGGGTGGGCGTCCGCCTGAACATCCGCGTCACCGGCGACTATGTGGCCAAGGTGGCGGTAAGCGACGTGCAGGCCGAGTACACGGGATCGTGGAATCCCTTCGCCGCCGGATCCGTCGAGGTGACCTACACCGTGGCCAACGTCGGCAACGTCCGGCTGGTCGCGGACAACCGGGTCCTGACGTCCACGTTCGTGGGCGAGAACAACTGGAGTGACCCGTCCGCGGCCAAGGCCAGGGAGCTCATGCCGGGCGGCAGCCGCACGTTCGTCGCACGGGTGCCCGGCGCCTGGCCGCTGGGTCCCATCGGCACGACCGTCACGGTGATCCCCTCGCCCGCGGGCAAGCCGATCCCGGGCGTCACCGCCCAGCGGATGGCGATCGACACCACGGTCTGGGCCCTGCCGTGGCCGCAGCTCGCCCTCCTCGTCCTCCTCATCCTCGCCCCCTTCGCCGTCCGGCTGGTCGCCGCCTGGCGCCGCAAGCGCATCGAGAAGCTGATCATGCTCCACGGCAAAGGCACGCCTCAGGAGGCGTGAGCGCCATCGACATCCGTCCTCAGGAGGTGGCGACCATCAACCGACCCAGGCAACCGGCCCCCGCACAGGGTGCGACGTGGGCCCGCGTGCTCGCCCTCGCGGTCGCGTTCGCGCTCGGCGCGATCGTCGCCGGCGGTGTGGTGTTCGCGCTGACCCGGCCGGACTCGATCGAGCAGACGGCCGACCGTCTCCGTGCCGAGTCCGCCCTCCGCGACAAAACGCAGATCAAGGCCCTGACGGAGCTGGCCCGCGGCACGCGGACCCGGCTCCTGCCCGTGCTCGACGGGCTGAGCCGGGCCATGCCGTCCGACGGCACAGCGGGGCCCGTCGCGGTGACCGCCGCCGACGTCGAGGCCTGGCAGCAGGCGGCCGCCGCGGCCATCCAAGGCTTCGCCGACCCGCCGTCCGGTGAGACCGCCACCAACGTGGCGCGGTCGAGTCTCGCCTCCGCCGTACGGCAGCTCGCCACGACCGTCGACACCTACGCGGCCGCGCGGGGGTTGACCGGACCGGCCCGCGCCGCCGCCATGGACCTGGCCGTACGGCAACGCGCCGACGCGCTCTTCGCCTGGTCGATCGGCGCCACCGCTCTCGACGCCGTGAACATCGACGCGGGCTACGGCCACCAGCACGTGTTCCTACCGACATCACCCGGCGAAGGGGCGCTCACCCCCGACACCGAACCCGAGGGGAGTCACGACTCGTGAACAAGGCACCGGCATACGTCCTCACCGTCCTGCTGGCCGGGCTCATGCTGGTGCTCGGCGCACCGGCGGCCTCCGCCCACGGCGGGCCGATCAAGCTGGAGGTGACGGGAGACGGCGCCGACAACGTCAACGTGCTGGTCACGTACAAGAAGGACGGCCATCCCGTAACGGAGATCATCGAGGCCACGCTGAAGGCGACCTCGGCAGACGGCCGTTCCTTCGGGCCGGTGCCGCTCAGGTCGGCGCCAGAGGGCCAGAACCTCTACCACTCCGCCGAGCCGCTGCCGAGCGGCGAGTGGCGGGTCACCGTGACCGCGACCGAGCCCTCCAAGGCGAAAGCGACGGTGAAGGTGCAGGCGGGCGTTGTCGCCGCCGCACCCGTGGCGGCGACCGCCCCCGCAACGGGGCAGGCGACGGCGCCCGCGCGGAACAAGGCCGCCGCACCGGCGACCGTGATGGACGACCAAGGCGCGATGGGGACTCCCCTCAAAATCGGCATCATCGTCCTCGTGGCGCTCGTCGCCCTCGTGGCCTGGATCGCCCTCGCCTGGCGGCACCGCATGGGTGTCCGGCGCTGAATTCGGCCGGGGATTGGCGAATACAACAGGAGGGCGCAACCCAGAACTTCTGGACAGGCGCTCATCAAGGTGTCGCCGGGCAAGCGTGATGGCATGCGCGCGCGTAGTCCGGACGGTGCTGGGCGTACACGGCGGTCCACGGGTGAGGCGTCCGTTGGGTGTCTGCCCTTGGTGCGGTAAGTCCACCACTTCGAGCCCGGCCGGGACGCCTATACCGAACGGCCCGGCCATCAACTGCCGGTGGATCTCGCGTTTCACCTGCTGGGGCCTGTGAGCGCCCGAGCCGTCGCGGCTGATCCACCGCCACCGGTGGGCGGAGCTCCTCCCGGTCACCCCGGCGACGATCCTGCGTCGGCACCGCACCCCGTGAGGCCAGTTCGTCGGGACCGTCGGCGTCTCCGGCGGCACCGCCGACCAGGACGTCCTGGTCGGCGGTGCCCGCATGAAAGCGGTGTGGCACCCGGCAGGCGCCGGGGGTGGCTACCGAGGCCCCGTCGCAGCCAGGTCGAATCGATTGCGAAAAGTTCGCCCCATCGTTGAACCGGTTCGGCGGCTACATCGTTTCGAAGATCAGCCAAACGCGGACAGCAAGCTCACGTCGACCCAGCGGGAGACTTCCAGTGACACTGCGTCTGAATAACTCTGCTCTCGTCGATCTGCCTTCTGCGGATCGAATCCTGTTCCAGAGTTTCGGCACCGGCCCAGAGGCCACCCCGGCGTTCGACCGTATTCACCATGCCTTCGAGGCCCACGCCAAGGCCACGCCGACCGCGACCGCCGTCACTCATCTCGGCGAGAGCATGACCTACCTGGAACTCGACCGCCAAGCCGACCGACTCGCCGCGTCGCTCGCCCACCGTGGTGTGCGTCCCGGCGACCGCGTCGGCCTGTTCATGACGCGGTCGATCCCGATGGTCGTGGGCATCCTCGCGATCTTGAAGGTCGGCGCGGCCTACGTGCCGCAGGATGTCCGGATCACCCCGGCCGTCCACCTGCGCCACATTATCGACACGGCCTCCATCAAGGTGATCCTGACCTCCTCTGATTCGGCGCCGAGGATCCCCTCCAGCGATCGTCACGAGGTCATCGCGGTAGACGAGGTCCCGCGCTCGGGAGAGTGGTCCCCGCGAGTCCCGGGCGGGTCGGGCGACGTGGCGGTGGTCATCTTCACCTCTGGGACGACCGGCCATCCCAACGGTGTCAACGTGACCCACGCCAACCTGTGCAACATCCTGCTGAACGAGCCGGGCTCCCTGGGAATCGGCCCTGGCACCAGGGTGGCCCAGATCCTCAACATCGCCTTCGACATGGCGGTTTGGGAGATCCTTGGAGCCCTGTCGCACGGCGCCACGCTCGTCATCCGCGGCGACGACATCGAGGAGACCGTGCGCGACGTCGACGTCGTCATCGCCACCCCGGGAATCTTGGGCTCCCTCGACGCCTCTCGGTGCCGCAACGTCAAGGTGGTCGCGGTCGCGGGCGAGCGCTGCCCCCAGCACCTGGCGGACACCTGGTCTCGCTTCAGCGCCTTCCACAACGCGTGCGGACCCACCGAGGTCACCATCGTCAACACGATGCAGCGCTACGATCCGCAGCGCCGCGTCCTGACCATCGGCAGACCGTTGCCCAACACCACGGTCTACATCCTCGACCAGAACGGCAGGCCATGCCCGATCGGCGAGATCGGCGAGATGTGGGCGGGCGGCGCTTGCGTGACCGCGGGCTATCTCGGGAACGACGTCCTGACCATGCAGAGGTACCGGCCCGATCCCTTCCATGGCGGCGGCCACCTGATGTTCCGCACTCGCGACCTGGGCCGCTGGACACCGGACGGTGAGCTGGAACACCACGGCCGCACCGACGACCAGGTGAAAGTCAGAGGCTTCCGGGTCGAGCTGGACGCCGTCACCGGCGCGCTGGAGCTGACCGCGGACTGCGTCCGCGCCACCACAGTCCTGCGCGAGGGCGAGCTGATCGGCTTCGTCAGCCCGGCGAGCGTGGACGTCGAGGCGGCGAGGAAGGCCGTCGAGCAGACGCTGCCGTACTATTGCGTGCCCTCCCGCATCGTGGCCGTGGACGAGCTGCCGATGACCGACCGCGGCAAGGTCGACAAGAACGCCCTGCCCGACCTGATCGACCCGCTGATCGAGGTGGTCGCATGACGGTTGTGCGCTCCTTATCAGATGAGCTCGAACTGCCTCCGCCGCGCTCGGCGATCAGGAGCCTGGGCAGTGGCCGGCGCTTCATGCACTACAACCGGCTCGCCGCCGTCGTACTGGCCGTCAACACGGGGTTCCTCGTCCACGCGATCACCGCCGGCTGGTGGGACGACCCGAGCACTCTGTCCCTCCTGGTAGTCGCCAATGTCACCCTGGCCGTGCTGATCCGCCAGCAGTACGTCATCAACCTGCTCTTTCACGTGGCCACCGATGCCCCCGTCCGCTGGCCGCTGGCGGTCCGGCGCATTCTTGGCAAGGTCTACCATTTCGGTGGACTACACGTCGGCGGGGCGGTCGCGGCCACCCTGTGGTTCGCCTTCCTCGCCGGGGTGATGACCGTGCACCCCGCCGGGGTCTCCGCGGGGCTGCTCACGCTCACGTACGCGATCCTGGCGCTGCTGGTCGCGATGGTGGTCTTCGCGCTGCCCTCGCTGCGGGCGCGGCGCCACAACGTGTTCGAGGTCGTGCACCGGTTCGGCGGCTGGACGGTGCTCGCCCTGTTCTGGGCGCATGCGCTGCTGACCGCAGCCCACCAGGCGACGTTCTGGGCGCTCACGGCCATCACCCTCAGCATCGCGCTGCCGTGGCTGCGCCTGCGGCGCGTGCCGGTCCGGATCTCCAGGCCGTCGTCGCACGTGGCCCTGCTCGGGTTCGACTACGGCGTCACGCCGTTCGCGGGCTCGTCGACCACCGTGAGCCGTAACCCGCTGCTTGAGTGGCATTCCTTCGCCAATGTGCCCACCCCCGGCAGGAACGGCTTCCGGCTCACCGTCTCGCGGGCCGGCGACTGGACGGGGTCGCTGATCGACGACGGTCCCTCTCACCTGTGGGTCAAGGGCATACCGACGGCCGGCGTCGGCAACATCGACAAGCTGTTCGCGCGCGTCGTCTGGGTGGCCACGGGCAGCGGCATCGGCCCGTGCCTGCCGCACCTGCTGTCCCGCGACACGCCGTCGCGGCTGGTCTGGTCGACACGGCACCCCCGCACGACATACGGCGACGAACTGGTGGAGGAGATCCTCGCCGTGCAGCCGGACGCGGTCGTCTGGGACACCGATGCCAACGGCAAGCCCGACCTTCTGGCCCTGGCCTACCGGGTGTATGTGGAGTTCGACGCCGAGGCGATCATCTGCATCTCCAACAAGAAGACCACATGGCACCTCGTCGAACAACTTGAGATGCGAGGTGTCCCCGCGTACGGAGCGATCTGGGATTCCTGACCTGACAGCGCGTGATCTCTGGAGGATGATCCATGGCTTTCCGAACACTGACGGTCGACGACAATGATGGGATCGTGACGCTCGCCATTGACAGGCCCGGCGTGCTCAACGCCCTGTCCCGGCAGACCCTCACCGAGCTGCAACGCTTCCTCACCGGCCTGACCGGCTTCCGCGGGATGATCCTCACCGGTTCGGGAGAACGCGCCTTCGTCGCCGGTGCCGACATCCGGGAGATGGCGGCGATGACGCCGGAGGAGGGCGAGGAATTCGGCAGGCTGGGCCAGGAGGTCACCCGGCTGATCGAGGCGGCGCCGTTCCCGGTGATCGCCTGCGTGAATGGGTACGCGCTCGGGGGCGGGTGTGAGCTGGCCATGGCCTGCGACTACATCTACGCGACGGCGGACGCCGTATTCGGCCAACCGGAGGTACGGCTCGGGCTGATCCCCGCCTTCGGCGGATGCGTGCGGCTGCAACGCCACGTCGCCCCCGGCCGGGCCAGGGAGATGATCTACACGGGCCGCAACGTCGATGCCGGGGAGGCCCTGCGGATCGGCCTGGTCAACCGGGTGTTCGTGACCAGGGAGGAGATGCTGGAGGCGGCGTACGAGTCGTTAGCGCTGGTCTCAGCGAACTCGCCGGTCGCCGTGGCGTTGTCCAAGGAGGTCGTCAACGACTCGCGCGGCCGGGAGATCGGCGCCGCGCTCGACATCGAGGCGCACGCCTTCCGCCGAGCGTTCACCAGTGAGGACATGCACGAGGGCACGCAAGCCTTCCTGAGCAAGCGAAGGCCCGCTTTCCCGGGAAAGTAACCTCCTTCCTCTCACATGGGTGTGGACATGACCGACGCGCATGCGGCACTCCTGCGGGCGCTGTACGACGAGCACGCGCCCGCGCTGTGGCGCTTCGTTGTCCGCTTGACCGGCGACAACCAGTTCGCCCATGACGTCGTCCAGGAAACGCTGCTACGAGCGTGGAAGAGTCCAGAGGTCTTCCACAAGGGTGACACGGCGACGCGCGCCTGGCTGTACACCGTGGCCAGGAACGTGGTGATCGACCATAGCCGCAGCGCTCGGGTACGCCGGGAAGTCGGCACCGACCGGCTCCCCGAAACGTCCAGCGCCGACCAGATCGACGCCACACTCGACGCCTGGCTGGTCACCGACGCCCTCGCGCAACTGTCGGAGAACCACAGGACCGTCATCGTGCGCGCCTATTATGGCGGCGAATCCGTCGCCGAGCTCGCCGACGAGCTCGACCTGCCGCCCGGCACGGTGAAGTCGAGACTGCACTACGCTCTCAGGGCCCTGCGACTTGCGCTGCAGGAAAGGGGGGTTACCACTCATTGATGTCCTCAACGGATCCGTACGCGGAATGGGATGCGGCGTACGTCTTTGGGGCCCTGTCACCCCGCGAACGACTCGAGTACGAAGAGCACCTGAACGGATGCGCCGCCTGCTCGCAGGCGGTCGCCTCGCTCGCCGGCATACCCGGCATCCTCTCGGCCGTCCCGGCGGATCGCGCCCTGCGCCCGCCGCACGCCGACCCCTCGCCTGCCGAGGTACCGGCGAGTCTGCTGCCCAAGCTGATGGACTCCAGCCGGCGGTCCCGGCGGTGGGGCCGGATACGTGCCACCGCGGTCGCCATCGCGGCGGCCCTTGCCGGGCTGATGGCGTCCCCGCTCCTGCCCGAGCGGCAGGAGGCCGCCCTGCCGATGCTGCAGACGATTCCCAGCCCTGTCACCGCCGAGGTGCGCGTCATCCAGGAACCCTGGGGCACCCGAGTGGAGTTGACCTGCCGTTACGCCGTACCCGCCGCCCCTGCCCCACGCAAGACGTTCGAGTACGCCATGTACGTCACCGATGCGCTGGGCAGCAGTACCAGGCTGGCTACCTGGATGGCGTCGCCCGACACCACGACCATGCCCGTCGGCACGACCGGGCTGACCAAGAAGCAAATCAGAAGCATCGACGTCCGGCTGACCAAGGACGGGCGCATCTTGCTCGACAGGCACCTGTAGCGGCCGGTTCCGACGGCTGGTGACCGCCTCCGGACAGCCGCCCATCCGGCTGCACGATCTACGACATAGCGCCCGCGTGTACGTCAGGGCTCGCTCGGTACGGCGTCCAGCAGGGCGCACAGCTCATCCGTCACGTCGTCGAGCGAACCGGAGCCGTCGACCACCAGGTCGGGGTGCCTGGATCTACGGGCGGGGACACAGCGAAAGGATGCTCGGGCAGTTGGTCAAGCGGCACCCGGACCGCCGCCTCTACCTCGCGACCAAGCCCCCGCCGAAGGATCGAACCTGGCCATCCACCCGCGACTCCAAACTGGCCGAGGTGTACCCACCGGATCATCTCTTGGAATACCTGCACCGCAGCCTCGAAGGGCTGGCCATGCCATCCGTCGACCTGTTCCAGTTCCACGTCTGGGAGGACGCCTGGGCACACGACGCGTCCTGGCAGGACGCCGTCACCGAGATGAAGGAACGCGGGCTGATCAAAGGTGTCGGGATCAGCGTCAACCGATGGGAACCCTGGAACGTCCTTCAGACGCTGAGCACCGGGCTGATCGACACGGTGCAGGTCATCTACAACATCTTCGACCAGGCCCCCGAAGACGAACTGTTCCCGGCCTGCCGTGAGCTGGACGTCGCGGTGATCGCTCGGGTGTCCTTCGACGAAGGCACACTCACCGGCACTCTCACCCGGGACACCCGCTGGCCCGAAGGTGACTGGCGCAACACGTACTTCGTGCCCGAGAACCTCATCCCGAGTGTGGAGCGCGCCGAACGGCTGGCGCGGATCGCGCCCGAGAGCATGACCATGCCCGAACTCGCCCTCCGCTTCATCCTCGCCAACCCCGACGTCGCCACCGTCATCCCCGGCATGCGCAAGCACACGCACGTGCACGCCAACATCGCCGCCAGCGACGGCGAACCACTGAGCGACGAACTGATGGCGCGGTTGCGCGAGCATCGCTGGGACCGCCGACCCACTGCGTGGTCGCAATGAGTACCGCGCCGAAGCCCATCGTGCTGTGGGCGGTTCCTCGGTCGCGGTCCACGGCGTTCCTGCGCATCATGCTCGAGCGCGGCGATCTCGAGGTGCTCCACGAGCCGTTCTCGTACCTGCAGGTGGACGGGCACTTCGAGGTGGCGGGCCGGCGGGTCACGTCGGCGATCGAGCTGCTCGACGTGATCCTCGAGGTCAATGCCAACGAGCGCCGGGTGTTCGTCAAGGAGACCTCCGACTACACGTACACGCCGCTGCTCGAGGACGGACGCCTGTACAGCGAGGTCGTCAACACCTTCATGATCCGGGAGCCGCGGGGGGCGATCTCATCGCACTACGCCATGAACCCCGACGCCACCCTGGACGAGTACGGATTCGAGTACCTGCACGTCATTTTCGATGCCGTGCGGTCGGCCATCGGCGAGGTCCCGCTGGTGATCGACGGTGACGATCTCGTGTCCGATCCGGAGGCGACGGTCCGGACCTACTGTGAGCGGGTCGGGCTCGAGTTCAAGTCCGAGGCGTTGCGCTGGGATCCCGGGCAGCGCGCGAACTGGCAGCGTACGGATCGGTGGCATGCGGAGGTGGCCGAGAGCAGCGGGCTGGAGGCCAAGACGTCCAAGCGGCGTGAGACGCCCGACACGAACGCGCACCTGCGCCGCGTCGCCGAGTACCACCAACCGTTCTACGACGCGCTCGCCCGCCACCGCCTCGCCGGCTAGTGGCAATGCCGGTTCGTCAAGGTTCTGGGGCGGTCGTCAAGGTTGTCCTCACGCCCGCTGACCATCAACCCAAGCTTCATACTCACGTTGAGTGGCGCGGAACAGAGAAGTCCCAGCTGCCGATGTGCGTACTTCTCACTTACGTGGCTGCTTCTGGTCGCACATGATGGAGTTGGACTCATCGATGACTAGATCTCCTGTCACGATAAGGAAGGCATCATGCCCCCTGCCATCGTCGGGCACGACGGCCCCCTCACCGACCGCCACTTCCCGCTCGGTGACACGCCGACCACCTTCGGCCGCAGGCAAGACTGCAGCGTGGTGCTCTCCAGCGAACGAGCTTCGCGCCGCCACGCCGAGATACGCCACGAGGCAGGGCGTTACATCCTGCACGACCTGGGAAGCCGAAACGGAACGCTGGTCAACGGCAGGCGCGTCACCTCACAGGTGCTCCAACCGGGCGACCTGATCACGATCGGCGACGAGCAGTTCCGCTTCCTGCCCTCAGCTTGTCGTTTAACCTGCCTGCTCGCGGTGCTCGGTGAGTGATGCCGCGCGTTTGGCGGTCTTTCCCACCTCGTGATGACGGGCGGGGACGCGGTTCCTTGATCCCTTGGGGCGTCCGGGACCAGCGCTCGTGGGTTTGGGCGCACCGGCGGGCTGGGGCAGGCTCGTGCGGAGGTGGCGAAACCCCCGGCGGACGCGAGCGGGGGTGAGCCGCTCGGGCGGCAGCGGCCTCTCCCACGGGCGGCGAAGGTCTTCGGCGAGGAGGCGAGCGAGACGAAGCTGGGTGTAGGCGATAATGATCAGCCAGGTCCAGCGGTCAGCGGCGTAGGGGTCGCGGATCTTGGGGACGGTCCAGCCCAGGGTCTGCTTCCACATTCTGAACGTGTGCTCAAGATCGAACCTGCGCAGGAACGCCTGCCAGAGCCGATCCAGATGCGCGGCGGTGATGCCGATGGCCGATGTCCACAGCCACACCGGCTTGGGATCACGTTCGCCGGACAGGTGCTCGACCCGCAGATGGATGAGGGTGCCCTCGATGACCGGGAGCTCGCCGACATGATCGATCCAGGCGCTGCGGCGGCCCAGCCGAGGGTGTAGCCGGTCCCAGCAGGAGGCGACCGCCGTGCCGTACCGGCTGGTGGCGGTGCTCGTGAGGTGGGCCGGCTCGCCCCAGCTGGTCTCGTCCTTCATCCGGAACTCGCCTCCATGTTTGGGCGGACGTCCGCCACCGGGGCTGGCCAGCAGGAATTCCTCACGCGATGGGGCGGGACGCAGCAGCACCCGGTCCGAGCGCAACCGGCCCAGCACCTCCACCGGCAGGCCGTCCAGGAGGAAGGCCAGTCGGGCGGTGTCGTATCCGGCGTCGACCACCAGCAGGATGTCCGGGTCGCCCTGACGCCACTGCCCGGCCTGGATCAGGCGGGCGACCAGGTCGCGAAGCTGGGTTGCGGTGACGGCGGCCTCATCGTCGTCGGGGCCGAGCCGCACTGCGTCGAGCACCGCAGTCCAGGAGGTCCGGCCGGTCTCCAGTGCGGCGATCATCGAGTATGGCCAGCCGGGGATCATCTGATGCTCGTCCTTGCGGCGGCCGTAGGTGTGGCAGAACAGCCGTTCGGGGCTGGTCGGCGCGTCTGGCCGCAGCCACGCAGTCACATCGGCGGCCAGGACGATCCGCCCGCCCGCCGCGCGCGGCAGCGGCACCGTAGCCAGGGCTCTGCGGAGCCGGCCGATCTCGATCCGGCCGTGGTTGATCGCGTCATACAAGGCGCCGTGACCGCGCCGGTGTTCGGGGGCCAGCGCCAGTCCGACCAGGCTGCGTACCGGCCCGTCGGCGCATAACACCGCCTCGGCCAGCTCGAACAGCTCATCCGCGCGCGCCGTCAGGCAGCCATATATCTCCTGGCGGAACTCCGACAACTCCGCCATCGCTTCGGCCCGCTCACCCTCCTGGCCCGATTCCAGGACAGCCGCCACCGCGGATGCCAGCATGGAGGACACAGCCACCGCCTCCTCTTCTTTGGGTTGACACCTTGAAGGTGGAGACGGTGGCTGGCCTGGGTCACGGCGACACGCCGTATCGCAGAGGACACAATCCGCTATGCCGGATAGATGACTCTCAGACCCGATCGCCACAAACGTCCAGGCCAGAGGTTAAAAGACAAGCTCAGACGACGTCGCGACAGTCTACGGCGCATTCCCGCTGCCGCGTGCGAGCGGACCCGCCCCATCGGTCGATCCGGGGCCGGTACTCCGGGTGACCGTCTCCGGCGGTGGGCCCGTCGGGCTGAGCTTCGCGCTCCTCCTGGAGCACCTCATGGGATCACGGGTCGTCGTCACTGTTTACGACGGCCGCTGGACCCAGAACGGTGCTCAGGTCGCGTGGAAGGGGCAAGATCAGGGAAATGTACGGCGCCAGCAGGTCGTCACGGTGCAGAGCCGCCAGTACCTCAACCTCCCCCACCCGGTGCAGACTCGGCTGTTCAAGCCCGGGGCGTACTCCGAGATGTGGCCGCCCGGCCCCGACTCCATCCGAGGACAAGCCCCGCGCAACCTCCGCATCGCCTACATCGAGGACACGCTCCTGGAGATGGCCGGCGAGAAGTCCGACCGCATCCGGCTCGTCCCCACCCGCTTCGATCCCGACGAGCATGGCGACACCGCGAAGCAGGATCATGTGCTCGCCATCTGCGAGGGTGGCCGTTCTCGCACGCGGGAGCATTTCACCGGCAAGTTCGGCACCGCCGACAGCTCGATCTACTCCCTGAACGGCAAGCACCTGCAGGATGTCGTGCTGGGCTTACGCGTCAAGTCCGACCTGCCTGACGCCATGTCGGTCCTGCTGACCGTGGCCCAGAACCGCTACCTGCTCAACGCCCTGGGCGGCGAGGGTTTCCTCAACATGCGACTCACCGACGAGGAGGCCGAGGAGGTCATCGGCATCGATCCCGTCCGTCGCGTGTTCGAGGAGTGTGTCGCCGCCAACCCGTGCATGATGGGCCGCACCGACGACGGCGACTTCCACTGCTCCACTCACGGCACCTTGTTCCTGCCCGCCCTGATCAAAGGGTCCGCCCTGTGGCGGCGGGTGCAGGAAGGGCTGGCGATGTTCGGCGTGGCCGAGCACAACCTCAGCGCCGTCACCGCCTTCCGGCTCGACATGGTGCAGCGGCCGCGCTTCACCGCGCACCTGCACCCCCCTACGTCCGCCACTCCGGGCACCTACGGCTTCCTGCTCGGCGACGCCGCCAACGCCATCCATTTCTGGCCGGGGCGCGGGCTCAACAGCGGGCTGGCCTCGGCCATCTCTCTGGCCCGGTCGCTCAGCCAGGCCTGGCGCGGGCGGGCCTTCCGCGACGCGGACTTCATCCGCCACGAGGCAGCCATGGCGATGCTCCAGTACCGGCACAAGAGCCGTGCCTGGCAGGCGATGGTCACTACCGACGAGGATGGCGTCACCCGTGCCATCAAGGACAACATCGCCAGAGGCTGCGCCGACGCGCAGGCCGCTCCGAGGTCCGACGCGCAGGTCGCGGCGGACATCGACACACTGATGAACCGGCTCGGGATCGTCCGGGGCCGTCTGTCACAGCGCGTCTCCGGCCTGCCTGACGACGCCGCCCTGCGGGCCCACCTCGGCCGGCTGTCGGCTGAGACTCTTCGCATCCTGGTCATCAGCGACGCGTGGGACACAGTGGTCATGGGCGGGGAAGAGGTCGACATCGACATCTTCTACCGCGAGGAGCCCGCGTCCGCTTCGGGTGGAGAACCTGTGTGGGCTCCACGACTCGCCAGCGAGCGCGAACAGCACACCAGGCTGATCTCCAGGTCGGCAATCCGATCGCCACGGACAACGGCACAGGCCCCCCGGTAGACATCGCCGCAGGTCAGCTCACTGCTTCTCTCGAGGCCTCCACCTCCGTCCGGAGCTGGATAGGCTCCAAGCCATGGCCTCGATTGACGTGACCCGGTGAGCGCCACCCGTCTGCTGGTCATTGGAGCCGATGCAGCAGGGATGAGTGCGGCGCACCAGGCGATCCGGGCGGCCGGGACCAAGCTGGCTGTGACCGCGCTGGAGGCGACCGGCGATACGTCGTACTCCGCCTGTGGCATCCCCTACTGGGTCGCCGGAGACGTGTCCAGTGGCAACGCCCTGGTGGCCCGCACCGCCGAGGAGCACCGGGCAGCCGGGATCGACCTGCGGCTCGGCGCCACCGCGACCGGGATCGACCGACAGGCACGCACCGTCACCTACCAGGATGCCGACGGTGAGCAGGTGTTGGGCTACGACGAGCTGGTGATCGCGACCGGTGCGTCGGCCGTGGTGCCGGACTGGGCCGTCCACCCCGGCACAGGGCAACGGTATGCCGGCGTCGCGCCGGTCAAAACGCTCACCGACGGCGCTGTCTGGTTGGACCTGCTCGAGAAACTGCCCAAGGGCAGTGGCCGGGTGGTTGTCGCCGGCGGCGGCTACATCGGCGTCGAGATGGCCGAGGCCGCCAGGAGGCGTGGCCACGAGGTCACCGTGATCACCCGGACCCGGGTGATGAGTTCCTTGGACCCCGACCTGTCCGCTCGCATCGAGAAGGGGATGCACGAGGCGGGAGTCCGGGTCGTGGTCGGCTCACCGGTCGTGCGGCTGGACGTGGCGGACGGACGAGTGCGTGGCGTGTACACCGCAGAAGGCGAGCACCATCCGGCGGACCTGGTCGTGCTGGCGCTGGGGATCACACCGAACACCGGTTACCTTGACCTCGACAAGTTGCCGAGCGGCCCAAATGGCGGTTTGCGACCCGAGCCGGACGGGAGCCTGGCCGACGGGATCTGGGCCGCCGGTGATTGCTGCGAGACCCGGCATCGGCTCACCGGCACGTGGACCTACATGCCGCTCGGCACCCATGCCAACAAACAGGGCCGGATCGTCGGCACCAACCTCGTCACACCAGGCGCGCTGCGGTTCGGCGGCGTGCTGGGCACTGCGATCACCCGATTCGCTGAGGGCACGACCTACTTGGAGATCGCCCGCACCGGTCTGAATGAGCGTGAGGCAGCCGTCGCCGGCATCGAGGTGACGTCCCTGGTCACCGAAGGCCGCACGGCCAGCGGCTACATGAGCGAGGCCGACCCGGTCGCGGTGAAGTTGCTGGCAGCGCCGTCGGATCATCGGCTGATGGGCGCGCAGATCGTTGGCGGGCGTGGCGCGGGCAAACGTATCGACACCGTTGCCACCGCGTTGTGGCACGGCGCGACCGTTGAGGACTTAGCCTGGTCTGACTTGTCCTACGCGCCGCCGTTCGCCACCGCGTGGGACATCGTACAGGTCGCGGCCCGGCGGCTGGCCGACCAACTGTAAGCCGCTGGAGTGCAGGCTCCAGCCGTCATCCATGTCGCGCAGGAGCTGCCGCGCGCTGCGCCGGATGAGCGCGCGCCCGCCATCGCTGTGCGACCGCAGCCGACGCCGCACGCGATCAGCGGTCCGGATGTCAGCGGCCGCACGTTGGAGCGCCCCAGTCCGGCGTCGTGGTAGAACGGCTCAATCGCCGCCCGGATTCGCTGGGCCGTCGCGGAGTACGCCGCGCACCGTGTCGAGCCGTACACCCGGGTCGAACTCCGTCAGCCACCAGGTCGCGCCGGCGGCGGCATACGGCAGTGGGTCGACGTCGGAGGGCAGGCCGATGGCGATGTCGTACGAGGCCATCTCGCCATGTCGCAGTTCCGTGAGGGTGCCGACGACCTCGTCGACGGTGTATGTCTCGCCGCGATGGCGCACCGGCTCGCCGGACCAGGCGGCGGCCAGGATCGCCAAGGACTCGTCGAGCATCCGCCCCCGCTGCCGGTCGTCGAGCTGCTCACCGGTCTTGGACAGCTCGCCGCCGAACCGGTCACTTCCGAGTCCGACGCCGAGGGTGAGACGGCCGTCGCTCAGCTGATCCAGTGTCGCGGTCTCCCGCGCCACTTTGGCCGGCCGCCGGCGGGCGAGCGTCGACACCATCGGGCCGAGCCGCAGCCGCTCGGTCGCGGCCGCGATCGCCGCCAGCGCGATCCACGAGTCGGCGACCTGCTGGACCGGCGCCCGCCAGGACAGGTGATCCCACACGAAGCAGCCGTCCCACCCGGCTTCCTCCGCTTCGGCGGCCAGGTTCGCCACCGCCCGCGGCGGTGTCGGTGAGGCGAGAAATCCCGTTGCGAGTGACCGGCACCGGATGTCTGATTGATCGGCCACCAATCACGGGAGGGAACATGAGTATGTCGCTGCCCACGCCCTCGTTGCACACCGCTCGCCTTCGGCTGCGAGCCTTCGACGACGCGGATGCGAACGCCCTCTTCGCGCTGCACAGCAACGCCTACGTGCTGCGCTACTGGGACAGTCCACCGTGGAGCGAACGCGTGCGCGCCGCGCAGTTCATCACGGCTTGTCAACAGATGGCGCAGGAGGGCACCGGGGCGCGACTGGCCGTGGATCGCGTCTCCGACGGGGTGTTCATCGGCTGGTGCAGCCTGACGAGGTGGAATCCGGACTACCGCAGCGCGTCGCTGGGCTACTGCTTCGACGATGCAGCGTGGGGCCACGGCTACGCGACCGAGGCCGCGCGCGCTTTGCTGCGGTGGGCATTCGACACGCTGGACCTGAATCGCGTCCAGGCCGAGGCCGATACGCGCAACGTGGCATCCGCCCGCGTGCTGGAGAAGCTCGGCTTCGTGCGTGAGGGAACGTTGCGGGAAGACTGCGTCGTCAACGGCGAGGTCTCCGACTCGTGGGTATACGGGCTGATCAGGCGCGAGTGGCAGCCGTCGTCCGACCCGGTTCCCGCCCACTGAGCCCTGGTCCCTTGCGAGACGTCGCCCGGCATCCGGGTATCGGCCACGTCCCGAATCACTGATCATCACGCCGCCGCCCCATCACCACCGGCGGCACGATACCGGCGGCCCCGTCACCTCCCGTGTCGAACAATCTACGGGCATGGATTCCGCAAGACGCGCTGTCACCACGGAAGTCTTGACCATGCCGATCTACGATTCCCGCATGGCTTTTGTTATCCCAGAGATCAAGGTCGGCCTGGCCGAACTCGGTGGCGGCCCTGACGCCTGGTGCTCAAGATGCGGCAAGCGTGCGACTCTTTACTACGTTGATCCGGCGACCGGAAGACCCACGTATGTCTGCACGGCCGACGCCGGTCCTGAGGTGGAGGCAATGCTCTTGCGCTCCGCCGACTAGATGGATGAGTCCAAGGGGTCTGGCGCGGATCAGTGGTCGCAGCGGGTGAGTGACCTCTTGATCGGTTGGCCGGTGCAGTCGTTGTGCCAAATGGCCGGGGCCAGGGCCAGGACCTTGACGAAGATCCGGACGGTGACGCCGGCTGGGGTGCGTCCCCCGTGTCGTTCGAGGTCAAGCTGGCCCTTGAAGGTCTGGTTGATCGACTCGATGGTCTGGCGCAACGGCTTGAACAGGTGCGCGCCGGCTCGTTCGGCCTCGCCGGCGTGGGTAGGGCGCAGCAGCCTCACCCCGCGCTCGGCCAATTCCCGCTCGAACGCGCGGCCGTAGAACTGCCGGTCGGCGATGAGCGTTGGGTGCGGGCGTCGGCCGTATTCGGCCCATCCGGCCAGCGCGCTGCGCCGTGCGCTCTCCACCGAGCGGCGTGCAGACGGCCACCCACACCTCATCGCTCCACAGCGAGGTGTCGCAGGCCAGAGCCGTCGCCGGGAATGAAGCAGCCAGGCAGACGTTTCCGGGCTCGGAATCGAGCGAACTGCACGTCACTTTGGAGAACGAGCCTCGCCGCGTACCTTTTGGACACTCCGAAGCCGCGACGCGCGGCGTGAGCAGGCCATCATCGATGGCCGTGGACATGGAATGACATCCCACCCACGGGCGATCTCCGTGAGCGGAGATCGCGCAGAGCACGCTGAACGCTCTGCGCGACCACCTGCGGGCCGGCGGGGCCGAGCATGTGCCGCGCTGGGAGGTGCTGCTGAGCATGGTGCGGCACTGCGCGGGACGCCCCGGCGACAATCATGCGCTGGCATCGCAACCTCGTGAGGCGTAAGTGGACCTTCACCGACAGGAGGCGCCCGACGACCCTGCACCCTCCAGCCGGTCAAGGCACTGGTTGTGCGGATGGCGCGGGAGAACGCGACCTGGGAGGCACCGGAGAATCCAAGGCGGGAAGCTGCACTGAAAGGATCACCGTTTCCGGTGGCGCAAACGCCGAGGAAACCCCCTGCCGTATTGACTGTCCCTCAACGTCCCTTACCCGGCGGGGGCGACCGTGACGCGACCATGACCTGACACGGATGAGCCGCGAACACGTCAAGTCGATAGTGGACGGGTCATGGAGCGTTCCGCATCGGAAGGCGGTGTGCCTTATGCCCAGCTGAATCAGGTCCCAATAGCTTGAGGCTCAGGTTCTGCGCGATCCAGGTTGCGCAAAACACGAATTCCGGAGGTCACTACATGACTTTGCCGTCTTCGCACAGCGCCCCGCCCACCGTCCTCGTCGTCAGTGACGTTCCCGCGGAATTACCCGGACTCGCCTCCGTGCTCCCGGCCTTGCGCGACGTGATCGGCAAGGCGACCGGGCGGCCCGCGTGCTGGCTCTGGATCGGACGGCCCCGCCGTGGCGCGGCGGCCGATGACACGCTGAGGACCTGGGCGCGCCGCGCCCACGGGCTGGTTCTCCTGGCCGGTGTCCGCAACGAATCCTGCTCAGTAGAGGTCCAGCTCGCCCTGGACCGGCTCGCGGGCGGCGCCCTGCGCCGGAAGCCGGTCGGCATCGTGTCGGTCGGCGTCGGGCAGAGCAGCCACGCGGTGGACCACCTCCGCGTCGTGCTGGCCGCGCTGGGGGCGGTGGCCATTCCGAAGGCCCTGCACCTGCCGGTTCATGAGCAGCCGCCGCCCGGCCTGGGACAGCCGCGCGACGGTGCCCGGGCGTTCGTCGACGAACTGCTGTGGTTCGCCGCGCGGCTGCGGGAGGACGTCCCGCTCACGACCGCCCACCCGCCGAAACGCCACGACCACGCCGCCGCCGTGCACGTGGCGGCCGCCGTTTCGTACATCACCGAGAACTTCGCCGACAACGACCTGACCCTCGAGTCCGCGGCCCACGTCGCGCACATGAGCAGGTACCACTTCTCGCGAACCTTCAAGAAGCACACCGGACGCCGGTTCATCGACTTCGTCACCGAACTGCGCATGCAGCGCGCCCAAACGCTTCTGCTGAAAACGGATCTGCCATTGTCCGACATCTGCGTACAGGTCGGCTACCGCGATCTCAGCCATTTCCAGCGGACCTTCAAGGCGGCCTTCGCCGTGACACCGTCCGTCTACCGGTCGGCGGCCCTCGCTGGGCTCACCTCAGCGGGCACCGCCCAGGCCGGCGGGCCCGACGCCTCGTCGTCCGAGCCCGTACTGGTCTCCTCGTCTGCCGGGAACCGGCTGTGACCAGGCTCGTGCCGCACTACCTGTGCGACCGATGGCATACGCCCACGGACCTCGGGACACCGCGGCGGCACGCGGTGTCAGGGGAGGAGGTCTACCGGGTCACCGCGGTCGGCGTCGACGCGGGCCCCGCCGTGGCACACGCCCGTACGGTCGGCATCCCCGCCCTGCGCGGCCTCGGCTTCGCGGAGCGCGCCCGGGTCGCCAGGCTGCTGGCGCGTCATCTGGCCCGGTACCAGGCGGAGTTCGTCGCTCTGGCCGGGCACCTGGGCGGCTCGCCCGCCGATGCCGAACAGGACGTCCGGGCGGGGCTGGACGCATTGCTCGGTCACGCCGACGCCGTGACCCGCCACTTCGCGGGCGAGACGACCAGCGACGGGAACCTGCTCGTCGAGCCCGTCACCCATCTGCCGCCCATGGCCCACCTGTCCGCCGCCCCGCCCGGAATCGCCGTTCACGTCAGCGGCTTCGCCGACCCCGTGAGCACGATGCTCGACGGCTTCGCGGGCGCGTTCGTGCTCGGCGCGCCGAGCATCGTCCGGCCGTCGCGCCGTACCGCGGAGCTGACGGCCCACCTGGTACGGCGCGTCAGCGAATGCGACGCCGTCCCGCCGGGCTGCCTGCAACTGGTGACCGGTCCCGCCGACCTGACCGGCCATCTCGGCCCGCACGACCAGCTCCGGTTCAACGGCACCGCCGCCACGGCCGGGCGGTTGCGCACCCTGCTCGCGCGGCGGCCGATGCCGCCCCGCGCGGAGTTCACCGCCGGGATTCTCGACTGCGCCGTCCTAGGCATGGACGCGGCGGACCACGGCCGGGCGCTCGACCTGTACGTGGAACGTCTCGTGGCCGGCATGTCCGCGCACAACGGCCAGACCCGCCGGGCGGTACGCCGTGCCTTCGTTCCCGAGACCCTGATGGACGCCGTCAGCCAGGCCGCGTCGTCGGCCCTGGGCGAACTCCGGTTCACGGACCGGGAGTGCGGAGACCCGGCCCTGGGCCCGCTGGTGGACGCCGCGCACCGGCGCCGCCTGTTGTCCGCGCTCGCACGGTTGCGCCGAGCGGCCCGTACGGTGTGCGGCACGCCCGAGGCTGTGGCGTTCGCGGCGAAGGAGTACGGGCCCGGGGCATACCTGCCGCCGGTCCTCCTCGCCGCCGACGACGCACAGGCCCAGGACCTGCACCGGGTCGAGGCGTTCGGTCCCGTCGTGGCACTCGTCCCGTACCGCGACGCCGGCGAGATCGCCCGCGCGCTGGCCCTCGGCGCCGGCGGCCTCCGAAGCTGGATCGTCACAGCGGACCCCGGCCAGGCCCGCGACCTCGCCCGCGCCCTGGCTCCGACCCACGAACGCCTGCACCTCATCGACCCCGAGACCTCACCCGCCACGGACGCGGCACTCGCGCCCGGCAAGGGGCAGCACCCCGGCCGCCTGCGTACCCGCCTCACCGCGACCACCGTCGGCGGCACCCCGGCCCACCTGACCGCCGCCACCGACCGCTGGACGCCAGGAAGCCCGCCGAACACACCCGGTACGAGCCCGCTCCGCCTGCACCTGCGCGACCTGCGCCTCGGCGACACCGCCACGGCCGGGCCCCGCATCGTGACCCGTGAGGACATCGCCGCCTTCGCCGAACTGACCGGCGACCACTACTACCTGCACACCGACGAGGCCGCCGCCGCCGATCACCCGATCTTCCGCGGCATCATCGCCCACGGCCACCTGGTCGCCGCGCTCGCGACCGGGATGCTCGTCCCGCCCGAACCCGGGCCCGTGCTCGCCAACCTCGGTCTTGACAACCTCCGCTTCCTCGCCCCCGTCCGCCCCGGCACCCCGCTCACCGTCACCATGACAGCCGTCCGCATCACCCCGCGCCCCGGCACCGGGCGCGGCGAGGTCCGCTGGCACGCGGTCGTCACCGGCGCCGGAGACCGGCCCGTCGCCCGCTTCGACCTCACCACCCTGACCGCCGACCGGCCCACCACCGACTAAGGACCCACCATGCGCGCCGCGATCATTCACGGTCCCTACGACGTCCGCGTCGAGAACGTCCCCGACACCCGCCTCAGCGAACCCGGCGACGCCGTCGTCCAGGTCCTGCGCTCCTGCGTGTGCGGCACCGACCTGTGGGCTTACCGCGGCGAATCGCCGCGCCGGCCCGGCCAGCGCCTCGGCCACGAGTTCCTCG